>JAHJMN010000187.1 GCA_018821305.1 Myxococcota bacterium
TTCAATTTTTATCAAAATTGAGCATGTTTACGAAAACATGCTATTCAGAACACTACAATAATTTCAAGGTCTTCATTCTTAATGTCCTGTGTCCAAATTTGGTGTAAACTTGAAAAGATCGTATTACAGGACATTAACTAAGAGAAGGAGTCGTTATGCGTGCACTTGTAACAGGAGCGAGTCGTGGAATAGGTTATGAAACAGTTAAGATTCTGAAAGAAAAAGGATGTCGGGTAACAGCTGTGGCGAGGGATTTCAGTAAGTTTGATATTGCTGGAGTTGAGACTGTTTCTGAAGACCTTTCAAAACCCTTTGACCCTGCAGTTTTTCTCGATAAGCATGGCAACTTTGATTTGCTCGTGAATAATGCTGCTTTGATGAACCAGCTGGACTTCACTACCTATAATGTTGAAAAGCGAAATGAAATTATTAATCTGAATCTTATCGTTCCCGTTGAACTCATGGGTGAGTGCAGCAGGCGCATGGCCATGTCCGGAGGTGGCAGAATTGTGAATGTGGCGTCCATAGCGGCCTATGTTGGTCATCCGGATATCTGGTACGGGGCAACGAAGGCAGCTTTAATTAATGCATCAAAGACCGTAGCAAAGCAGATGGGTCTTTCAAATGTTATCGTAAACTGTTTGGCACCAGGACCCGTAGAAACAGATATGCTGGCGGTTATTCCCGAAACAAGACAGCAGGCATTCCGGGAAGCATCCTGCAATAAACGATTTGCCACAGCAAAGGAAACAGCGGAAGTAATCTGTTGGCTGTGCCTTGAAGCCCCATCACACATCACTGCCTCGACGATAGACGTCTGCGCCGGAACCTACACCAGGTAAACAAAACTTCAGGAAAAAGATCCTATATGGCATTCCGCAGCCGAAATTGACTACCTGATTTTCCTGTTTCTGCTACTGATTACCTGTTTGCCTGAAATTTTTTAACAGGGACTCAGGTAGTCAGGAAACAGGGGCAGGATCAGGTCGTAACCATTTAACATCAAAGTAAAATTACAATTGAACTCAAATTTCCTCTTACTTTGAGATGTTGATTTATATACAGAGCCAATAAAAAAGCCAAAAAAAAGCCACCTTTGCAGGTGGCTCTTAAACTTACGCTTTTAAATTATTTGCCAGCGGGTTTTTCTTCAGCTTTGGGGGCTTCAACTTTAGCAGCTGTGCCATCTGTAGTTGCTGCGGGCTTTACTTCTTCGGGTTTTTTGCCATCGTCAGCGGGTTTTGTGTCGCCAGCGGGGGCTTTGTCCGGAGTTGTGTCAGCGGGTTTTTCTTTCTTGCATGCTGCAAGGGAGAAGGTAAGAGCTGCTACTGCGAGAATTGCAAAAATTTTCTTCATGATGAGAATCCTTTCTGTTTATCTGAAACAAACTGATTTCAGTATAGTTAGCGTTTTCTTTGGTACACTATCTGTTTTTTTTTGTCAATAAAAAGAATATCTATTTTTTACAAAAAAATGAATTTGACATATGCTCATAATAGAATTGGATATTTTAGAAATTACAGGAACTTGGGAATTTAACTTGATTTGTTTCAGTTTATGGGGATTATCTAGCTAATGTCCTGTAGTACCAAGGTTTTCAAGGTTACACCAAATTTAGATACAGGACATTAAGAATGAAGACCTTGAAATTATTGTAGTGTTCTGAATGGCATATTTTCGTAAACCTGCTCAATTTTTACAAAAATTGAATTTCAGGACACGATGGATCTATACCGTTTTCGGGTTAGTAAGATATAGTTTGATGCTGAAAATAGTATATTTTTAAGCACCCAATTCGAACAATAAACTGATTCTTCCAAGTCGAAAACCGTTTATTCTCTATCTGGAAGTTCATATTTTTCCGGTACGAACTAGTCACTAGCATTTTGAGGTTCCAAATGTCAGATCTTATACATATTAAATCTCTTTCCGGAGGAAGGAAGTTCAATTTTGCACTTTCTACGGGGAAAGAAGTTGAAAATATAGAAAATTTTACAGACGGGCTTTTGGCATTGGCAACTCCCCGTTTTGAATTCCGGCGAATTGTAGTAGCCCCGGGTGAAAAAATCAGATCAGGATCTCCCATTGCAGTTTCCAGTGGTTTTCGTCAGGAACTGCAGTTTTCATTACCTTATGATATAGAAATCAAAAACGTTGATTATCGAAACAAACTGATATCGTTTAAGAAAGAATCGGACTGGCACTTTTTTTCGGGGAACTTTCGTGAAAAATTTATCAGCAGTTTGTTATGGCTTGAAATAACCGATCCTGTTACCGGAAGAGCTTTTGATCCATTTAAAATGCCTTCTAATGTTTTTATTTCACTGTTCTGTACCCAGCCCGGTGGCGGCAAGTCATTCTCCGGCGATATCCAGGAAATGTCAGAAAATGCAATCGAAGTTTTTCAGGAACTGGGGTGGGACGAAGTTAGAATTCATCTGCTGGTTAATCAATCTCAGATTGCTGGCAACCCGGAATTTAATGAAAAAGTAAAAGTCGTTGTATTTCCAGACATTTACCCGGCGCCAGACCCGGGAATTCTATTCAGCAAAAAAATGATTCCTTATGGTTTTAAGGATACGGCAATTTCTCATGCTCAAATGGATTATGTCACTTTGAAAAAACTCCACCAATTAGTGGGTAATGAAAAGTTTAAAGATTATACAGATGTGGAAGTTTATAATCATAAAAAAGTCGGTACTTTACACATGCCGAAATGGGCCGTGGTTAATCCGTTCCTTGAGGTTTCTGAAAAAGATCGAATTATTTGTGGAGGACTTCTTACGGGAAATGAAGGTTGCGGTGAATTCACTCTTCAGCCACACCAGCGAAGTATCACGGTAATACAGAATCCGGAGTCGAGAGAGATGCTTCAGTTTCTAAGACCAGGGTTTGATCGGGACAGTATTTCTCCCCTTGTAGCCTCATTTTATGTTCCGAAATCACCGCGAAAAATCCATTCAGGATTGCGAGGGGAAGTCAGGATGTGTATAAATTGCAATTATTGCAGTGAGATATGCCCTGCAGGTCTGGATCCTTCGATTCTCTGGAAAACCTCCGCACTTGCCTCTTCGCTGGAAGAGGCTCAGGACCTCGGGCTGAAAAGGTGTATGAGATGCGGCCTTTGCAGTTACGTATGTCCAGCAAAGATTGAACTTTCAACGGAAATTATGCGATTTCAGGGCGTAATTCGTTCGGAGGATCAAAAATGATCAAATTATTAAGAAAAGCAATAGACGGATTGTCTGAGCGCACGAAAACAGGTCCTCTTCAATTTATTCATCCTGTTTTCGAAGCTGTGGATGCCGCACTATTCGATCCCGATTATGCCGCTGCCCAGGCCCCGTTTATTCGAGATGCCCTGAATGCCAAAAGGTACGTGTTTTCCGTTGTTATTGCAGCAATGCCAATACTTGCACTCTCCACCTGGTTTTACGGATATAAAGTACCATTAATGTTATTCTTAGCTTATGGCCTTGGCGCTCTTGTTGAAGGTATCTTCGCCTGGTCAAGAAAAGAAACCATTTCCGAAGGCTTTCTGGTTACGGGAATTTTATTCGTCCTGATTTTCCCCGTTACCACTCCTTTGTGGATTTTTTCCATTGCGGTGGTTTTCGGTATCATTTTCGGAAAGGAAGTCTACGGCGGAGTTGGAAACAATATCTTTAATCCTGCTCTGGTGGGGCGTCTTTTCGTGTTTATCTCGTGGCCCGCTGCCGTGAGTCCCCCGGAATATCTTAAACCAGCAGGTCGCCTTCTTTCATACGTTGGAACCGGGGTTGATGCCATTACCACCGCTTCCCCTCTCGCCCTATTCAAAACCGGCAACATAGCAGACTTTCACACATTATTTGTCGGGCCCCGAGCTGGATGTATTGGAGAAATAAGCTCCGTTCTCATAATTGCAGGAGGTTTATATCTTATTGCTGTTCGAGTCGTTAACTGGCGAACAATATTTGCACTTTTTACTGCAGTTGCTGCTGCTCATTTTGCTCTGGCAGGCTTTGCAGGCAAGATGATGCCTCTTTCCCTTGAATTTTTCGGGGGCGGACTTTTACTCGGGGCATTTTTTATGGCTTCAGATCCTGTTACAGGCCCCTCATCAAAAATGTCGAAATATATCTATGGCGCCTTCATCGGAGCTTGCGTCGTCATATTTCGCCGGTTTACGCCCCTTGTTGAAAGTGTAATGTTTTCAATCCTTCTTGCGAATGCTGTAGTTCCTCTTATTGATGCAGGCAGTCGTCATTTCCGAAAACTGAAGGAGAAAACCTATGTCTGATTCAGGTATAAAAGCATTTGTAATTACAATGATTGTCGCTGGAGTATGTGCCACCACTTTAGGAACTACTCATCATCTTGTAAAAAACCGAATAAAAAGAAACCAATTCATTGCTGAATCCAGAGCTTTGCTTTCCGTTCTTGGTTTCAAAAACCTTTCCGCCGACGAACTTGAAGGAATTTTGAAAACATCTGTTCGCAAAACGCAAAGAAAGACTGGGGTATTCTGGGAAACGGGAACCGGAAAAGGCTCAATTTATGCTGTTCCCATGAAAGGTCGTGGACTCTGGGGACCTGTGGAAGGATTTTTGTCACTCAACCATGATTTGACTGTAATAAAGGACTTTATGATTACTAAACAGGAAGAAACTCCCGGTCTCGGGGCAGAAATTGAGAGCGAGGCGTTTTATCGCCGGATTAGAGGCCGGAAAGTCAGGACCAGCGCCAGTAGTAATGAAGTAATTTTCAAAATTGCACGGGGAAAAGCCGCAAATAATAATGAAATTGATGGAATAACCGGAGCGACAGAAAGCTGCCGTGGAACCCAGGAAATGGTTATTTCAGCTATAAAAAGAGCGCTGGAGATGAAAAATGTCCAGAATTAAAACAATTTTAACAAACGGAATCTGGTACGAAAACCCCATATTTCATCAGGTTCTTGGTGTCTGCAGTGCCCTCGCAGTGACCACTCAGGTCAAAAATGCAATTGTTATGAGCATTGCAGTTATCTGTATTACTGCCCTGACCAATTTTACAGTGAGCGTTCTTCGGAAAATTATTCCCTTCAGTGTTCGTCTGATAATAGAAATGCTTATTATTTCAACCTTTGTTATTGTTTTTGACCAGTTGCTCAAGGCATATTATTTTGAAATGTCACGGGAACTCGGACCATATGTGGGGCTTATTATTACAAACTGTATTATCCTTGGTCGATCAGAAGCGTTCGCTCTTCGGGAAGGCCCGGGTCTTTCCGTTATTGACGGAATTGCATCAGGGCTGGGGTATACTCTAATTTTAGTAAGCATTGCAGCAGTTCGTGAACTGTTTGGTGCCGGAAAGCTTCTTGGTTATTCAATAATATCAAATCCGGATTATCACGCAAGAGGACTTGCTTCCGCCGGTGGGGCGTTCATAGTTATGGGGATCCTTATCTGGATTATGAATGCAATCCGGAGAGTTGGAGGTGAAAAATGAATCAATCACCCCTCGTTATTCTGTTTGCTGCAGTTCTTACCAATAATATAGTATTTTCCGGTTTTTTAGGAATGTGCAGCTTTATCGCCCTGTCAAAACGAATTGATACTGCCATAGGCATGGGTCTGGCTGTAACTTTTGTTTCTACTTTCACAACGGCTCTCAACTGGCTCATTTATCATTATATCCTTAAAACTGGTGCTCTTTATAAATTGACAGGAATTGAAGGATTAGATGGAGAAATATTCACACTTATTGTTTTTATTGCAGTTATTGCTGCCTTTGTTCAGATTGTCGAACTTGCAATAGCCAGGATTTCCCAATCACTTTATCAAGCCCTTGGGATTTTCCTTCCCCTCATTACAGTCAACTGTGCAATCCTGGGTGTTTCTCTGTTCATGGTTATCCGTGGTTACGGATTTTTAGCATCCATCGCTTTTGGATTCGGCAGTGGTATAGGCTGGCTTCTTGCCATTTTTCTGATGGCGGGAATCCGTCAGAAACTGCGCTTTTCAAAGATATCTCCTTCCCTTGAAGGAATCGGTATAACCATGATAACAACAGGAATTTTAGCAATGATTTTCATGGTTTTTAACGGAATGGTGAGGATGAACTGATGACACTTGCCGTCGAAATCATTGTATTCATGCTGATTACTGCAATTTTAACCGGGGCAGTAATAATTTTTAATCGCATTCTAAGTCCATCTGGAAATGTTAAAATTCGGATTAATTCCGGGGAAAAAGAACTCACGGTCAAAGCCGGTAGTAATCTCCTTTCTGCGCTCCTTGAAAATTCAATTTACATTCCATCCGGTTGCGGCGGAAAAGGAACCTGCGGTCTGTGTCGGATTACCGTGACGGAAAACAATGCGGGTGCTCTCCCCCTTGAGTGCAGTTTTATAAATTCTCAAGATCTTAAAAAAGGAGTTCGCCTTGCCTGTCAGGTTAAACTCCTCGATGACCTGGGTGTTTCAATTTCCGCAGATTACCTTGAAGCACGACTTCGGTCTGCGATTGTAATTCAATCAACTCTGGTTTCAGGGGATATAAAAGAGATAATTTTTGAAACACAAGAAGAATTAGTCTTTGAGTGCGGTCAGTACGTTCAGATTAAAGTTCCGTCGGAAGATGAACAACTTTTCAGAGCATACTCCCTTGCGTCAGATCCCGCAGAACAAAAGCAATTTGCTCTAAATGTAAAGTTGATCCCTGGTGGTATCGGTTCGACCTACCTTCATGAATTGAAAGTCGGGGATAAAGTGGAATTTACAGGACCTTATGGTGAATGGAAACTGGATCTTACTCCTGAAACAGAACTTGTTCTTGTGGGCGGCGGGGTTGGAATGGCTCCCATGCGAAGTATCGCCCGGAGTGTAACTCGATGTATTCCAGGTAAAAAAGTCTCATTTTTTTATGGAGCATGTACTATGGACGATTTGCTTTTTCGAAACGACTTCGAGAAACTTGATCTTGATAACAGCAATTTTACCTATTTCTGGGCGCTGAGTTCTGACACAAATGAATGTACTGAACGCATGGGCTTTATCCATGAATTCCTGAAAAAAGAACTTGAGCCACCAATCAAGGATCGGCAGGCTTTTCTTTGCGGTCCCCCACCCATGATTGATGCGGTTATGGAAGTTCTTTTTGATAAAGGTTTTGAAGAAACGGAAATTTTCTACGATAAATTCTGAAAATCCGTTAAATTGTGTTCTTATGAGGCTTTTGACTTTTCTAACCCTACTTTTTTTAAACTTTTCATGCACAGAAAAACCACCAGGGAAGCAGGAAGCAGGGAATCCGGGCGCAGGGAAACAGGAAGCAGGGAATCCGGGCGCAGGGAAACAGGAAGCAGGGAATCCGGGCGCAGGGAATCCGGGCACAGGGAAACAGGAAGCAGGGAAACAGGAAGCAGGGAAACAGGAAGCAGGGAAACAGGAA
>JAHJMN010000188.1 GCA_018821305.1 Myxococcota bacterium
CTTTGAAGGTGAGTGTTTTTGTGGCATAAAGATCGATTTCAATTCAGTATTTGCATATATTTGCATATACACCTTCAGGAACAAGACCCTGTATCCTGATTCTGCTCCTGTTTCTGACTCCCTGAATATTTTTACTAATACTTATTATTCTTGTTTTTGTCAACAATATCAACTAATACGCCTTAACCGAACAGCATTGGGTCTAGAAGAAGGCTTTTACGCCGAAATAGCCGGCACCAATTTCGCGGGAAGTAACGTCCGATTCTACTTTTCCAATAATCGCTACATCCGATTCGGATTCTCCATCTAAATATTTAAAACTCAAACCTGCATTGAATCCAACATGCTTATTGAGCATAAACAATACGCCACCGTGTACCGCTGCAATGTATGTCTGGATTTTCGTCTCATCATCTTCCAGTTCGCCCTTTGCAAAACCAACTCCAGCTCCGACATACAGGAAAACACGTGGTGACACTGAAACGTAATAATCAAGTCCCACCATTACTCCGTAAGTCCGGCTTTCGTTTTCAACATCCTCAAAGGTCAACTGTCCCCATAAAGCAATGTTAGGATTAAGAAAATATCCAATTACAGGGGAAATTTTTATTTTTGTCTTATCGGTTTTGTCATCCCCGATAATATCACTATCCGTATCAATTTCCGTTTTTACATCAGAAAAAGATACTTCGCCGCCGATGAACATGGTGCCCGTGCGAAAGGAAGTGAGTTCCGCATTCTGGGCCGAAGCCATTGCTGGAATTGAAAGAATAACTGCAGTAATTGTAATAAATAAACTTTTCATAAAAACCTCCTTAAAAAAGCAAATTTCAAAAAAACACTTTCTTTTTATTACTTGTATTTTTTTTATGTCAAGGAGACTTTTGGAAGTATCAGGTGGGATGTGTGAAGAAATGATTACAGGTTAAAGAAACCCATGATACCAAAGTAACCGAGACCGAGTTCTGTACCGGAAACATCCGCTTCTCCACCACCGTCGTATTCAGCTGAGCCCATTGCAATTTTGAATTTAAGAGCGGCATTGAGTCCAATGTGTTCATTAAACATATAAAGAACCCCAGCTTGAATCATAAGTCCATAAATTGTTACATCAGTGTTATCTTCGTAAGAAAGGGAGTTCAGGAAAACAGCACCACCAGCATAAGCATAAAGTTTCGGCATAAGTGGGTGGAAGTAATTGGCACCAACTGTAAGACCAAACATTGAATGAGAATCTTCATAATCGGCATATTCAAGCTGTCCAAAGGCTTGAATGTTGGGAGTTACAAAGTAACCCACCAATGGCGCAAAACGAATAACTGTCTGCTCCTGCTCAATTTCCATACCACCCGATTCATAGGTGTATGAAGTTTTGCTGAAGGAAATTTCGCCGCCGATGGAAATTGTACCGGGTTTGAAAACTGACTGAGCACTTGCAAGAGAGGGAACTAAAAGTAACGCAGTGATAACAAATAAATTTTTCATAAAAATCCTCCTTATGGTTAAAGACTGCAGATGAATAATTGCACTGCAGTTCCTATTTGTCAACTTTTATATTCGCATACAGTATTACATTTTTATTAAAAAATAAAAAATATAAGATTACAGGCAGTTAGCTTATATCAAATCCCATGTTTTCTTTACTGTGGAAATTGAGGAATTGGCAGATACAAGGGTACCGTCTTCAATAAAAATGATCCGGGAAAAATACTTTTCAGCGAAATCTGTGTCGTTCAAAGCACATAATATCGTAACATCACTATGTTTTTCAATCAGTGTGCCCAGATCGCGTTTTGCCACCGGGTCAAGACCTGATGAAGGTTCATCCAGCAGCCACAGGGGTTTCTCTGCGGCAATAATCCCTGCTAAAGCTGACCTTTGCTTCTGTCCGTGAGAAAGTTCGTGGATACTGCGCTCTGCTAAATGCCCGATATGAAGAATTTCAAGAGTTTCAAGGGCCTTTTCCATGGCGCGTTTTTTATCCATTCCTGAATTAATAAGCTCCCAGGCCACATCGTCACAAATACGCGGAAACAAAAGTTGTTCCTCGGGAACATTAAAAAGATAGCCGACGTTTTTCCGGATGTTTTTTATGGTTTTACCCGTCAGGATCGTGTCACAAACTTTCACAGTTCCGGAAAACTTTAAAAGCCCGCCAACTACATTTAAAATCGTGGTTTTTCCGCTTCCGTTTAACCCCATGAGGGCGACATGTTCACCTTTTTCCAACTTAAAGGACAGGTTTGAAAGGAGCTTGCGACCGTTTATCTCAACACTTACATTTTCCAGTTCCAGCATGCAGGCAGTCATCTTATCCTCATAAAAACAGCTGATGCCAGAGCTGTAACATAAATAAGGATAACTGCAAACGACGGGATATTTCCTCGAATATCACGGAAACTAACAGCGGTTGTTGTCACTGACCGGACTTCAAAAATATCTCCAAGACGCTGAGCCCTGTACATCACCGAAGACAACCAGACTCCCGGAAGGGCCCACATGACGGCAAATGTACGATCGGCACTCCGCATGCGCAGAGCTTGAGTCCTGCGAGTCGTTTCGTGGTACATGAGGCGAATTTCCATAACAAGGGCCGTTAAAAGTGCCCGGAAAGGAGCGGGAATCCACAGTCGGCATAATGCTTCATGAAAATCCGATGGTGTAAGCCCGGTAATCACTGAAACGGAAATAAACGAGATGGAAAAACCTTTAATTACAATAAAAACCGGAGTGAGGGCCGCAGCGCTTAACTCATGTGCTGCAAAACTGCGGTCTGCCCAGGAAACAATGAAAAGTCCCGTAAACAGCAGCGAAAACAACCAGAGTAAACCAAGCAAAGGCCTCACTAATTTTTTAAAAACATGCACTTGGAGAAGACCAAATGAAGTAATCAGGGCAATGCAGAGAAAAAGACCATGCGGTGTAGAGGTGTCAGCTACACCTGCCGCCAGGGCAGCGATAAATCCCGCCGAAAGAGCATGCTGGGGAGCAACAGGGTAAGCGGCAAGTTTCATGGATAATAGCCTCAGACCGATTTAACCGCGGTGACAAGATAGCGTTCAGAATCATCAATAACAGTAACAACTTCAAAACCGGCATCTTTAAAAAGACCGGCAGTATCCTCTGCGGGCATGAGAACATCATTGATAACGGCACCACTTGCCCTGCTGTGAATTTCATCAATTTTTGCACGACTGACTACGTGCCACACGTGCACAAAACCCCCGGGTTTTAAAACACGCTGAAATTCTTGTATATGCGCTGAATAATTCTCAAGATGTGGCCAGACACTGAGACAGAAAACCCTGTGAAAACTGTTATCTGTAAAAGGCATGTCATCACTGGTTTCCACAAGAAATTGAGCTCTCGAATCAGTTATCTTCTCACGGGCGATATCGATCATCACCGGAGATATATCAATTGCTGCCACATGACCCGATGGTCCCAGAATTTCAAGCAGCGCCTGCGTAAGGTTTCCCGTACCGCAGCCGATATCGCAGATGTGCTCATCTTCTTTTACGTCGAATTCAAGAAAAGCGGCGGCAAGTTTGGCCTTCAGTTCATCCATGTGTTCCCGTTCATCCCAACGCGGGGCTAGATTGTCAAAAAAGTCGCTGCGGGAGTTTCTATAGTCTGCTTTCATCGGGAATCCTTTCAGGGAGAGTCTTTCGGATTTTTACCAGTACAGGAATTACTGCAATCATGAGTACAACTCCGGGCCAGCCCGAAATAAATGTTATCCCCGCTGTGTATTTCGCCGGAAGATTAATCCACATGGACACAAAGTAAACCATGACAACATGGAGTATGCGCCCGGTAAAAAGAACGGGGACTAATATCCACAGGGAGTTAACCTTGTTCATGCGCCGGGAAAGAAAAGAAGCTGTGAAAGCCATAAAGGCCAGTTCAACAGCCATGAAAAAAGCCACGGGAGGGAAAAACGGCGGCATCCCCGTAACAGCGGCACTGAGCAAAGGCACCGAAAATGCAGTAATAGCGGCGGCAACAGGACGTACGAAAAACGCCAGAGCCATAATGGGCAGATACATGGGCAAAAATGTACTGCCAAGACTGAACATATGGAAAAAAACCGGCAGAAACCATGCGGCAGCTCCGAAAATGCTGCACCAGGCAAGATCGCGGGGAGACATATATTTCATTTCAGCTCCATTTTGAGTCCGGCAAGAATGTTGATTCCCGGCATTGTGTAGTTCAGTACCCAGGCATACCGGTTATCCGTAATGTTGCGGACATTAAGATACGGTTCAATCCGATACCCCGCGCGTTCCTTTAAACGCAACCGGAGAGTAAAATCCAGAAAAAAAACATCGTCCATGGGGTCTCTTGAATAATTATTCATGTATAATCCACGGACAAACTGCCCCGAAAGGGTGGATAAAACAGTCATGGATTTCAGGGGCAGTTTGAAATCTACACCGAAAATAAGCTTCTCATCGGGATTTTGCTTCGTGTAGCGCCCCACATCCTGCACGCTTGCCATAATAAATGGCGAAAAAGGCCCGAGATTTTTAAGTTTAAGGGCGCCTTCAATGCCGTCTACTTTATAACTGTCGATGTTGACGACTTCCGCCGTGGGCCAGGAACCGAAATACCGGATAAGATTCCGGGCAGTTGTGCGGAAAACCGTTATGTGCGAGTCAACATGAGCACTTTCAAAGTGAATCCCCGCAGAAGAATTAAGGGAAAACTCCGGTTTCAGGTCAGGATTTGCCACAGGCCACGGAAGATAAAGCTCCCGGATTGTAGGTTGACGGAAATTGCGTGTAATTCCTCCCCGCAGTCGGAAATTGCGATTGAGTCGGTAACCTGCCGCGGCTTTATACAAAAATACTGGGCCTTCTGTAGTGTCCAGAAGAAATCTGGCTCCCGTTGTTAACTCAAGTTTTTTCAGTGGCTTAAGTTCCAACTGGCCGAAAACCGATGGTGTAAATGCCGATGGTGGATATGTTTTTTCGCCGTCGATGAGGTTTTCCACAAAACCGTCCACAAACTCCCCGGTGGCACCTGTAGTAAACAGAAGTTTAGAGTTAATGTTGTACTCAATCTTCCCGGTAATGCCCGCTAAAGTATCAACGGAATGAAAACCGTCATACAGTTTATGGATTCCCGTGTTAATCCATGATACCAGTTGAATAGTTCCCTTGCGAAAATGAAAAACTGGACCAAAACTTCCCGAAAAGCGCCATACATCGAACCATTTATCCGGCGTGGGATGTGTAACGGGCCCCGGATCGGCTCCGTCAATGTGGACAGCTTTTGTCCGCAACATTAATTCCGTATTATCACCAAGACATCGCCGCGCGGCAAACCCCAGAATCAGGCGACTTCCGCCACTTCCCGGTCTGTGCCCCTGCGTTTCAAGTTGCGATGCAAAAACCGCAAAATTCCACGGTCCACGGCGAAGCAGGCCGGAAAGGTTATACCCGATGGTTTCGAAAGTCCCCGATTGGACATCGGCAATCACTTCAAGCCCCGGAACTTTGAGCCACCGGGACTTTATGACGATTACTCCGCCCATGGCATTTGTGCCATAAAGCACGCTGTCGCCGCCTTTAATTACCGTAACCGAATCAATAAGATGAGAAGAGTATGCATCGGGAATCGGATGTCCGAAAATCCCCTGATAATCGGGAACTCCGTCTTCCACCATGAGAATCTGAGAGTTGGGAAAACCGCCCAGACCGCGGATGTAAATGCCACCGGTGGATCCGCTGGCTACGCCGTGAATCCCCGTTCCCCTTGAAGTTACATGAATATCCGCACTTTCCGAGGCCAGAGCTTCAACGAAGGTTGCCGAAGGTTTTTCCCGAAGTTTACGCCCTTTTACTTCCAGAGTATCCGCTGCCGCCGGTTTCGAACGCTTGATTTTCCCTGTTACTGTAATGTTTTCACTTCCTGCAGATGCCTTGGATGCTTTTTTCCGTATTTTATGCTCATCCACTGACGGGGCAGAAGTGGAAACTTTCGTGTTTTCCAGGGACTTTATTTTTTCCCCAGTCGCTTTTTCGGATTTAACGGACTTGGGCGGCACCGGCGGATTTGAGAACACGTTCCCCACTGCGAGGATTATCAATAAAAATATAGTTGCAGCGGTTTTGTTCATTCAGTGTCCGTAGGGGCCCGGCGCGGAAAAATCCTGTTCCAGACCTTCAAGATCGATTTCAATAAGGTAAAAATCTAAAGTTGAAGCGTCATATGACCTTGTAGTCATGTAATTGAACCAGGTTGGTGTAAGCGGCTCAAGGGCATCTTCATCATATTCTTCATAAGTTGTGGCGGTAAACTTTTTAAAATGAACTCTATCGGAGCCGGGAAGACACTTCTGCGGCGCCGTTGCCTCACCGTAAGCTAAAACACCACTCCAGATACAGCCGTTATACGATATATCTTTAATGAGCACATCATGCCTTGTTTTGTTTACAATTACCACCTCAGGATATACATCCTCACAGGCGGAAACGGCTAAAATAACTAGAAGAAACAATGCCTGTTTCATTTATACCTATTCCTCATCCGGGAGACACTCGATGTTTTCCGTACGGGTTTCATAGGGTTCAAAATCGTATTCCGGCCACAGGGCAAGAATGCGGTTGTAGGCTTCTTCAGGAATGGGCGCAACGCCTTCCGGAGGACATGAACCCTGATGATTCGGCATATTTATCGCAATAACGCGCTGCTGGCCATCAACAACTTCTTCTTCAAGTTTTGTGGCAATGGGGAGACAGTTTTCGGGATTACAGTCCGGGTCTTCCCATGCGGCAACCATCAGAACGTAATCAAGACCCGGCGTAACTTCAAATTCTGGACTTGTTTCTCCAATACTTATTTTACCGAATTCCTGCCCAAGATAGGAAGATTTACAGATGGTCCATGGGGGCTGATAAGTCATTTCCGGGTTGTTAAAGTCGTTTTTAATGCTCACAAGAGCTTTAGCTTCGCTTTTATCGTCTTCGTCACAGCCTGCAAAAAGGAATGAGCTCATAATTACAGTAAATAATAAAATACTTTTGATTTTCATAATTAGCTCCTTTAGAAAATAGTAATACGAAAATTAATTTCGTAACACTCCACTACAATGAATGCCTGACCCTGTCAATACTGATTTCCCTGTTTTTCGAGCCAATATTGTTTTTCACAAGTCGATTTCGGTCATAGGCCCATATCATGCAATATAAATTCAGCAGATCTCCCCTGTTCACCTCAGGGAGTTTTTAAAAAAAATCTCAATAATGATTTTTTCCGTTGAAAAGCACAATAATTTCAGGCTATAACAAAGAAAAGAAATTACTGCTGCCACCATTGACAATAGTTTATAGTTGTGAGAAAGTAGCAGTATACCGAGGAAACCATGGATTATAAAGGGCCAGAAAGACGAGATCTACCTGAAACGCTTGCACTTCAAGCAGCGGAAATCACAAAAAGCGAGATTGTCTCAACACTCCTTGAAACCGTTGGTGGTATTTTAGCCGTTTTAAACGAAAACCGACAGGTCGTTGCACTTAACCGCACTTTTCTGGATTTCCTTGGAATTTCAGATGCCGGGACAGTACTTGGCTTGCGTCCGGGAGAGGTTGCAGGGTGCAAGTTTGCTAACGAAGCTCCTGGCGGTTGCGGGTGCGCCGTTGCATGCTCAAACTGCGGAGCTGCCATCGCAATCCTTACAGCAACAGATTTAAGCGAAACCAGTGAAAAATACTGTGCCATCGAATCGGTTTTCGACGGTAAAAAAACCGATTTCTTCTTCCGTATAAGGTGCGTTCCCTCCAGCGTAAACGGCAATAAATACGTCCTTTTATTCATGCAGGACTGCACCTGGCAGCAAAAACTCTTAAATCTGGAACGAGTCTTTTTCCACGATATAAACGGCCTCATCGGCGGGATTCTGGGCACTTCAAGTCTGCTCACAATGGTTTCAAACGACGAAATCCGTCAACTGGCACAAACCATCGAAGATCTATCCAAACGCCTTGCGGGGGAAGTTGCAATCCAGCGAAACATTTCAAAATCCGGGGCTTCCGGTCTGAACCCCGTCTTCTGTCGCATTTCCTCCCAGTGGGTTGGTGCCGAAATCAGTAACATTTTTACAAATCATCCCGTTTCAAAGGACAGACACTTCATTATTGACGTTCCTGATTTCAACTTCACTACGGAACCCGCTTTTCTTATCCGCGTCCTGACAAACATGCTCATGAACGCATTCGAAGCCTGCGCCCCCGGTGAAAAAGTCAATCTCAATGCAATGTTATCCGGAGATACTGTACAATTTACCGTTTCAAATCCAGCCTTCATGCCCGCCAATGTTGCCGCAAGAATCTTCCAGCGCAACTTCAGTACAAAAGCTGAATTGGGTCGCGGCCTTGGAACCTGGTCCATAAAGTTTTTCGGTGAAGAAATCCTCGGCGGTCAGGTCGGTTTCACCACGAGCCCCGCCAAAGGCACTTCCTTTTATATTAAACTACCCCAACGTAACTGAAAGAGACTTAGCCATGAACATTTTCAGAAGTTTTCTTTTTATTTTTATCATTGTTGCCTCATCTTGTTCCGATGATACGGCAACAAACAACATCTCAAACAATTCGAATAACACAAATAATTCGAATAACTTGAACAACTCTAATAACACTAACACTAATAACATCAACAACACCAGCAACTCAAACAATACTAACACGAACAACATTAATAATACAAACAACACAAATAACATAAATGGTGACCTGCGGCTGACCTCAGGCATCACTGTCGACCGTGTAATCCTCTGGCAGGCTGTGGAAATTCCCATTTATGAAGACTCCAGCGAAGTAATTGACCTGAACGCGCCCATTATTGCTTCCCGGCAGGCGTTATTTTCCGTTTACGTCACAACGGCATCGGATTTTACATCCCGCTCGGTTCAGGCGGTTTTGTTCATTACAAACTCAAGTGGCACAACTACTTACACTTCAACAGCAACCCTTGGTGCAAGTGCAAATCAGGATATTGACTCCCCGGCTTTTACTTTTGTCGTCGATGCTCCTCACATGACGACGGACATGACTTTTTCCATGGCATTCACCGACGAAACCAGCCCGGCAATTGCTCAGGGCACTGCTCACGAAGGTCTGTTTCCATCCGATGCGGGGTCGTTTACTTTAGATGTTGAAAGTGACCTCGGAGGACTCAATCTTGTTTTAGTTCCCGTGGAATACAACATTGATGGAAGCGGCCGCATGCCCGATACAAGCCCGACACAACTGGCCATTATTGAAGAACTTCTTCACATGCTCTACCCCATCTCGAATCTGAACCTTACGGTTCGCGCACCCATTGAGTGGCCTCAGCCGGGAGAAAGCGCCTCTTCTTTTGATTTTGGTGATATGAACGTATTTTTAAGAGACCTTAAAGCTGATGATGGCGCGCCTTCTGAAGCCTACTACTACGCTCTTGTCCGCCCGGATGAAACGTTTGAAGATTACTGCTCGGGCACCTGCACAACAGGGCAGAGTTATGTCGTTTCTGATCCGGACAGCGGTTCTTATCGCGTTGGCACCGGTGTTGGATTCTCCGGTGAAAGGTGGGTGTGGACACTGCTTCATGAAGTCGGTCACATGCACGGTCGTAAACATGCCAGATGCGGTACACTTTCCGGTCTCGACTGGAATTACCCGTATTCCGGAGGTGGAATCGGTACATGGGGCTATGACTGGCGTTCTTCTTTCTATGTTGACCCGGATATCTACACTGATTTCATGTCCTACTGTGATGACAACTGGATTTCCGATTACAACTACCGGGGTCTTTTCAACCGCGTTACCGCTGTAAACAGCCTGAAAAAGTCGTCAGCACCGACACATTTATCCCGACTGCTCATTGTAAAACCCGATGGCACATTCCGTTTGACAAAACGCCCAACTGCAGCTCCCCGGGGGAAAACACTGAAAGTAATCTTCCTTGATTCTGCCGGAACCATCCTTTCGGTCCAGAACCTTGCCGCCATAAGACAATCCCACAGTGACGACATTACAATCGCCGCGGACACAATTCCCCCCGGCACTGTTAGAATCCTCCTCCAATAACAATATTTTCTGCCTCCCTGCCTCCCTGATTGCCTGATTACCGCTGAAAAGGGACCGCAACGCGGTTCCAACACATTAGACCGCTTCCTTAGTAATACGATTGTGAGTTATTTTAAAGAAATGCTTCAGGAAAGAGCCCCTGATTGTCCTGTTGCTGCTACTGATTCCCTGTTTCTCTGAAATTTTAACAGGGACTCAGGCAGTCAGGTAAACAGGGTCAGGATCAGGATCAGGTCGTAAACATTCAAAATCAATGCATAATTACAAATATTTGAAGCAAACATTCACTTTTTAGATTTCGATTCTCCCTGATTGCCTGATTACCGCTGAAAAGGAACCGCAACGCGGTTCCAACACATTAGCGAAGGGATTAAAGATTCTGAAAGAATCGAAAATCCCTGGTACCAGAACCAAAACCCCTTACGACCCTGTATGGGTCGGACTTCCCGCCTCCTGTTTCCCCGACTACTCAAGTGGGTGCGGGCTTTTCATTTATTATTTGTTGAAACCAATTTCTGAATTCAATTTCAATATCATAGGGGGTTCCCCGGAATTTATCAGGGAAATGCGCCCCGTACACATCTGCATCAATCTTCACATCCTGCTCATTTACTTTAAAAATTCCCGTTCGCAGAGCAGAAATCAGACATTTTTGTATAATTGATGTTCCCCGATCCTTGTCGGGTTTTGAAACAAACAGGAGAAAAATGTTTTCTGTCATCCTCACGCAGTGAAATTCTTCCGAAAGTGACATATTTGCAATAAGGGCCGTTAATCTTCTCGCGTACACACCAATTGCCATATCCGAAACAACATGATTATCCGTATGAATTTTTCGAATTCTGAAAACAAATGCATCCTTTCCCTGGAATGCAGCAGGGGTAAACTTGTATGGTTTTCGATACTTGACGTCACTTTTCTCGTAGACGTTGGTTGCTTTATCCTTGATTTTATACAGAAAATACCCCGGCAAATCAACTGTGGTAAGCATATCCATGTCATAAATAACCTGAGTATAGAAATTTATTGTCTCCCGGTCTTCAAGTCGCATGAACGCCCACATTGTGGAGGCGATTCTGATAACATCGCCGGAATAAAGCATAGTATACTCTTTTACCGGAACCTCATTAATATATGTTCCGTAAAGGCTTTTTGTGTCTTTTATCCAGCACTGATTATCCACTGTGACAAGCTTTGCATGACGGCGGCTCACATCATCTTTAAACACCTGGAGGCTTGAGCGCGATGATCGGCCGATTGTAAAGGGTTTGTTCGCTCTGAAAACAAAGGGATTTCGAGTGCATTCCGACAGCGGATAAACCTGCATGAGCGCGTATGTCGGTTCACTCGTCAGCGAAAGACTGAACTCGCCACTTCGCCTGAAACGGCTGGCAAAACCGTTCAGAGGAATCATGCGCTGCAATCGATAATTTTCCTGTCGATGGGCTGTTTCTATATCATTACAGACTTCTGCGATGTTGTTATATCGCCGTTTTACGTCTTTTTCGAGGCATCGCCTTATTATATTAACAAACGAGTTATATAATTCATAACTGACACCCAGTATGGCAGCTGGATCCCTGTTGAATATCTTCTCAAGGGTTTCCATATCTTTCTTCTGTTTTCCACCAGGGTACTGCTTTGTGATCATGAAAAACAGCACTGTACCCAATCCTTTTATGTCGTCTGCTGCATAGTCCTGCCAGGCTTCTTCTGGTCCTTTTAGTTCACTATCACTGAATTGATTCCAGGCGTTAACGGGGATGGGGCCGTATTCCTCCTGATTCAGACGATGATGCCCACATGCCATAGCTGCAGGACCAAACCGTGAGTTTGAAAAACCGATTATCCGCGTTCGTTCGGACCACTTGAGTTCCCCGGTACAATCGTCAATTAAAAAAATATTTGCCGGACGAATTCCCCCGTGAACAATGCCGTTTGTATGAAGAAAATCTAAACCAATAGCCACAGACCTGATAATTCTAGCCGTCCACTCGTAACTGAAACCTGCAGGCCGCTTCAGGGTTGCATCTGCTACAGTTTCCCCGGGCCAGAACGCGGATACTACCCATCGCAGGCCATCAAAATCATCCCCCGCATCAATAAATTCAGGGCAAAATGCATTTTCCATTGATACGAGCAAATCACTGGAAATATGCACCAGTTCCGGGTTTTCCAGATGGATGGGAGAATTGCGTATCAACTTGATAAAAATCGATCGCATATCCACAGTGTCAATTCCGCGATATGTGAGGCTGTAGCGCCCCTGCCGTAGTATCTCGACAATGAGGTATCGATTGTTGATTTTCAATCCGCCGTATTTTTTAACGTTCCACTCTTCACACAAGGCGTCACCTCATATATTTAGTTAATGTCCTGTAATACGATCTTTTCAAGTTTACACCAAATTTGGACACAGGACATTAAGAATGAAGACCTTGAAATTATTGTAGTGTTCTGAATAGCATGTTTTCGTAAACATGCTCAATTTTGATAAAAATTGAA
>JAHJMN010000021.1 GCA_018821305.1 Myxococcota bacterium
CAGAAACAGAAACAGATTCAGGAACAGGGAATCAGGGGTCATTTATATTCAGTAAATCATTACTTTATAAAGAATTGCACACTCATGATCATCACGAATAAAGGCTGGCTTTTTAGTCAAGGGTGATGGGCCGGCAAGGCCCAGAACCCGCTCGTCATGAAATGACATCATCTTGGAGTAGCCAGGGGTGAGGGATGCAACGCATCTGAACCCCTGGGTAAAATGCACCGAACCCACAAGCCATGTAATGGCGGCTCATTCAATCAATAAATTTAGCCCAACCTTCAAAGTAAACGCCATGCTCCTGTCCCTGTTTTCCTGACTTCCTGTTTTCCTGTAATTATTATATGATGTTGTATTTATTAATTATTTCTTTACCAATTTCGATACTTTTATTCCGCATTGGGTCTAATCGAAGAATTTATTTGAGATACCGCCATCAACAGTAATTATAGAGCCTGTAATATATTCATTTTCCCAAAGAAAAACGATTGTTTGAAGAATCGATTCTTCTCCGGCGAGTTTGCGAAGAGGAACTTGAGAGGTCCAGCGTGAATAGGCATCGTGGCGGGCAGTGGATTTGAGATTAACAATGCCTGGGGCAATGCAGTTTATTCGCAGGTTCGGTGCTGCTTCAACACTGACTATCTCAACG
Organism: Myxococcota bacterium; assembly: GCA_018821305.1. Taxonomy (GTDB): domain Bacteria; phylum Myxococcota_A; class Polyangia; order HGW-17; family HGW-17; genus JAHJMN01. The sequence continues at coordinate 656 of JAHJMN010000021.1, forward strand.
AACTTTTCAAGAGCAACCTTGGCAGCGTAATAGGCACTGTAGCCAGCCATAGGTCTGTCAATCATTGCGTCAGAAAATACAATTATAGAACCAGATTTCATTTCCCTGCGGGCCTGACTTATTATGACTGATGGGATCGTAAAATTGCTTTCAATTATTTCACGGAAATCATCGGGAGCTTCATTTAACAAACTCCTTCGATGGTCACCAATTGTAATTATCAGCAAGCCATTTTCCGGCATTTCGCCTTCTAACCCACTTTTTCCTATTTTATAATTATTATGTAGACTTATTGAGTTCCTTGATGCACTCAGTAATCGGGATTCTGGAAAATACTCTTGAATATTATCGCAAAAATATTTTCCAAGTCTGGAGTTTGAACCAGCGATAATGATGTTTTCAGGATTCATCATTCTCCCTTTTTATTGGAGATCGCCAAAGTAAATCCGGAACCAGAACCATCAGATTTCCAGATTCATTTCTTCAGGTAACCCATCCTCTTCAAGACTTTTTCGATCGACTTTTGCAAAAACGCCGGTTACTTCTCCTTCTATTGGTTCATCATAAGCAAGGAAAATATCGTCCTCATCCCACAGAAGGTCGCCTTCATCAAGGTAGATTACCCTGCGTTCCCCTACTCGGCGCTCTCTTTTCATTTTTCGCTGGTCATCTTGACCTTCACGACGGTCGCCGAAGCGTCTATTGCGTGTCAGTATAGATTTTATCCCTTCGATGTGACGAGGCATTGGAGTCAGCCTTACCGCACGGAATGAACATATGTGACAAAGGTTATACCATCGGCCAAGAAGTTCAATTCGCTGAAGGTTTTCTCTTCGCCTTTCACCGCAAATTCGACAACTGGCCCCCACTGGAACCGGTTGATTTTCAATCCAGCGATTATAGCAGGTTATACACCTTCCGCGTCTGAGTTGAGTTACTTTTGCACCGCAAACGCTGCAATATTGATGTTCAATGGTACCGGATGCGAGAATACTCATGGGATTCTCCTTTCAGAAAAAATCATTTCGGAAAGCAATTATCCCCAAAAAATAAAAAGCCGCAAATTTTCGGTCATTGGAATATCTTTAACTGTTATTTCGCCACTGAATTTTTTCGTTAAAATTGGTTTTTTAGACGGAGTGGTGTTTGCGGTATTCGATAATGTCGGAAATATGGACTATAGGCATTTCATATCTGGAGGCAAAGGATTCAATTTCTTCTCCGTGAGCCATGGTACCGTCAGGATTTGTGAGCTCGCACAAAACACCGAATGGGCTTAGTCCTGCAAGTCTCATGAGATCCGTTGTAGCTTCAGTGTGTCCTGTACGTTCTAAAACGCCACCGGGCCTTGCCACAAGGGGAAATACATGTCCGGGACAGCATATGTCCGATTCGCACGCATCGGGCGCTACTGCAGCCCTGATTGTAGTGACACGGTCTGCTGCACTGACTCCTGTAGTAACTCCAGCAGCAGCTTCTATGGTTACAGTAAAGGCTGTATGAAAGGGACTGCGATTATTTGAAACCATCATGGGCAGATTTAGTTTTTCCCGAAGTTCCTCATTTATAACCAGACACACAATACCGGAACATTCCCGAATCAATAAAGCCATCTGCTCCGTGGTGATCGTTGATGCAGAATAAATAATATCGCCTTCATTCTCTCTGTCTTCATTATCCATTACAATTACGCCCTTGGCATTTTTAAGAGCAGAAATGGCAGTTTCCACACGAGCAATTGATGATTTAACTATTGATTCCGATTGCATTATTTTACCTTTCAGGGACACAGGGCAGGCACTGGGCAAGAAATTGCAGACCAGTTGTTCTCTCTCATCCAGACTATACTGTCGGCTCCGGAATTTCACCGGATCAGCAGAAAACTGCTAGCGGGCTCATCATTGAGAATTACCGCCGGTGGGGACTTTCACCCCGCCCTGAGAATCAACCCGGTTTACGAGATAACAATCTAAAGGGTGCTTGTCAATACCAGTAATACCATATAGAGTAATTTCTGTGTTTTGGCTGCACAAAGGGGAATTAGCCATGATTCATGTTCAGGAAAATATATTTTTAAGTGAGAACGATTTCGAAATTACCGCTGTTTGCAGTCAGGGAAAAGGCGGACAGAACGTAAATAAAGTAGCAACTGCAATTCACTTAAGGTTTCCCATCGCATCCTCTTCACTTCCGCCAGAAGTTAAAAATCGCATTTTTGAGAAGTTTCGCTCTCGGATAACGACGGATGGTGAAATTATAATTAAGGCTCAGAGGTTTCGCAGTCAGGAACGAAACCGGGAGGATGCTGTTTCACGACTCGTGCGACTAATCCAGGATGCCATAAAAGAAGATCCGGAGCGCATTCCAACAGCCATCCCACGTTCAAGCAAGCGAACTCGACTTAAAAATAAATCAATCAATTCAGCTAAGAAAGCTGCAAGGACTAAAATTACCGAATTTGACGATTGATTATTCAGGCATTGTCCTGAAAACGTTCTTTTCAGGTTAACACAAAATTTCCACCCAGGACTTTAAGAACTATACCGCTTCATGAGTAATAAGATATCAACTTAATTTAAAGAAGGATTTCAGTAAAAAGACCCTGATTGTCCTTCTACTGCTGCTGCTTGCCTGTGTTCCTGATTTTTTTAAACAGGGATTCAGGTAGTCAGGAAAACAGACAGTAACTATTCAGTTTTACGGGGAATTTCAATTTCCATAATTACTGGAAAGTGATCGCTTATATCCATTGCATCTGCCTGAATGACAACGGAAGACTTCAGAGTTACACCAGCATAAAATATATAGTCTATTGTTCTGTCAGGCTTTCCAGCAGCTGGATCATTTGGAAAATGTGTAAACCACTTACTTCGTTCAGGGGAGTTAATATCATTCATGGATGGAATAAAAGAGAACTTTTCTGTAAGAATGCGAAGTTCTGTGTCGGGATTGAAATAAGCCCGCTGTGGTACTGGAAGTTTTTCGTATTGACCAGGAGCAAGAAGATTGTAATCTCCCCCAGCAATAAATGGTATGCCAGCCAAAAGCTTTTCGGAAAAAAGTCCACTGAGAGCTCGAACCTGCCGCTCCATAGTATTGTTTCCCTGAGCAAAGGCATCAAGGTGAAGATTCATAATCGCAAATTCACCACCATCAGCAGTTTCAATTATTGTTTCTAAAACAGCCCGTCGAAAATTGAACTGCTGCTCAATCCACATACCAGGCATTACTGGTAGTTGATGCCGAGTTGCGCGCTTTATTTTAAATTTTGAGAGCGTAACAAGTTTGAGGCCAACGCTACCCATGATTTTAGGATGAGGGACAAAATCAGCTTTCCAATAGAATGCTTCTGCATGACAATATTCCCCATTCAGTTTTTCAAGAATTCTTTTGGTCTGATCTTCCTTGTCGGTTCTTGCTGCATTCTCATCGACTTCCTGAAGGAGAATGATATCAGGAGACTCTTTTTTTATCAGTGCAACCATCTTTTCCAGAGTAATCTCAATATCTTTACGCTCTGGACGTTTATGAGGACCACTTCCATCAAGAAGATCGTAAAAGAAAACGTAGTTTTTCCCTGCAAGATACTGCACATTCCAATTCAGTATTTTAATCTTTTTTTCTTTTTCAAGGGAAGGCTTGTTTTCAGAGCATTCAATTTTAATGCTCTCCATTTTAACGGGGCGCCAAGTGACCGCCCATACTGCAAAAACAAAAATTGACAACAATACAAGCAAACTAAAAATTGTAATCTGCAGAATCTTAACCACCATTGAGAACCTTTTTAAGAGTATCCGTCAATTGTGAAAAATTGTAAGGTTTGGGCAGAAAGGCGCTTGCTCCATCTGCAATGCGAATGTTATCAGGATCTGAATACCCTGAGGACAGGAGAATCGGCACTTGAGAATTTAATTTTTTAATTTCAATCATTGTTTCGATGCCATCCATCTCAGGCATCGCAACATCAAGAATAATTACCGATATTTCGTTAGAATGGTTTTTGAATACTTCGATTGCTTCCAGACCATTGGAAGCAGAAAAGACATTAAAACCAAGTCGTTTTAACATTTTTTCCCCTGCTCTACGGACGGAATTTTCATCATCAACGAATAAGATTGAACCTCTGTTGACAAAAGAGTATGGAATTTTCTGGGTTTCCTTCATTGTCCCGGCAGGAGATTCTTTCTTTGGCAGAAGAATTGTAAACTCAGAGCCATGGCCGGGCTCACTCGTTACTATAATGCCGCCCTTATGACCGCGAACAATTCCCATAACGGCGCTCAATCCCAGACCCCGACCAGTAAATTTGGTCGAAAAGAAGGGATCAAAAATCCGGGGCAGATCGCCTTTTTCAATCCCACAACCGCTGTCTGTAACTTTTATAAAGACATAGACTCCCGGTTTAAGATTGTCATTAACATAACTGGAGGAAATGTCGTCATCGCTATATTCGGATACACCGGTGGAGATCTCGATATTACCAACTTTTTCAATCGACTCGATTGCATTGACCACAAGGTTTGTGATTAACTGCCTGATCTGGTTAGAATCGCCTTCAACATGTGTCTGGCTTCGGGCTGTTTTAACGCGAAAAGAAATTCCTTCTGGAACACTTAATGTAAGGACAGATTTTAAATCCCGAAGATAACTATTTATCTCTATTATATTATTTTGTATTTTGCCGCGCCCGGAATAATCAAGCATCTGCCTCGAAAGATTAGCTGCAGTGCGGGCGGCCTGTTCAATCGCCTGAAGATCCGAAAATATAGGATCATCCGGAGACATATCATTAAGGAGTAGACTCGAGTGACCAATCACAACATTCAGTAAATTATTAAAATCATGTGCGATTCCACCTGCCATTATGGCAAGACTTTCAATTTTCTGTTCGTTGATTTTCTTCTGTTGTTCCTGAATTTCCTGCTTTCTTTCAAATATTCTGGAGGTAATATCTCTGGCTATAAGTGAGAGACCTTGTCGAAAAGGATACGCAATCACCTGAAAATAATATTTTCGTCCGTTTACTTCGTATTCCATGTCAAAGTTGGATTTTTTCCATGTCGCCCGGGTATCTTTCAAGCTCTGCTCAAATACGGACCCTCGAAGCATGCCAAAAACATTCCAAATACTTTCGCCGATAATCTCTGCTGATGTAACTTCAGTAAGGGCAACAGCAGCTTTATTCCAGTATGTAATATTGAAATCCCTGTCCATCGCTATAAAGACATCAGAAATTGAGTCGGTAAGCTCTTTGTAAGCATCTTCAACCTTGTGAAGTTCCTGACTTTTTGAACGGACAGATTTTTGAAGTTCCTTCTGGCCATCTACAAGAAAACTTTCATTCATCCTGCTTTCAAGAATAAAAGCCAACAGTCGAGCACTTTTACTTAGAAGAATAATAACTTCTGTAGCAATATCGTCAATCCCACCGAGAATATCAAGACTTCCAAAGGTGTATGCTTCCGTTGAAACCAGAAGAGAATTTACCCCTACCTCACTACCAGGCTTTAAAAATGCAAGTTTTGCCGATGGGAGCAAGCGATTCCATTCATTTAAAAATGATTCAATAATATTATCTTCTTCACGAATCTGAGTAAGACTTATAATAAGTTGAAGTATAGATTCATGTGTTACTGTAGGTGACATAATTACCTCAAAAGGCTTAATAACACGTTCACTGTAACTGTCAATAATTAGTCACAGTCCTGAACAGCCGACGAAACCACATGTAAATAACAATACCTGCGATTGAACCAGTAATATCAAGAAGAACATCAAAGGGATCCGCATAGCGGCCTGGAATAAAATATTGATGCAATTCATCCAGTAAAGCGAATATTGTACATATTAGCAAAGTAAGGATTATTGGTTTTCTTAAGCCCGGGCTCCCCTCATTAAGCCGGGCAAAACTGTGCAGCATGATAAAAGAAAGAGCCGCGAATTCGATAGGGTGAAAAACATTTCCACTGATTCCGGTGCTTGGAACAGAAGAAATTGAGCTCAGTAGTGAGATTATTGTTCCATACCAGATGACAGGAGAAAGAATAATAAAATTACTTTTTGAAGACTGAACTCCAGGAATAAAAAAAATTACCCCTGGTAAAGCCATCAATAAAGGACTGACCCGGTAAAATGTATGATCAAGCCTTAGAGATATTACTAAAATAGCAGTTACGAGAGCCTGAGCAAAATAGAATATTGTTACTGTATGATTCCAGATAAATTGTTTCAACTAGAACGCTTCCGGAATGACAAGTTCGACCACAATCAACTACCCGAATGGCCTTGAAACTTTAACAAATCTAACTGGCCTGGGATTTATTCCTTCTTTATGGGGCCTTCCCGTAAAGTCTATAAGATAACTGGTCCCCGACGGCATAACACTGATAACTCTGCCTTCTTCCAGTTGATCCATAAAAGGAGCCCAGACCCAGGATTTGGGTTTAATAACTGTATTAAAATCAAATAACTTTGTATTATGTTTTTTCACATTTACAAGTTGACCACCAAAACCAATCACAGTATATGTCTGATCACTGACCATAATGACGGATCCGGTATTCCACTTGCCGGCATATTTATAGAAAAGTGGGTACCCAGGTACTACTTTCATATTTTCGAATATCCTTATGTAGTTATTAGGAATAACTTTTTCAACATCATTTACTCCGATAAGTAGATTCAAAGTGGACTCAGATTTTTTAAATGTCTTTACAATTCCCCACTCACTCGAGAGACCTAAAGAAGCGAGAACAAGTTTTCCTTTAATTTTCTTTCCTGGATTAGTTATTTTTATAAGAATACTGCTTGGAACTCTGAAGTTCAGATTCCCCGCATTACAAAGTACCATTGATTCTTTGATGGAAATGATTCTGCATATTCCGTAATTTACTATATCCCAACCATCAGAAAGGGGAACCGGTCCCCACACGACATCACCGCTTTTCATATCCGGAATTGTTGTTATTCCATCAAAAAATGGGAATCGAGCTTTCACTTCTCTGGGCTTACGAAACTGTGGTTTTCGCCTTGAAGACAGTGTTTTAATCCCATCGGAGCGATATTCAGAATTATCTGCGTTTTTTCGGTGGACATCCTTCTCGCGGGACTGACATGAAACACTTAAAACTCCTAACATAATGATTAAGTAATTTTTTTTCAAAGTGTAATGAGTCCTCTTTTTAATCCACAAGTAACCGCTTCTACACGCGTATTTACTCCAAGTTTTTTGTATATCCGGGCAAGAACCTTCTTGATATTTGTCCTGCTTTTCCCCAGAGCGCTACCGACTTCAGGATTGCTGAGTCCCTTCCCTACTAGAGTAAGGATCTCTAACTCAGTTTCGGAAAGATCACTATCATCAGTTTTGGTGGTAACGGAGCACGAAACAAAGTAATTCCAGAATCTTGTGGCAAGAATTGGTTCTATAACAGTCCCGCCAGTAGACACGTCATTTATTGCTTCAAGAATTTTCTTTATGCCAGCACCTTTCACAAGATAGCCACTAGCACCATCTCTCAATGCCTGAAATACGGTCTCCTCACTCGTAAATGATGTAAGGACCAGTATTTCCGGTTTATTTTCAACTTTTGCAAGTTCAGATATTGCCCACAATCCACCTCGACCGGGCATTTCCAGATCCAGTATAAGGACATTACTGTTGTACAGTTCCTTATTTTCAAGACCTGCCTCGGCGGTATCAGTACTTCCGGTTATAAGGATATCTCCCATCCTGGGGAGGAATTTCTCAAGATTCTCCCGGAACTCACGGTTATCCTCACAGATAAATACTGAAATCATTGATAATACTACCTTTTAACAAGCTTTTCGGCCATTTTCCTGAAGGGATGAAAAGATGGTATTGAATTTACTTCTTTAATAATCTCATCATTTGTGGGTTTATAATTATCGCAGGTAAGAAGTTTCATAATCCTGAAATATGACGCGCCTTCTTTATTAAGTTTGCGTATATCTTTGATTTTTTCATCTGCAATTTTGCATCTCAAGGAAAACTCTTCTGAATTCTTATTAATGTTTTTCAGATTCAATGCAGCTGTAAGGTACTCCAGATTAAAATCCTGACTTTCAAACTTTTCTTTTTTCAATTCGTCAATAATGGGCCATGCTTTTACTTCGCCTCGAAGATTCATGGATCTTGCCATCATATATTTAAAATCCAGTGTACACTTTTTCTGAAGTTCCTTATCTTTCAATATTTCCGTTGCTATTTCTTCAATTATTTGAACTTGACCGAAATCATAAAGCAATTGAGTCAGTTCCAGAGAGGGACCAGGGTTGCTTTTAAAATGTTTTAACCATTTCTCCCGGGCTTCCCGGAATTTGCCCCGGTGAACGTCCAGAAGAGAGGCAACTTCGTGAAGATTTAATTTAGTAGTAGCGGGATCATATAAAGCAGACATCTGATTTACTATCTGCTCGCTGGCTCCGGGAAGCAGTTTTATTTTCATAAGCCCTACTCTTATCCGGTAGTAAATGGAAAGATCCTTATCACTAATAAAGCGAAGTAGCTTTTCAGCTTGACCCATGGCAAGCTCTTGATCCGACTCTGGATTAAGGTGACCTGTTAATATTTTAACCATAAGTTCGCGATCATTTCCCTCCGCTTCAGAGGAAGGACACACTGACCCTCTGGTTTTTTTCTTTACTCCAAGGAAACACAGGGTTCTTAACTTTTGAAGGGCTTTATAACCATCTCCATTATAGAAATAAATATTTGCCGCTGTACTCAAGAATAATTTTGTTGAAGGCAGGGTTCGGGCATACTTGAGAGCATTCTTTATATGTTCAAGACATTGCTCTTTATTGACGCCACATTCAAGAAACTTCGCCAGATACCATTTTGCCTTAATTAACTGACTGTAAACGGATTTATCGAGTTTCTCTGGTATTACAGATAACTTCCCTTTTTCTAAAACTTGCCTGAAGGAACTTGCCGTAACCATTTCAGCATCATCGGAAGAAAAATTTCCCTCAGCAAGAGATTTCCAGCGTAAATCCGGAGACTTGGCAACAACCTGAAAATTACCACAGAACCACTGATACCGAGCCTTCCAGGAATGGAAATTCCCATCAATCTTGTCCATTAGTTTACTTGCTCTGCATGCCCGACCCTCAAGAAAATCGAGTTCAGCCATAATCAGAGTTTTAAGGTCATAATTGGACCGGATCTTGGATAATTTTTCAAGAATTACTGCAATTTCATCAGTTTTACCATTTCTGATGTCATCCATCGCTTTCATTATATAAATAAATGCCAGATTTGTATCGCCCGGTACCCATGTTTTTAGTTCTTTCATCCGGTAAAGATTGAAAGAGGCAAATTCCCTGACATTAGGAGATGTATGTGAAGCAAGAGTCTCCAGAGCCTTTTTTTCGCATTTTTTCTCAAGAAGGCACTCCAGAAGAGTCCTATACTCAGAAGATATCCCCTTCTCCTGTATTTTCTTTAAATATTTCAATGCAAGAGAATTATTAAGTTTTTCAAGAGCGGTAAATGCACCAAGGTAAAGAACGGATGGCACCTGAGGCAGTTTTGGAACTATTCCAAGGGTTTTATCTAGTTTCCCGTTGTGAAGAAAGGCTCTAGCTTTTAAAAGTTCGACATCAGGATTTCCCGGGAACAGACCAGAATAATAATTAGCAAGCCACAGTACTTCCCTGAATTCATATGGGTTTCCTGGAAAAGCTAACCGCTGAAGTGCCCCGGATACAACCCAGATGGGCTCATTTTGTGAGTTAATTGTATCTTCACCCTGCTCGGAAATAAGATTTAAACCAAGTCCACGATATCTTTCATAAAGTCCCCGTTTTACCTGATATTCCCAGGCCATGGCACTTTCCATGTAGGACAACTGAGCCCACAGCAACATATCCACATGCCTGAACTGTGCTGCTTTATCAAAACTGGCCCAGGCAGAAAGATAATCGGAATATCCTCCCGAGGAAAGAAGTTCGACGGCTTTGTTATAATTTGCTTTGTATTGCTTGAGATTATATTGCTTTTGTGAACGCGATTTATAATGAGTAATTCCCAAAAATAGAGCTCCCGCTACCCAGATAATAATCATTATAAAAATATGCAATCTATTCTTAAAAATACTCACTTCTCACTCCACGTTTTTGAAATGCCCAGTATCAGGAGACCACTGTGCAACCCAGGTCCTCTGAAAAGAACCATCCACAAACCGCAAAAATCTAATGCGGGCACCGTTTCCCGGCCGTTCATAATTATCAAGAATCGCGCAACCTGTACCCAAAACAGGAATACGCCCCCCCATTTCACCATCAATAAATGATGACATGTCAAAATGCTCATGGCCATGGAGAACAACTTCAATTTTGTGATTCCAGAGGACAGCTCGTAAATCAGCAGCATCAATTAACCCGTCGTCCCAACTATCCGGGCCTGCGCAGGGTGGGTGATGGATTATTATCACTCTTCGAAAAAGAGATTTCTCACTGAGAATTGTCTCAAGTCTATCGAGTTGTTGTCTCCCGAGTTTACCCCAGGCCATACCCGGTGGAGATGGAACAGCAGAAGAAAGACCAATAATTTCTATATTATCTATTCTGGTTCTAACTGGATAATGCTCAGGTCCCGAACAATGGGAATAATCCCCCATTCCCTTCCAGAAATTTTCCTGCAAAAATGAAGTCTTGGTATATACATCATGATTACCAGGAACGACACAGGTATTTTCTGGTGAAAATCCAGAGGCTTGAAGATCGTTTTTTACGGCTTCAAATTCTTCCAGATAGCCAAGATTGCTGATATCCCCAGTTACTAAAAGATAGTCACACTCAAGCCGCCTGATGTGAGCCAGACTTTCTTTCAATAAATAACTTCGAAACCTTCGATGTCTGTTGAAAAATAGGTTAAATGCCCCGGTGACTCTTTTGGAAAAAATATCTTCTAATTTAAAAGCAGTCATTAACGGGTAGTGAATATCAGTGATATGAGCGATCAGTAAGTCCTGTTTCATTTTATCCTGCTGTAACATCCGCATCCGGATCAATATTTCGCGGCCCTTAATTCGCAAGCGAAGGATTTTTTGAAAAAATCTTGAAAGGCCAGCATGCCGATTTGCTTCGCAATTCGCTTAAACTGCTTTCACAGAAAACAGTGAGAGTCCTGAGCAAAAACTAAAAAAATCAAACCATTATATCAAGCGAGACTTCCAATCCGCCACCGCTTGCCTGTATTCTTTTCTTTCTTCAGGAGATAGAACAATCCATCCAAAGAAAGTATAGACGAGCATGTAAAGTAATAGAACATCCCAGAAGTATTTTCTATAGAAAAGACCAAGTAAAATGGCTGTTGAATAAGCAAAAATAACTATTCCAATCACCCAGTTTTGCAGCCGCCGACCATGGTGGGAAACAAAGGGAATATCACCAAGTAGCCCATAACTGACTCCAATTACTGCGGCGAGTGCAAAATATTGCGGATAAGGAACTACTTTAATTATCTGCCCATTAAGAACAGCAAAAATTATCATAGTCGCAATCGGTCTTGGTAAACCCTTCCAGCAGAAATGGAAATTGAAATCCGCAGCAGTATTTCTCGCATGACGAATCGAACCAGCGGATATGATCATAAACGCAAGCAAACCCGCAAATAAATAGTTGTAATGAAAAAAATGCGATGCGACGATTACCGCCGGAGCAATACACTGGGCAAGATGGTCCGTTATCGTATCAAAATCACTTCCAAAACGATTGGAATGCCCCGTAAGGCGTGCCACAGCACCATCAAGGCTGTCGCCTAGAATAAAGCCTATAAGCACGGCATAAGATGCCTCGATGGGCTTTCCCTTCATTGCCAGAATAATACCTGCAACTCCACCGCCAAGATTGACCAGCGTAAAAATATCTTTAAGGCCAAATCCTTTTCCAATTATTTTCGCTAAAAGGCGATCCGGGGGAGTAAGAATTGAAGTTAGTAGAGATCTTATTGTCATTTGTACATTGCAATGGCTGCATAGCCGACAACGCTGCTTTTATCACCGCTTGAATCAGCACTCGTGGAATAATCAAGCAGCACTGTTTCCGAAGTTCCAACCCTCTGAATGTATTCCAGAAGGCTGCAGGCCGGCATGTACCCGCACATGCTGATTTTCTTTTCTTTGACTGTTTCATACAGTCCGCGGGAATCCAGAGCAAGAATACGCTCGATAGCAAAATTATCAAGAGTCCTTGCTTCGTCATCTTCAAGAAAATGCGTCATATCGGATGAAGCAATTACGAGTATTTTTCGACCTGATTCTTTAGAAGCCAGATAAATGGCCTCGCCGAGGGCAACACTGAGATCATAACTGTCAATTCCTATACAGACAGGAACAATCTCAACACCTTTCAAAACAGATTGAATGAAAGGAATTTGAACTTCAATGGAATGTTCCATGGAGTGTGCCTGGCTATCGATTTTCCCAAGAGATCCCAGTTGTTTCAGGAGACTACTCCTGAAATTTTTATCGATATTAATGTTTCCAAGTGGTGATTTCCACGCATCTGAGGCATCAATAGAAAGGGGATGTCCATATCCCGTATGATTGGGACCAATTATGACCACAGTATCATATTTGCTGGTCAGGCTTCCGAAGAAAGCACCAGCGGTAGCGCCACTGTAAACATACCCTGCATGAGGCACAACAGCGCCGATTGCGTGATTTTTTACTTTCTCTACGCTTTCAGTGTATTTCTGAATTTCAGACTCCAGAACACCGGCAATCGAAGGATAAAAGTAACCAGAGACTGCTGGCATACGTACATTGGAAGACATCTAAACCTCCTGAATCAGCCCTGTTCAAGGCTGTACAATTTACCTGCACCAGCATCCAGACAATAAAGGCGACCTTCTGTAATGCCGGAACTCTCAAAATCCAGATGCATAGCGGGAATACCAAGCTCCCGGGCAAGTATCGCACCATGCGAATGAAGTGTGCCCGATTTGATTAATAATCCAGCGCATCCGGCCAGAGAAATAATATCCTGAGGAGTAAAATCCTCAGCAGCAACAATGTTGCCTACCCAGGAATTATGTCCAGGTAAATAAAATTTCAAAACACCGGTGGCCTTCCCCGGTACAACAGTTTTACCAGAACACTGAAGATCATTAAACTGAAAACTGTTATAAAAAGCACGTCCATTCTCAAATAAAACGGGAATGGAAGCAGAAACATCATTTTCAGAACTTTTGATCTGTATTATTTTCTTCAAGTAGGGCTCAAATATGGGGGAAAAAGCTGTTTCCCAGGGAACCCTGAAAATATCTTCTATATTATCTATTAATCCTCTTGAAGATAAGTCCTTTCCTCTTTCAAGAATTGAATGTCTGACTTTATACATTTCACGAGCAAAAGAGACATCGTCTTTTTCGTTTTCCGGGAAAATTGACGGTTCATTGTAATTAACAAAACTGCAGAATTCTTTTATCTTATCAGGAAAATCCCTTAAAACCGGTGAAGCAACATCCCAGGTAAATGGCAGCAGAGATTCTTCCGATTCAACGAAATTCCGCACAATTACTTCCTCATCTTGTGTATTCAATTCCCTGGATATTTCTTTCAATTTCCATGAAATAATGTTTCCTCCGTACTTGACGGAACCAGAGTTGCTTCGTGAAAGGTAATCTATCGCAAATCTGCAAAATTCAAACAGTTGTACCGGGTGGACAACATTATCAATATCCTGGGTCAAGTGTTTTATATCCGAGTTTTCAAAACTACTTGATTTGCCTGGAACATAAATATGATTTTTCCAAACAGAAACACCATGAAATCCCATATTATTCATAAGTCTGATAAGTGATGCGTGAAATGGCGAAATCTCAAGGGGATTGTATTTTTTATCAAGTCGCCATTCGCCATCATTCATGAAATACGGAAGTATATCTTGAAGTTCCCTCACTTGAAGAATATATATTCTTCCAGTATTATCTATTCCAAACTCCAAATCAAGGGTCCTGTACTCAAGAACTGACGAAACATCAACACACAGTCCATGAATTTTCTCATGGTAAAGATTATCAGTTTCACCACCAGTGCCAGAAGTAACAGAATCGTTTTTTCCAGTACTCTGAGAAAAATCCCCATTTCTACAATCGTAAAAAGCAACACCTTTCACAGCAAAATCAATGTAACTCTGAACAATTACAGCACCTTGCCCTGGAACAATCCCCTTGATTCCCCCGTAGATAAATGCTTTTTCGGGAATTTCCAGCACAGAGTGAACTGCCTTTCCAAAGTTACATTCATCCCACACAGGGTAAACTGTATTGAAACAACCGGCGAAACTGCCGCGATTTGAGTCTTCGTTTTCAAAACTGCTTCGAACAATCCAGGGGGGCGGAATATTCTTAATTAACCAGTTATAAACTCCTGCTAAATCAGGCAAATCCACAGGAGCAATATAAACCCCGTCCACAACGGAAAACCCCAGAGTTTTGAGTTCTGCCAGAACGCCCGCTTTTGAATTTTTCTTAGTCAGAGATTTAAGTGTTTTTATTTCCATTAAAACTACTTCAAATCAGATGCTGATTTACAGGACATTAACTATTTCGTGTCCTGAAATTCAATTTTTATCAAAATTGAGCATGTTTAAGAAAACATGCTATTCAGAACACTATAATAATTTTAAGACCTTCATTCTTAATGTCCTATGTAAAAATTCGTCGTTACCTTGGAAATATCGTATTACAGGACATTAACTAACTATTTTGATCTTGACCCGGGATCTGGAACCAGTTGAGAAGCTTTATGCAATATACCATTTATAAATCTGGTCGAATTCTCGCTTCCAAATTCCTTACCCAATTCCACGGATTCATTTATCACAACCGGAACCGGAACCTGGCCGCATAAGAGTTCTGAAACTCCAATCCGTAAAATAGCAAGATCTACCATATCCATCCTTGAAACTTTCCAGTTCTGGCTGGCAGCTTCGATTATTTCATCGATGTGACTTTTCGAAATCACAACCTGCCTGAGAATCTCATTTGTAAAATCGGCATCTTCCATTCCATCGATGGGGAAATTTTTCCTGACCAGTAGTAAACTTTCCTCGGTAAGTTCCATTCCACCGGTTTCCCATGCATATAGAATAGAAAGCGCACGCTCTCTGCTTATTCTGCGTTTATTTTTTTTAAACACTATTTCACCAGAATATTTTTGTAAAGATTAATCATTTCAATCAGTGAACGAGCTGCTTCAAAGCCTTTATTGCCTGCTTTGGCTCCCGCGCGATCAAGGGCCTGATCAAGAGTATCAGTGGTAAGAACACCCATTATAACAGGAATGTTCGCATGGAGACTGAGGTGAGCTATACCTTTTATTGATTCGGCGCTGACATAATCAAAATGAGGAGTATCACCTCTGATTACAGCCCCTAAACAAATTATTCCATTATATTTTCCGCTGGCAATAATTCTGGAGGTTGTTGATGGTATTTCAAAGCTACCAGGAACACGTACAACATCAATCTCATTGTCGCTGAGTCCGCTTCTCAAAAGAGCATCAACAGCACCTTCAACAAGCTTATCAGTAATCAGGCTGTTAAAACGACTGACCACCAGACAAACTCTTGCATTTTGAATACTTAGAGTTCCTTCTATATAATTGGGCATTGAAAATTCCTCACTTTCCTATACAGAACCGGGAAAAAATCATCCCGTACAAATCAAAATCTTCATATCCTAAAAGTCCTTCCAGGAAAACAATTAGTTTACCCAGAAACTCAGCTTTAATCTCCATAAGTGGAGAACTTATCGCATCCGACACTATAACATACATATTTTCGAGGTCGTCAGTAATTCGCTCCGACACCCATAACTGCCAGTTATCACTACTCAAATTTGTAATTTGGTCAGCGATCTTATTCATGAGCTCGCCCAACCCTTCCCTCTTTACAGCACTGACATTAATTATGCCGGGATCTGTACTTCTTTCAATATCGCTCTTTGTTTTCAAGTTTGTGCATCTCGGGTCGTCAAGGGAAGGACCACAATTAAGAATAATATCACAACTTTCAAACAAACTCAGAGTCATATTTACGCCGGCATTTTCTATTTCTTCTGTGATTTCGCGAACTCCCGCACTATCTATTAGAACAAAGCGATGTCCTTTTACTGTTACTTCAACTTCCAGATAATCCCGTGTTGTACCAGGAACATCACTGACAATGGCCCGCTCAAAACCGATAATGGCATTAAAAAGTGTACTTTTTCCGCAGTTCGGAGGGCCGTATAACAGCACTTTAGGAAGTTTATGCTTATTACGAGTTATTTTTCCCTGTGTCCGGATGAAATCGATTTGATTTCTAAGTGTTTCCAAATCAGGAAAAGTTATTTCCTCATCAAACTCAATGGCTGTCTCCATAATAGCCAGTAATTCTCTAGCTTTACCTAAGATATCTTCCAGAAGCAAATTGATTCCTGAGGAAGACCTTATCAAATTGATTTCAGCTTCGGAGGAGGCCATGATCACTGCATTAATTTTCTCAGCTTCCTCTACGCTCATTTTCCCATTTAGAACTGCACGATAACTGAATTCTCCAGCCTGAGCTGCAGTTGCTCCATTTTTTTCGAGGAATTCACTCAGTTTTTGCACTATCACTGGATTTCCGTGAACGCTTAATTCGAGAACATCCTGCCCGGTATATGATGCAGGAGCCTCAAACCAGGTAACCACGGCACGGTCAATGCCTGGAATTTCAATAAGTCTAGCTCTTGAATGGGATAATTTTGAAATTCCTGGAATATGCGGTTCCAGCAGTGGTTTAAGGTTCCACCCCGTCAGTCTCACGATGGCAAGTGCACTCACACCCGGTGGAGTCGCAGTTGCAAAGACTGGAGTTTCAAGGAAGATTGATATATCAGACGGGCTCATCGGTAAGATTCATATACCACTGATGTGCAAGGCCAAGAACCGTATTTGTAAGAATATAGAGAGTCAGCCCCGATGGCAGGAAAAGCATAATAAACGTAAACATGATGGGCATGAAATACATCATCATTTTTGCCTGCTGGTTGTCCCCGGAAGTCGGAGTGATCTTCTGCTGAATAAACATCAGAATACCCATGAGAAGGGGCAGGACGTACATTGGATCTTTAGCAGTCAGATCATCAATCCAACCGAAAAGCGGGGCCCGGTAAAGTTCAACAGAAGCCATAAGTGCATAATACCAGGCAATATATATCGGCATCTGGAAAAACATGGGTAAACAGCCACCAAGTGGGCTTACTTTATTCTTTTTATACAAAGCCATGATCTCTTCATTCAGTTTGGCTTTATCGTTAGCATATTTTTTCTGAAGAGCATCCATTTCCGGCTTCAGGGCCGCCATTTTTTTCATGCTCCGCATGGATTTGTTGGTCCAGTACAGTGTTGCAAGTTTAATCAAAATCGTCAGGAAAATGATCGCAAGGCCCCAGTTTCCAACAACTTTGAACACAACTTTTAGAAGCCAGATCATTGGTTTACCAATAAGACCGAAAATACCCCAGTCTACACTTTTCTCAAGTCTAGCGCTTTTCTGACCACTGGAATCATTAACACCCTCAATGGGAACTTTTTTGAATATTTTTACGCTATTTAAATGATCCATATCTTTGGGACCAATAAATATTTTAAGTGGAATGCGTTCTATTTTCCCGGGTTCCAGAACATGCTTCCCAGCCATATTCATGGTAGTAATTATCAGACCATATCCGGGCATTTCTTTAATGGGAACAGCCCTGAAGGTGCACCCGCCGTCATCTCCTGCGTAGTTTTTAATAGCTACCATCAGAAAATAACGTGCATCGATTCCAGCCCATCTCGCTCCTTTGGCAAAAACACTGACTTTTGATGGAGTCCTGTTACACTGGCAACTTGAGCAACCACTGCAGGCATTCATACAACCTTTGTCAGGCCCCCGGAGGATCATCATATAATTCTGGACCTGAACAGTATCTGCATCAAGGCAGATAGCTTCTTTCTGAACTGAAACTGGATTAAAAAATCCCCGGTCCGATTCACCCTCATGAAGAGAGGGAACCTGAATTTCCATTTTCTTTACAGCTACTTTGCTGTTACCGGTGTTTAAAAAATAAACATCAAGGCCTACTTCATAACTGTCGGGATAAAATGTGTATTTCTTTGTTATTTCTACGGGAAAGCATACTTCATCTTTTCCGTTTAAGTCCGGAGTACAAGGTTTATCCACCTTAAGTTTAAAGGTGATCTCCGTAAATTTTTCATTGTCTTTTCTCCCAATGAATTCCCATTCCTGCTCGAGAAACAAATTCCTTGAGGCAGAAGAAACGTTAAAAAATGTGTGTTTATCTAAACTTTCCGCATGTTTTTCAATTTTAATATTATTTAAAACGAAAGGAAGAAAGCTGCTGTGCCAGGTTTTAATCATGTCAATCTGCTGAAGAACTGTCTTTTTCTGACCATTCTTCAAAGCAGACTTTGGAACGGTATGTTCCTTGTATGATTTATTTTTAAGGATAAAAGAACTGAAAACGCCCCCATGAATTGTCATCTGGGCTTTATAATATTTATTTTCGTAGAAAAGCTTTGGATTCTTTTCAGTGGACACATCAGGCCAGGCTGTACGACCGGTATGAAAAACAGGCCCACCTGGAGCCACTTTCGAAAATACACGTGGGTTATTCGCAGCTTCAGGTGCTTTTTTTATTTCGGGGATTGTTTTCTTCTCTGTCGCATCCTTAGTGGCTTTTGCGGCGACGGGGGTCGAATCCTTAGTGCCAACTGTTTTTAATGCAGAAGAATCCTGAGTTGGTTTTGCCACGGGTTTTGGAGTCTCACCGGCAGTTTTGGCAGTTTCAACTTTGGCCATGGGAATTTCTTTTTTTACAGGATTGTTTTTATTTTCCTGACCCATTGCGGCAAATGAGAAAAGCAATATTGACAAAACTGCGCCCCATAAAATGATATTTTTCATAATTTTACCCTTTTGAGATAATTTGAGCGGTTGTGGGGGAGGATCATAACCACCCTTGGAAAATGGATTACACCGAAGAATTCTGTAGATGCTATAAAGCAATCCAAGGAAAACACCTCTGTTCTTAATGGAATCATAAGCATAGTGGCTGCAGGTAGGATAATACCTGCATGTAGGAGCTCGCTTGAGGGGCGAAAGATATACCTGATAAATTCGAATAAGTTTTAACAGCAGTCGGCTAAACAATCCTTACTCCCGGTATCCTGGACTCCAGAATCGAAATAAAATCACTGATCTCAGTAACCAGTTTGGCAAATGGGGTATCAATTATCCTGGTTTTAGGCAGGCATACGATATCCACGCTCAGGCTAATGATTTGAGGAATGTTCAACCGGACAGCCTCTTTCATCCGGCGTCGTATTCTATTTCTCCTGACAGCGTTGCCATTTTTTCGAGATACGGTAAATCCGCACCTGAAATGTTTCAGTTCATTTAATCTGTACAGGAAAATGAAATTTTCCGTTGAAATGCGACTGCCGGCTGACTGAACCTGAAGAAAATCCGCTCTTTTCAGTAACCGAAAGGATCGGGGAAAGCGAAGATTTGTCCCTCCCGAACCATTCAAGATACTGCCCCGCTACTTACTGAATATAGAAACAGTGAGGGATTTACGCCCTTTGGCTCGTCTACGGGCAAGAACTTTACGGCCGTTTTTAGTTGACATTCTTTTGCGAAAACCATGGGTTCTCATTCTTGATTTACAGTGTGGTTGATAAGGTCTTTTCATAATATTCCTCCGAAAAACAAATCGTATCCTGCCCTGATTTTTCAGTAGCAGTCGATCTTCAAGCTGAAGAGCAATTAGCATCTCTTTTTCTCAAAGTCAATGAAAACCTGACAAGCAACTTCCTTTTCCGACGGATTTTCTAAACAATGACAGGCGAAAATAAATTAAGTTAACTCGGAAATAGATACCCCGCAGTCGGAGGAAAGTAAAAACATTTGTTATATTACGTCCAACATATATAGTTACTGTCCTGAAATACCGAAAATCAAATTTTTTGCCCAATTTTTGCTCAGGACAGTAACCGCAAGGTGTTGAAAATATTACTAGTGGCCTGTTAGAAATTTTAATAAATTTCTTCGCGAAGCGAATTACAGGACACTAACTATATAGAGATTTTCCGTAAAAATTCTGAATTGATATCCCTCAAGTTTCGTTATTTATTGACCGTGGCGATTTATAGACTTAATATCTGGTTTAATTTGTCTCTAACCAGAAATTTGGTGAGTAAAAAATCAGCAATTTTCAAGTTGGAGAAAGGCTCTGATTCTTTATTATTTTTATTATTTTTGTCCGTTTAAATATATTTTTCCTATAGCGAATCTACGGGCAAAGACAAGATAAAGTACTTTCGTATCTTTATAACTTTCAAGGTATTGTATACCTTATTTAATTCTTTCAGATTACTGAAAGAACTCCGGAGGAAAATATGTTCAGAGAGCACCTGAAAAAGCTCGTTGAAAATGTTGAAGGTGCAAAAGCCGCGTTGCTCATGGAGTTTGATGGAATACAAGTGGACAGTTACACTTCCGGAGATATGGATATCATTACTCTGGGGACAGAGTTTTCTCAACTCATGACTCATGTTAAAAGAACTGCTTCAATACTTGAAGTTGGTGGTCTTGAAGAAATGATGGTAAAGACTGAAGATCTGATACTTGTATTCAGAGTCGTAAATATTGATTATTTTCTGGTCGTTGCTATGACCTCCGCCGGAAATTTTGGTAAGGCCCGATTTGTATTACGCCTTACGGTTCCCCGCATGTTGGAGGAATTTTAAGGATAATGGTGATTTTAAGATCACTTCCTTGATTTTTCAGGAACAAAGCCGATTTTTAATCTACAGCAATAATATTGCTGTTGGTTCATTAGGGATTGTCCTGAAACACAGTTTTTCAATTTTCGTCGGTTTCAGACGCTGCGGTATGGCAAATTTGATGTATCTTTAATAAAATTAAGATACTTTCATGATGCCATCAGAGTTTTTTTAAGGAGTTTGGCCACTTGGCTTCTATTAATAAAGATAAGATCGCGGAAACTGCGCAGAAATACCTTAAGAAAAATCAGTTCAGTAAAGCTATTGCGGAACTGAAAAAAATCGTTGACGCAGATCCTTCTGACATGAGGTATTGGAAAAAAATTGGGGATATCCAAGTTCGTGCTGGGGACAAAGATGGGGCAGTAGAAACTTATCTCAAAGTCAGCGATGATTTCACTAAGCAAGGATTTTACTCAAAAGCCTTAGCAATTTTGCAACAAATCCAGTCAATGGATCCAAATATTCCTGAGGTATATCTTAAACTTGCCGACGTATATATCGCTACTGAGTTCACGCCGGATGCTTTATATCAACTGGAAAAGCTCTGCAGGATTTATGAAAACAAAGGTGATATCGACAACCATTTGATTGCCCTGAATAAAATGGCGGATATCGATCCGTCAAAAGTCATTCACAGGGTCCATCTTGCAGAAACCTACAGCAAACTCGGACGAAAGCGGGAAGCTGCTCAAAATTTCTCTAAAGTAGCTGATTTTCTCTTCGCAGAAGGAAAAGATAGTGATTTCATAAAGGTTGCTGAAAGGCTCCTCTGGCACGATCCCGACGACGCTAAAGTTATAAAACGACTTGCCAATGCGTACCTGAAAGTTGGCAATTCTCAGAAAATCATGAAGCGGTTGCTCCAGATCTACCAGAATAATCCGGATGATACAGAAACCCTTCACTTGCTTGCTCGCGTATTTATGGACTCTGATAAAAAAGAGAAGGCTGTTTTTGTTTATAAGGAATTGGCAAAACTTCACTCTCATATGGGTAAAAATGATGAAGCGGAAGCAATATACAAGCGAATTCTTGAAATAGACGAAGACGATCCGGATGCCAGAAAATTTATATATGGGGAGCAGGAGATCTCCAATATAGAGGAAATTTCTGGGGTTGAAGAAATTTCCGGAATTGAAGAAATGCCCGGTGAGGATAGTGATGTCCATGAAATGGGGGACGATCTTGAAGAAATAGAAGAAGACGACCTGATTATGATGGAGGAAAGCAAGGAGAACGAAGATCATAAACTCCTTGACGAAAGTGAGGCTTTCCTGCGCTATGGGCTGGTCGAAAAAGCTGTAGATAATCTTAAAATAATATCAAACAAAGATTCCGAAAGGTTTTTCATTGTTTCCAAAGAGATCGCAGTCAAAAAAGGGCAAAAAAATGAAGCCCTTGAGCTTCTCAAGAGACTTTCAAATTTATCCTTCAATACTGATAGAAAGAAATCAGGAGATTTTGCATCGGAAGCTCTTGAAATTGAGCCTGGTATCCAGTGGGCGATGGATATTATTAATTCACAAACGGCAAGAAATAAGCCGATGACGACCATGGAAATTGCTGCGACGCTTGATCTTGACGAAGCTCTAGACATGCTTGATGAAATTGGCGCACCGGGAGATTCAATGGAGTCAGAATTGCTCCTTGATGAATCCTGGACGACTCAAGCTCAAGTCCACAGTGATGATGAAATCAAAGAGGCTATTTCTAAAAAAGACAGCAAACCCGTTGAAGACCAGTTTTCTGATGATGAAGATTTCGAAAAAATGCTTGTAGCGTTGAAAGGTTTGACCACGGGAGAAATTCCTGTGTACGACGACGACTCTCTTGTAGATGATGAGGATTCGGATTCACAAAATGATATCGTTCTGGACACTTCCCATTTTGGTGTTGATGATTTCAGCATGGAAATGGATGAGTTGGCCGATTTGCAGGAGGCCAGCCAGAGTTTCATTCGTATTAGAGAACTTTCTCAGGACGAAATAAGGCTGGACAGCATGCATTCACCTCAACCTCAGATAGAGGTTGAAGAATCAAGTCTTACGGCATCAGCTATACCGGAAATTGATGACAACGAAGCATTTGATGATTTCAATTTTGGTGTTTTCGAAGAACCTTCCGGAAAAATTGAAGCACCTGCTGCTACCAGTGAAAAAGCTCCTGGAGAATTCGGGTTTGAACCAACTCTGGACAGCTATGAAAAACTTATGAATTTCTCCGAAAGGGTAAAGAGTGAACTTTCGGGATTCGAACATAATGAAGATACGGGAAGTGAAAAGGAAGCCCCTTCTAAAGCGATTCTTACTCCCGAACCTGTACCACTTTCAGACGAGGCTCTTGAGGCACTTAATGAGATTGATTTTTTTATAGAAACGGATCTCATTGATGATGCACTTGCCGCAGCACAGGAGCTTTTCGCATCCAATCCGCATCCCGATGTAAAAGCTAAACTAAAACAAGTACTTGAACTTATCGGGGCGGACGATGAAGAAGAGCATACCCCGGTTGTTGCTATTCCGAATATTCCGGAAGCAATGCCCGGCAGAACATCAAATGCTGAACCTGATATTAGTGAATTTGAGCCTGACATTGAACTGAACCTTGGGGAGCTTTCTTCAGATGAAAATCTTGATTTGAATCTTGATTTGAATCTTGATTTCAATGAAGAAGAAGTGACAGCCATTCAGGGTTTGGATCTTCTCAAGTCTGGGATACCTGAGAATGCATCTCGTGTTGAGGAGAGTGTTAGAATCGAAACCGGCTCTGCAATTGGAGACGCAAATACTCACTTTGACTTAGGTCTTGCTTATAAAGAAATGGGTCTGACAAATCAAGCGATAGAAGAGTTTAAGCATGCCATGGAATCCCCCGGGGCAAAAATCAAATCCATGATCATGATCTCCAAGTGTCATCTTGAACTTGGAGAAAAAATGAAAGCTTCCAATGAACTGAAAGCTGCTCTCCACAGTGATTCGATAAATCCTGATGAAGAGTTGGATATTTATTTCGAATTGGGTAAAATCTACCTCGAGATGAACGACAAGGAAGAGGCTTCCTATTATTTGAAAAAAGTAGTCAGAAAAGACCCTGATTATCGTGGAGTTAATAAACTTCTAACTGAGCTATAAAAATCAGGTCTTATCATTTTGAGTTTTATAAAAAGTACTTCTTTTAATATTATACTGGTCACCAGTATATATAATAACCTGAAACCTTAGGAGTCGGCGATGGCTGGAGAAACTATCCTGGTAATCGATGACAGCCCTACTATTATTAAAGTAGTTGAACTTGTCCTTACAAAAGCCGGTTACAAAATAATCAGCGCATCTGATGGAGTGGAAGGGATTGAGAAAGCCAGAGAAGAGAAACCTGACATGGTTCTTCTTGACTTTGTTATGCCTAAAATGAATGGATATCAGGTTTGTAAACACTTTTCAGAAAGTCCTGACCTTAGCTCTATTCCAGTAGTCCTTATGAGCGCAAAAGGCGAGCAAGTTGGTGAGCGATTTGTCAAGGTCATGGGCATTGTTGATTATATTACTAAACCATTCAGTCCTGAAGCCATTACTGCCGTTGTCTCTCACACTCTATCCAGGGGAGCAGAGATAACTGAGGAACCGGTTATTCCTCAATCTCGTGAAGAAGTTGCAGAAGAAGCAGATTTTGAAGCAAGAGTCTGGAAACAGGCCCTTGCCAAATTGAGAAATTCCCTTGCAAGGACCATTGGAAGTTCGGTCGCATCTATTGACTCAGGCTTCTCAGACGATGAAACACTATTTAATGAAATAAAAAATACTCTCTCGGATCAATTCCTTGAAGGCTGCCTCGGCGAACTCCGGTCTCATTCGCCTAAATTAGCTGCCGAATCCGACAGTGGTATGACAGGAGATCTTTCCATAATTCCCGTTTCTGAAATATTTTTCCTCCTTCAGAATCAACGGCAGACAGGAATTCTTACTGTAAGTAAAAACTCGACAAAGGTGGATATTTATTTTAATGGAGGAAGGATAGATCTTGCCTCCGCTGCAGGTATCAGTGAAGAGTACCTTCTTGGTCGCTACGTTATAGATCTTGGACTCATGTCAAGAAACGAAATGGATGAATTCCTCAGTATTCAGGAAAACCGAAATCTTCTTGGTCTTCAACTCGTAAAACAATCAAAACTTACGGAAACCGAAGTAAAACAGGCAATGACTCTTCAAACCAGAGAGCTTTGCTATGAACTTCTCCGATGGAACAACGGCCGATTCGCATATCGCTTATGCAAGCCTCTTCCAGCAGTTGCTATTGAGGCGTCTCTGGGTTTAAATGTAGACTCTATTCTTATAGAAGGCTTTAGAAAAGTTGATGAATGGCATGTCATTGAAAGAGAAATAGATGATTTTGACATTGTTCTCCTTCGCAATGATGATGCCATCGTGCAGATTGGAAGACATAAACTTGAGCAGGATGAACTGACTGTTTTAGAATTAATAAATGGCAGAAATACGATCAGAGATATTATTCGAAAAAGCAGAATGGGCTCTTTTGACGTTACAAAGATGCTCTATAGGCTTTTATCCTCTAAACTTGTGAGGAAAAGGGTTTCAGCTGTTGCAACGTGATAAAAATAGCGTATTATCTGTTGCGGTTGTATTGAACCTTTGTTTTTTTTTAAAATATGCAAACCGGATTCTGGCAATTCGGATTTTGCAAACTTGTTGCGTGTCAAAACGCACATACCGGAGATACATTTTTCTTCCGGGTTAATTTAAGGATTCGGATCATGGCAACTATTCTAATAGCTGATGATTCACCAACTTCCAGAAAAGCCATCACATCTGTGCTGGAACCTATGGGACACGAGATTATTCAGGCATTTGACGGTGCCGAAGCTTGGGATAAAATTCAGTCAATTAAGCCTGACATTGTTATTCTCGATATTCTCATGCCCAAAATTGGAGGCTTTGAACTATCAAGGCAAATCAAATCAACGGTTTCCCTTTCTCACATTGGAATTATTATCCTTACTTCGTTGAAACAACAAACGAACAAATACTGGGGGCTCAAGCAGGGAGCTGATTACTATCTCACAAAACCTGCTCATCCTCAGGAACTCAAGTCTTGTATTGAAACTCTCATGGAGAACAACAATTGAGCACTTTTCGGGTAGTAATCTTCCGTATCGGAGATAAATTTGCCGCGGTGGAAGAGAAGTACTCGGAAGAATTCTTTGTCCTTAATCAAATTACCAGAATCCCGGTATCTCCAGCATACATGGGAAACGTTGTAAATTGGCAGGGCAGCATTATTCCAGTCATTGATATCGCTCCCTTTTTTGGAGATCCTGTACGCCCGGTTGTTTCAAAAATGATCGCCCTTGCCATCAACACCACGGGGAAAGAAAGTGTTTTTTCTATCGTCACCGATGGAATAGACACAGTAAGTGAATTGGAAGAATCAGAAGAGATAAAAAATGATCTTCCATTTTTTGCTTCAAGTCTGTTAAAGTTCAAGGATGAGGAAATTTTTCTTGTTTCACCATTTAAAATAGAAAAGTTTATCATAAACCATTTGAAAAAGATAATCTGAGTAATAAAATGTCCGCAAAAAAAAAACTAGCTGACAGAATTTTTCGTTACGGAATCATAATTTTTATAGTCCCATTGATAGTGATCATAAGCTTGCTTTCAATAGTTTTTGTCAAGCTTCGAATGCTCCACAAGGACTATAATAACATAGTCCATATCCTTCATTCGGACATTGACTCCATTGATAAAAGACTGCATAAATACACTGTCAATCTGAATGAAAATCAAAGAAAAATTCAGAGTGTAAATAAAGCCAGAGCACTGCAGACAGTAAATGAAAAACTTATTTTTTCAACAGCACAACTTGTTGGCTCATTTTTAGATACACAGATTTTAAAAATACCGGTAGACAGAAATCTTCTCGTTAATCTTTATTTCGATTCAACGGCCCAGACACGCACGCTTGCAAAAAAGCAATTAACTCTCTCAGTTATGAAACCAGATCCTTCAAAGCCGGTACCTGCTACCAATCCCGGAAAAATACCCGATTTGAAACTTCCTGCCCGTTCGCCTTCTGACAACAAAGGCGTAAATGATACTGAAGACCTTAAGAAGCGAATCATGCTTCTCCGAACCGGAAAAAATCTGGATAGCAAACAGATTAAGACTCTGATGAAGTCCTTTTTAAAAAATGCTAAAGTATTCAATCGAAATAGCGTTTACTTTTTAATTGATCATGAAGATCTTCACAAACACAGAATAATCTGGGCATCTCAGCCTGCGTGGACCGATCGTCTTATGGCTGATTTTGAACCTCTTGAACCTCTTCGCGGGCTTTTAATAAGCACAAATTATATGCGAACAGTTCTGGATTTTCATGATTTTAAGAGTGAACCAGTTCTACTCAAGAATCTGATTTCCGCCGGAGCTACTGGTACTGAGGCTAAATACTCAATTTCAAAGGACATGTTCTACGGAATGGTACCAGTATTTGGCACCTCTCTCAGTCTGGGGATTCAAACGCCTATGAATGACGAATTCGTTCGCACACTTGATAGCATAAGTGACAACATGGGCCTTTTGAGCACTTTCCTGAAATCTGCAAACCTTGATATTAGAAAAGCTGACAGCCAAACAAGACTGCTTCACCAGCGTTTTGACAGTGAAACTCGCAATTCGAATTCAATGTTCATCTATATTCTTATTTTTGCATTGATTTTCGTTGGTGTAGGCTTGTTTCTACTTATCCACTCCCTTCAAAAAAGAGTTGTCAAACCTATTATGGAGATGAGAAAAGTCTCATCCCTGATATCCGAAGGAGACTACGGAGCCCGCTGCAGTGTCGATACGGATGACGAACTTGAAGAGTTATCTGAGTCTATCAATATCATGCTCGACCGCATAGTTTCTTTAATTCAAAGCGAAGAAGACAAAGTGAATATGCAGGCGGATATAGTTCAACTACTGGATGTTGTTTCACAGGCCAGTGCCGGAGACCTTACAGTACGTGGTTCGGTTAATACTGCAGATTTTCAAGCAGTTATGGATGCTTTGAACCACATGATGTCGTCCATAGGTAATCTTGTTATAAGGGTTAGGGCAAGTGGAAATGGCGTTGAACACTACTCAAGGTTGATGCTGGATACGTCCAGGGCAATTCTTGATAAATCCAATAAGCAGACAACGGATCTTGATATTGCAACAAGGAAAATTAAGGCCCTGGGTGATCGAAGTCAAGAAATTACCCGAATGGTTGAGCAAATCGGCTCAATAGCTATTGAAACAAATACTCTGGCCCTTAATGCCACACTGGAAGCATCCAGAACCGGCGACAGAGATACTGGGATATCACATTTGGCAGAGCATGTTAGACAACTTGCTGATGGCTTGAAAAAGACAAAGCAGGACATAGATTCATTTATGGGGTCCATACAACTTGCAACAAATCATGCTGTTCATTCAATGGAAGAGGTACTTTCCTTAACAAGAGAGACAACGGGACAGGCAAAACTCTCTTTTGAAAATGCCGAAAGTACTCACAATGAAGCAAATCAACTGGCAAAAAGCATAAGCATATTTAAAATTAAAACTCAACTGGATCTTGAAAAGGAAAACGAACTTAAAACATCGGTAAAAAATATAATCACGAATATCAAGCAAGCTCGCAAACTAATTACGTCGATTGAAACTGATGAATTCCAGAGTTTCGGATATCTCTTTGAAAGCTTCGAGAAGGATATAAGAGAATTCGCCATGATGGTGGCCAAATCAGGTCTGGATTCAGAGCGTGGACCTTCCTCTGATGAAGAAGTTCCAGCCATTATTGAGGAATAGCCTGATGTCTGAAAAGGTTATTTCCGAACTGGCTCAATGGCTTAAAAGGGTTGAAGATCATCCATCTTCCCTTATCAGGAATATTACCTCTACATCTCCTATCCAGAAGTACATTTCTGAAATTGAAGAAACATGCTCTTTTCCTGAAAGATTAAGAGATGAGTCCATTCTTTCTGAAACCGGTGAAGATGATATAAGCAGTTTTTACGATGAAGACATGCTCAAATCACTGCTTGAAGTTTTCCAGGCTGAAGCATATGAACACATAGAATCTCTTGCAGAACAACTGGATGCATGGCCCCCAGGTATATTTGATATCTATCGGACATTCCACACGATTAAGGGCGCCGCAGCAACGGTAGGACTTACTAAAATAAGTCGTGCATCCAAATTGCTGGAAGATGTTTTTCATAGTTTTGCTGATACATCAACCGTTCCGGAAGATACAATATTCTTTCTTCTATGCGCTGCGTCATGCACACTTTCCCTTATGGTTACAGATGGCTCAGATCTTTTGCCTGAAGTTTCAGGAATCATCAAATTCGCATGCAGCGATCCCCAAACCCTTTCAGGTAAACCAGTTTCAACAGACGAAAAAAAAAACCGGGAAAAAAAACAAATTGAATTAAGTAGAAATATTAGCCAGCCTGAGTCACTGAATAGTCAAGAATTACCGCCTGATGAAGATACCTCAACATCCTTAAAAGAATGTGTGGAACTGGATGAGATGACGCTTATCCTTATGGAAGTGTTTTCTCAGGAAGCTGAGGAACATCTTTCGCGTTTTGACTCCCTCGTGGAAGAGCTACAAAATGGCAATGACGTATTTCACGAGCTTTTTCGAGTAACTCATACACTCAAAGGAGCTGCGGCTACCGTGGGAGTAAACCGTGTCAGTACCGCGGCACACAAGTTAGAAGATTTCTTTGAAAAAATAAGCAAGTCTGGAGCTTCATTATCCAAAAATGATATAAATTTGATTTTTCACATGAGCGAACTTCTAAGGCGCTCCATTGAGCCATGTGATGAAGATGTACTTTCTGAACTTGATAGGACAATTGCCTTAATCGGTAAAAATAATGGGACACGGGGAGAAAAAGAGAACCTGAATCCGGATTCTACCGAAAGCCACGGTATTTCAACCGCTGTTTCCTCGGAAGATACCGGCAAAAGCAATCTGAATCCGTATTCTACCGAAATTAATGAAACTGTTCCAGGACTCACAAAACCCCGTGGCCGTCAAACCACAACGGGAAAAGGAGAAGCAAGCTCCTCAATACTTCGCATCAGGGTTGATGATATAGATAAATTAATCAATTCTTCTGAGGAGTTAGTTCATGTAAGGACTCAGATCGAAAAAAGCCGTGATGACTTCAACAGTATTACTGGAGACCTGTTACTCAGCCATCACACCCTGAGACATTTTCTAATGGAAGACCGCAACCGAATGAATGAAGCGGAGAGATTGGAGCGGCTCTCAGAACTTGAAGTAGAAATTGCTGAACTTATCTACAATCTTGAGCATAGTTCGATCAATCTTACCAGGGAATGTGTAAGCCTTCAAAACCTTGCAAGAATTATTCAGGAGCGACTCATAACCCTTCGCATTACAAACTTTGAGATACTTTTTATTAAGTTGAAGCAGTCTATTCGAGAAAACGCTTTCAGTACATTTAAAAACATCAACATTATATTGGAAGGGCAAAATGTAGAAGTAGATAAAGGAGTAGTTGATTCCCTGTCTTCGCCTCTCCTCCAGATAGCACGAAATGCTGTTGCCCATGGGATAGAAGGGCCTCAGGAGCGGCTTATAGAAGGAAAACCACCTGATGGCACCATCAGGATTTCCGCCGTTCAGGAGGGATACTTTGCCAAAATAACATTCGAGGATGACGGACGCGGAATTGATTTTGAACAGGTAAAATCTATTTTAGCAAAGAAGAAGTTCATTTCCACAGAGGGCGAACTTAAAAAACTTACTAAAAACGATCTTTATGAGGCAATCTTTCTGCAAGGATTTACCACCAAGGAAACCGCTGATTCTCTTTCAGGTCGTGGCGTTGGATTGGATCTGGTGAGAGAAAAAATAAGGAAACTTGGAGGTGATATTTCTGTAGAATCTATTACCGGAGCGGGTACAAAGTTTATCATCAGGGTCCCTCTTACAACATTCGTATCCAAAGCGCTCCTCTTTACAATTGGTAATGAAGTATATGGAGTTCCATCAACTTATTGCATCGAGGTAATGGAGCATTCCTCCAGAAAACCTATAATGCCAGGAGCGAGACTTATCTGGAAATCTGAATCTATTCCAGTAGTTCCACTTCATTATTATTTTGGGATTGATCGAGCTCCTATTGCTCGAACCCCCTACTCCATCATAGTATTGCAGCACGGGGAACATCATTTTGCAATCGCAGCTGATGCAACCATAGGCATTAAAGACGTTACTGTAAAGCCACTTGGAAAAATACTTGGGTCAATAAATTACTTCAACGGCGCAGTTATTTCTGGAGCGGGCACAATACAGATGATCCTTTCGGTTCCATTTCTGGCCTCACTTGCAAGACCTACAATTGGATTCCATAAGGGTAAAGATATTCAGAAGCACATAAGCGCTCCAAGAATTCTGGTTTGTGACGATTCAAAAAGCGTCAGGGAAGCAGCCGCCCGAATAATAGCTGGCGCAGGTTATGAAGTTACAAAAGTTCAGGATGGTTGGGAAGCGTGGAATATACTCCACAATGAATTATTCAATCTTGTTCTAACGGATCTTGAAATGCCAAGAATGACTGGTTGGGAACTGATTTCCGAAATTAAAAGGGATGTATTGCTCCAGAATATTCCAGTCGTAGTTTTATCGTCAAGAACCGGAGAAACATCCCGTGACCGAGCCATGGACGCGGGGGCTAATTATTTTGTAAGTAAACCCATTAAGCCACTTATTTTACTGAGAGTATTGGAGCAATTCATTCCATTGAACGAGTCAACCATGAGTAATCGAATAGTTCTTTTTGCCACACAAAACCGCGGGAAGATCCTTGAACTTAGTTCTCTAATGCTGGATCTTAACCTTGAACTCTGGGGTATGGAACATTTCCCTGATCTTGAAGAAGTTGTTGAGGATGGAGCCTCTTTTGAGGAAAACGCTATAAAAAAGGCAAGGACTCGCTGTATCCAGACCGGACTACCTTGTATAGCTGATGACAGCGGTCTTGAAGTGAACGCTCTTGATGGAGCGCCTGGAATACTCAGTGCAAGATACGCTGGCGAAGAGGCAACCGATCAGGAGCGAATCAACTTCCTCCTGAATAACATGAAGGATAAACGGGAGCGCACTGCGCAATTTGTAAGCGTTATTGCTTTTATAAAAAGCCCTTCTTCAGAACCAATCGTCGTAAAAGGTGTATGTAAAGGCTCCATTGGATACGAACCAATTGGAAGCCACGGTTTCGGATACGATCCTGTGTTTATTCTTCCTGATGGAAAAACAATGGCTGAACTCACTATGGAAGAAAAGAATGAAATCAGTCACAGAGCAAAGGCTTTCAAAAAATTACTTCCGTATCTTGAAGAGTTTTCAAATATCCAATAGAGATATTCATTCACTGCTATCTTATGCTTTTTAAAACAAAACTATCTGGGTATCGCCTTTTCGCTTCTGCTATCAGAATTTCTGATGCATCCGGATTTATATATTTCACACTTTCTGCATGAATCAGATAACCGAAGACAGATCTAACCGGTTGTTTTTTGATTAAATATTTCCGACATGGGTCTTCTATCCCCGCCTTCATTGAAGAAAAAACATAGAATTCCTCTACTTCTTGAGATTTATTCATAAGCCAAACTCTTGCGGCGTGATCAAACGCGAGTCTAAAATTATTTCGAGAAATATAAATAAGGGCTATATTGTAGTTTGCAGTAAAGAAGCCAGGATTAAAAATCAGAGCCCTTTTAAACATTTTTAATGCGTCGTCAATTTTTCCCTGTTTCATGAATAATACTCCGATATTAGCAATTGTCTCAACACTATCATCTTTTAGTTTCAGTGCTTTCCTTAAAAATAGTAGTGAATCCTCGGGGCTTCGAGTCATGATGGCTACGCCAATACCCATCCAGGCACGATGATTATTTCTATCATATTTTAGGGCTAACTTATATGATTTCAATGCCAGTTCAATTTTGGCGTTGGCAAGGAGAGTGTCTCCTTTCTCAGATAATCTGATTGACATTTTCGTTGCGTGCTCTGGAACAAGTCCGTGACAAGAAGAGAAAAAGGCAAAAATAAAAATTACAGAAAATAAATGGTTCATGGTAAGTACCTCCTGACCACTATTATCTGCAGTTTGAAAAAAAAGTTTCAGATAAGAACGTCTTCTTTATGTTTTACAGGTATTATTTTTGAAACAGCACCGGATGCAATCTTTGTAGCATCATCAAACCCATCAATAATAAAAGTCTGGAGCCCCTCCGCTCCGTAGTTGATACCCTTACTGATAACCTCTTGAGCTACGGCAACCCCGTATTCTGCAAGTCCTTGCAGGCTGATTTCTTCTTTGATCAAACCCTGACGATTTTCGGATACAATTTGCACGAAATTGCCGACAGCCCTGAGCATAGCAGGGACTACAACTGGTTGAACAATTCTAAGGCCGTGTTTGGCAAACCCCATAGGATTTTCTTTATCTATTTCACGTCGATATTGCTTGAAATGATCTTTATTATCAACAAACTTAATTCGGAACTGATGATTTCCTTCATCATCCTCATAGAGAATAATCAGGAGATTTTCCGTCATATAACCCCATATTCCAAGAATAAATATATTTATTCCAGCTTCATCAGGCCTTAAATCAGGTATGAAATCAGTATCCAGAAAGAATCTCAATACCAGAACGAAAAAAACAACAAGTTTTTCGGCAAGTTCAGGATAGCGTCTAAGATAAAAACTGTATTCAGTCTTTGCCAGATCCTCAAGACTGAACTGGTCAATCTTGCGGCTTCGAGGTGGAAGAAAATCCGCACGCTCCTGAAATGTACAAAAAGTTGTTTTAGGCGAAATCCAACTAACTTTACCCTGCTTGTCCACAATGCCTTGTCTCAGGTCATACTCAAGGAGGAAACCAAGGAGCTTTGAGATGAATTTTCTCTTATTAACTGGCAATAATTTATCGTTAACTTCGAAGAGAACTCCGGATTTTTCAAGGTGCTGAATAATCTGCGTATTCCTTCTCGATGGTAACTTTACTCCAGAAAAGAAAAGTGCGGCATGTTGAACAAACCGAAGAGCCAGAGAGACCATTGCAGGGTTTACGTAGCCCATGGTATCGTCAAGTTTATAAAGAGGATATGAATGGTGATAACTAAATGTCTCCCTTAAGATTTCCTTAACGTATTCCTGTTTAAATAAGTGTTTTTCTTTAGCATTCATCCTCGAGTAGAAAACTTCTGCTGCTCTATCAAGAAAAGCATTGTTCTCCTGTCTATTTTCCTGGATCTGCTCTGCCGTCAATGTGGGCGAATAAGTATAAAACGTCTGTTCCGGGAGAAGAAAGTTCTCATTTCCATACTTCTTGAAGCAATCTTGAATTATTTCACGGGCTTCATCCCATTTTAACTTGGGATGCCGAGCTCCACTCAACCATCTGATGGCATCCCTGACACCCACGGTTATAGGAGCATTGAAAAAATTCCTCAGTATTTCAGTAGTCTGTCTGTCCATTGGGTTATCGCGAACACTGTTGCAGAACTGCCTGAAATCATCAATGTTATTAATTTTATTCTCAGTGTACCTGTCCTGTTCCATAATCCTGAAAAACGTCCAACTATCATCTTTATCTATGGAATAAAATAGAAATTCACCATTTTCGCTTCCTTCTGGAAATTCATTTAGTTCACCCGACAGAAGCTTTCTGATAATATCAGCCAAATGCGGGAAAAATAAGTCATTACCGTTACCGCGATAAAAATATGGAATTTCGCGGGCGGCTTCTGTGCTGTCCATTACAGTTTTACGCCAGGTGGGGAACAGGCTGTAGCCAATATGTCCAAATATCTCTGAAACAGTGCTTCTGGGGATCTCAACAGGGGAAGCACTCCCAAGACGCATAGTAAAATTATCAGTTCTTCCAACTTTCATTAAAAACCGGGAACCGAAATACCGGGAGAAGTTCCTGATTGAATTATATAATGTGCTATCAGGCGGGCTCCCTGTATATTTTTCAACAGTTGAAATAAGGGTATCTTGCAATCTATCCGAATCCAGAGCAAATATCTGCGTGTGACTACCCGGATCCTTTCCCGGTGACAGGGAATATACTGCCTTAAAAATATTGGAAATTATTGTACTGGAGGAAAGCTCTTTGTAGGGATTTGATGGCATCATTGTTCTCCTGTATCAATATTCTCCATGATGACTCAAAAGTCAACATGAA
The DNA here is from genome assembly GCA_018821305.1 of Myxococcota bacterium. Classification (GTDB taxonomy): domain Bacteria; phylum Myxococcota_A; class Polyangia; order HGW-17; family HGW-17; genus JAHJMN01. The sequence continues at coordinate 35,789 of JAHJMN010000021.1, forward strand.
GCATTGCCGGGAATCCACAGTTTTTATATTCGGGCAAACTTTGTTTATTTTTTGTAAATTCTATACTGCATTGACAATTTTTACCTTTGGAAGTAGTTTTTACACCTCATCCGGCGCAGTTATCATTTTTCTGCCGGACATTTTCGGAGTAATTATGATACGACAAGGGAAAGCTCCTGTTTTAACACCACCGGGTTTGCAGTACCTTGTTATATTCTTTACATGGGCTATATTTTTTGAAGTTGCAATTAGAAAACTTTTACTATACTTCAATCAGCCGTCCCATGAATTAGCTGAAATCAGTCGAAATTTTGCCTTTTTCTCCCCTTTTGCGACTTTTTCTATTTACCAGACTCAGATCATGGCTTTTCTCACTACAATTGCCACTGTTTCAATAATTTTGCGAACACGAATAGAAACACCATTCTGGAGAATCGCATTGGGCGTTGTGCTGTTTTTCTCTTTACCAGTTTTAATCCTTAATGGGTTACTTGTTCCAACACATCATGCGGGAGCATCTCTCTGGTATTACCTGAGTTTTATTTCTTCTCTGATCTTAACAACAGTTACATTCTGGCTATTCAATACAGGTTCTCTTGATTTTCGTCGACAGATAGCCTGGATAGCGTTCATTCTCCCTGCTTTACTGATTATTCTCAGCAAAACATATATTTATAATGCCGGTCCAGGCAGCAAAACAGGATATCAACTTTTTCAAGCAGGTACATATATATTTATTTATCAGGCGATCTTATGGCCTTTTTTGCTATTGAGAGACATCAGAATTAATCCATGGACCCTGCTTATTTCATTTCTTGGTTCTTTCATTATTGCGATCTGGTTTAGATTTGATCATTCTGCGGCAGGAGTGTTTTTTTCATTGTTCCGCATTACTATTCCCCTGAGTATTTTTGCCAGATTGATGTTTTTTATTGCCCTCTGGTCCACTTTTTATACTCTGGGAGAATTATTTTTCAGTTCACGCAATCGCTCTATTATACTGGCTTTCAGTTCGTTGCTCTGGGTTGTATCCGGCTACACTCCATGGGTAGAAGAAGAGATCCTTCCCTTTATTGCGGTAGTGTTACTTTTGGCCATTGCAATTGAAAAGCCAGAACTTCCTCCTTCCAAGTCACTTCCATTTCCAGAAGACTCCTGGTGGAAAGCTAATATTTCTAAAAATGTTGTCATTACCAAGTCTAAATGGTTAATTTTATTTAAAAAATTTACTGTCGAATTTTCCGGACCAAGTGCTCTCCCGGTAAAACTGATTGTCAAATCAGGCTTCAAAGATCGTATTTCATCCTTCCTTATAATAACGGGAATGCCACCGTCAGGAGATCCTGATTGGATTGCCACGAACAACGAACTTGTTCCCGTTTCGAGACATTTATTTTCTGCACTACCCAAAGTAGTTTCCTTTGGGAAAGAAAACTATATGATTTGGGACAGGAACTTCTTCACAGATGAAATTTTAACGAAAGATTTCAAAAAGTTTCTCTCAGATAATCTTACAGGTGAAGTAAGGATATGGTGGGGTTCAGGTCTTGTTTATGAGAGTGTCATCTCCCCTGACTCCCTTGAAAGCCTTCGCTTTATAATAAAAATAGTAGTAAAAGCCGGTAGCAAAGCAGACATGTAAATGGCTTTTACGAAAAATTTGAAAACACGTATTTCAAGCATGCAGTTTCGCGAAGTAAGAATCCAAGAAGACATGGAAAATGTAGGGAGTTTTAAAGAGTAAAACGGGGAAAATAGTAGTGATTATTTCATCTGGGCTATATAGCCCTCATTTCGGAGCATTATAAGGATTTCATAAGTGTCAAGATCGCTGTATGAACTTCTGTCAAGAATGATTTTTACACTTCCAATATTATGAGCCAGTTGAAGTACATCCAGTTGCTGAGGACTGAGATTCTTTAATGGCGGAGTCAAGGGAGATGCAAGAGTGAAATATGTTTCGAGGGAAGGAAGATCCTTTTTAAGCCGATTTATTTCATCAAGAATTCTCATGCCTTCCATTAAAAGGCCTTCAGTAGACTCTTTGATTTCATTAAGAAATTCAGCATCGTCGGGAGGAAGCAAATCAAATGTACCGGATACCCATGTAATAATTCTGTAAAATGCCTTTGTAGGGTCAAGGTCAAAATTATTATTGATAGTACAATAATACACCTTTCCATCGCGAAGGTATAATCGAGCTTCCATATCGGAACTGAAAACAGTCAAAACACCGGACTTGCGGCTCGTCGAAAGTAACTGCAACAAATCAGGAAGAGGGATTTCATCAATGGAGCCGCTCATATGGCGAGTAATTGACATGGTCGTGCGTTTTGATCCAGGGCCCTCCCCAGTCGTTTCCGCTTCTTCTGGAGCTTCGACCAGGCTGTCCTCGACTGAAACAAGTTTCAGAACGCTGGTACCAATCAAAACACGATCACCTTCTTTTAACTCAACCGGTTCCGATGCGACACGTTCACCGTTCACAAATGTCCCATTTGTAGATCCTAAATCAACGATAGTAATACGATTATTAGCTGTGGAGATTTTAGAATGACGCCTGGAAACCATGTCTTCAACAAGAACCATGTCACCATCAGTAGCGCGACCTACAATAACATCACGGCCCATTTTCAATTTGAACTGACCGCCTTGATACTTTCCTGAGATAAAACGCAAAGCGTATTCTGTCATAATTCCTCACCAAACCACTGGAAGTCTAAGCCAGTGCTTCGATTACGTCAAGATTTTTGGAGTCACAACTTCAGTAATTTCTATACAGCCAGTGTTTGGCGAAAATCGGAAGATGTTACTCCCATTTTTGACTCTGAATCTTGTATCAGATATTGATAAATATGAAAGCTGATTCTTTGGATTTACATAAATTTTCCGATTATCTTTTTACCAACTTAAAATTTAAAAAAATATGTTTTATTGCTCACAGTTTGTTTGTATACTATCATTCGGCAATAAGATAGTGTCCTGATGACAAGACACGAACTAACTGTTTGATTATTAATATTCTCCTTCGTACTGACAAGTTTTTAAAGGAAGAATATTTTTTTTATCAATTGGAGTGCTGCATGAGTATACAGGAAAAACTAACATCACTACTGAGTCTGGAAATTGGTCCTGAAGTAAGAACTCTCGTTAGCTCAGTTGGCTCGGATATTTCTGCACTGCCTCGAGATATTTCAATTATACCAACATTTGCTTTTAAGGTTGTGGGTATTGATCCTGAGAAAAAACACTTTGAGGACAATGCTCTCAGCGAAAAAGAGTACTTCTACTTCGAAAAATGTTTAAATGCTTCAGTCGCTTTCTTTGCCACACAAACTGAAGATGCAATTCATCTGTTGATGCAAGCCAAGTGGGACTTCAATGATTGGGCGCTGGCCCATTACCTTCTCGGGCTTGTTATGCTTGAGAATAGAGAATTTAAATCTGCCCTTGATCAGTTCGATCAGGCACTGGAGCTTGAACCATTTAATACTAAACCTATGAGAATTTTCCGAGAGATAGCCCATTTCCTGGTAATGCATCCATCCTGAACCCGATTATGTCTGACTACGTAGATCTTCATTCACACCTGCTACCCGGCGTTGACGACGGAATGACATCGCTCTCTGAGTGCTTAAAAGCATTAAGACTCTATGAAAACATTGGGTTTTCCACAATAATTTGTACTCCACATCAAAAGCAATACTCTCTGAATCCTTCCACCGATTCTCTTATTGAGGTTTTTAATGCTGTGTGTGAGGAGAATCCAACGAAAATAAAACTTCATCTTGGAGCTGAGAATTATTATGATGATCAGTTCCTTGGCAGGTATTTTCGCAGGCAAATCCCCACTTTGGGTAAAAGTCGTTTTTTTCTGTTTGAACTTTCTCCCACAATTCCAGTTCCCGGACTCGAAAGAATGCTTTATGAGATCAACGTAACGGGGTTTATTCCTGTTCTTGCCCACGTGGAGCGCTATGGCTGGCTTGAAAAAAAAGATATCAAACTGTTCAGAGAAAATGTCCGCATTTGTGGTAATCTGACAAGTGTACTCAAGTCTCAGACACCGGATGACAGGCATCACAAATTGATTAAGTTACTGAAATCCGATTACATTGATTTTATGACCACAGATATACATTCTACTGATTTATTTCCCGGTATTGAAAAAGCAGTCAAGTGGCTTACAAAAAACTTTGGCGATGACACCACTGAACGTCTTCTGCATTCTAATCCAATGGAAATCATCAATGATATCCACCCATAGCAGCACTTTTTCCTTAAAAAATTCAATCTACCTTTTTTTGTCTATTGCAATTTCCTTATTCTTCACCTGGCTTGCGTTCCGGGACACAGATCTCAAATGGTTTATAAGCTCTATTAAAAGTATTTCCCCTTTCTGGTTTACGGTATTTATTCTAACTCAATTTGGTATGATTATTTTCCGCAGCGAACGATGGTATCATCTAGTGAAGGGTGTTTCTGAAGAAAGGAGATCCCGCTCCCGCGTATACTGGACTTCATTCATTGGGTTTGCGGCGATTCTTGTGTTACCACTTAGAATGGGTGAAATTGTCAGACCGATGCTTTTAAGTTCGCCCAAGTCGAGTGAGGACAGATTAAGAACCACCTGGCTTCTTAGTGCAGTACTCGTAGAGCGCATTACAGATGGCATCATAATGTCACTTACGGTTTTCTGCTGCATTCTCCTGATACGAAACCCGCCAAACTGGTTATTCATAACTGGATTGATATCTTTATTATTTTTCATTGCACTTGCAGGACTAAGCTTGTTTATAAGTTTTTTTCCGGATTTTATAATTCGTCTCGCCGCCCTTCCCCTTCGACTAACCCGAAGAACATTTTCCTCGCTCATTATTGAAAAACTCAAGTATATAATTGATGGTATAAGGAAAGGTCTCGCAATGAGCGTTAAACGGCATGAGTTCTCTCATTTCCTTTTCTTTACAATGGTATACTGGGCATTCAATGCATTTGGTGTATTCGTTCTCGCAAAAGCTTTTTATCTTGATGTCAGCCTGAATATAAGCACACTCATAATGTCCCTGGTTGTAATTGGAATTTTTATTCCCGCGGCTCCGGGCCACGTTGGTAACTACCATCACTTCGCACGCCTCGGTCTTTCAATTGCTATTACAGGGGCCATTCTGGAAGGCCCGGGAATGGCATTTATTTTCACCCTTCATGCTGTCCAGTTTTTACTTTACTGTTTTGCAGGGATACTGGGCATTGCAGCTGGCGGTCTGAACCGTGAAACTTCATAACTTATACCATTTATTTTAATCTACTCTTCTGAGAGAGAGGTTTTTATGTTTCCTGTTTATGAAATAGTAGGTCTTCTATTCTGCATTATAATGAGCAGCTATTTCAGCGGAACTGAGACTGCAATAACTGCCTTGTCACATATGAAAATTAGTATTCTCAAGGAAAATCATCCTTTTATATCTCCTGTGCTTTTAAAATGGGAAGAAAATCCCGGAATAATCCTCTCCATACTGCTCATAGGAAATAATATCGTAAATATATTTGGAACTCTCCTTGCCGGTAGAATAGCGTTTATAGTCTTTTCTGATTTCTCAAGAGGCATGGTAGATTTGATTGCAGGTATTACAATGACTTTTTTTGTCTTGATATTTGGTGAAGTTACGCCCAAAACTTTCGCTAAAATCAATCCTGAAAAGTGGATAATTCCTGCATTGTTTTTTTTCCGTTTGATTGATTGGATAATCATGCCATTTGCTATTGTTTTATCAAAGATGGCTCAATTTTTTGTTAAAATAATGGGAGGGAATAATAAGCCTTCAGAAATTACCCAAAGTGAAATTGAATATATCATTGAAAAAAGTAGTACCGATGGAGTATTTGATCAGGATGATCAAGGGGAATTATTAAGCAGCGTCATTGAATTTAAATATACGATTGTTCGTGAAATAATGACTCCCAGAACAGATACAAAATTCCTTTCTTCAAACACTACATTACAAGATGCATTGGACCACGTGCAGGAATGGGGGCATAGCCGCGTCCCAGTCTTCAAGGACAACCTTGATAATATAGTTGGAATCCTTTATGTGAAAGATCTGATAAATTTTATTATCTTTGAAAAACATGATCTTAATGAGAAAGTATTGTCTGTCGCAAGGAAGATCATTCTTTACGTTCCAGAAACGCAGAAAATCAATCAGACTTTAAAAAAATTCCAGCAGACTCGAAACCATCTTGCAATTGTTGTTGATGAGTTTGGCGGTACTTCGGGCATAATTACCCTTGAGGATATAATTGAAGAAATTGTGGGTGATATTCAAGATGAAACCGACCAGAACTATGCCGATTTGTTTGTAAGAATTGATGAAAATACTGTAATTGCAGATGCCCATATCAGCATTGACGAACTTGAAACATACTTAAAAATCACTCTACCTGAGTCCTCAGACTATAGCAGCCTCGGTGGCTTTATCATAAATGAAATCGGCATTGTTCCCCCTGTGGGTTATTTTCTATTGCACAATGGGTTTTCTTATATAATCTCAGAGAGTAATGAAAAACAGATTTCAAAAGTCCAAATAAAATTTCCCGCAGTGCATAAATCAGAGGATGAGTGCGACCAATAAACTTTTGCTTAGTTACTGTCCTGAAATACCGGAAATCAAATTTTTAACCAATTTTTTGCTCAGGACAGTAACCGCAAGGTGTTGAAAATATTACTAGTGGCCTGTTAGGATTTTTAATAAAATCCTTCGCAAAGCGAATTACAGGACACGAACTACTTAGCCCGCTTCATGAGTAAAAGGACGAAATCTCAAAAGTGAATATTTGACTCAATTTTTTGTAATTTTACATTGATATTAGATGTTTATGTTCTGACCCTATCCCTGTTTACCTGACTATCTTATTCCCAGTTAAAATATTTCAGGTAACCATGAAATCAGTAGAAGGAACAGGAAACCAGGGGCTCTTTCCCGAAATATTTCTTTAAATTAAGTTACTATCGCATAACTCCGCAAGCGGTATAGCCCGAAGACCGCTTGCGGAACTGACGGTCGGGAACTGATGGTTTCAAGGATTGGATTCTACTACGGGCCGAGGGAGCTTTGGAAAAGTACCGCGGCAAAATTGAGGATATTCCCCCGGTGGCATCTTTTCTATTAATTCCAGAAGTTTAATATGTGTTGTGCAGATTACTTCAGGCTTTGAGCAAACAGTTTTAGCGAAAAGCTTCATCACTTCCCAATAAGCCCAATCATGCCAGTTTACAAAGTGATGTCCTATACTTATAGGTGCTCTAGCACCGTAATAATTTGTATTAAAATATTCAAGGTAAGTCATAAACACATCATTGATAATTCTCGTTTTTGTCTCTGCCGTTAGCCGAACATTTTTATAATACATGTAAAAATTATGATCCATAGCTATAACATGTTTATGATATTTTCTCTTTTTCCTTATAATATCAGACGGAACGACACCCAGTGGGAAAAACCAGATATTGCCATATTTTTGAGGCCAGTAAGGAGCTACCCGGTATCTACTGGCATCATAACGATAATTATGCTTAGCCAATGTTCTATACAAATGACCATTCACGGCTAAATGCGGAGCTCTAAACCCTTTCATATTTGTGATAATATGCTCCCATTCAGCACCAGGTTCGACATCAAGACGATTGTTTTTCTTTACATTACGTAATAGATCGGAAAACTGGTTAATTTCCCGATTCCATTGGGATAGAGAAAAAGACTTCCCGGAAAAATGGCCATTGGCATGGGAAGCAATTTCGTGACCTTCACGATACGCCCTTGTGATGTAATATATATTTTCTACAATTTCATTCTTATTTCGGGAAAAGCCAATTTCGGAATTGCCTCTTCGACCATCCGGAGAGCGGTATAAGCCTCGGTTTTTATGTTCAAGCATATATACGCCACTAACAAAAAAGGTGAACTTGATATTTTCTTCCGATGCAAACTTTAAAACCCAATCCCACATCTGTTTCCGGTGGGGACTATCAAATGACAAAAGTACGACCTGATAAGGACGTCCATCACCTGTCTTATAAACTGGGCCATCAGGATATTTGCGAAGAGATGGTTTTATATTGGGTTTAACTGGTTCGGATGGACGGACTTTGGCAATAAAAGTCTCTTTTTCTAATTCTTTTGCTATTTCATGATGATAGGACTCGTATCTTTTTATTCCATGGTCATCATAATGATGCCCGTTATCCATATGTGTCTGTACACGGCCGCAAGAGAACACTGTAAAGAATGAAATCAATAAAATCCTAACCATAAAATCCAATTCTATCAAAGGAATAGACAGTTTTCGGAGAAAAAGGGGCGAAGTCTTGTGACTTACACTAATAGTTTTAATGATTTTATAAAATGAGTCAATCCGGAAAAAATCATTGGCTCCCAATATTTACAAACCGAGCAACATTGGGTCTAGATGTGATTTTTCTTGAAGAGACGCACAAACTGATCAAGAAATGTAATACCCGCCATACCTAAATTAATTGAAACCTGCAGATAGTACATACCTTTTAAAAAGCCTGCCAGACTGAAAACAAGATGAATGAAGAGAATAACATCCCGGCGAAAAAGATAAGAAATATAAGTAAAAGGACCTTTTTCCTTGGAAGCACTACCTTTCTCACCTAAAAAAAAGTATGGATATTGAGCAGTATCGATTACTCCAATACGATTGAGAACTTTATAGACCATAATCGAACTTATTGCGTAAAGACCTGCACTCGTCCACATCAGTATTGCAAGGTGAGATTGAGATAAAACTGCAAACCCAAGACCGATACTGAATGCAATTGTAGCGAGATCATCAACGATGGAATCAAGCCACTGACCGAATACGCTTCCCTCAACTTTTAAGCGCGCAATTTCACCGTCCACACAATCAAAAACATTGGAAAACCAGTATAAAATCGCACCCAGAATGAGTAAACCGGGAAATGCAACTGCCAAAGCGCCGGAAAAAGCCATAAAGGCACTGATAAGCGTTGCATGGTTCGGAGTCACTGGAAAATTGATTAAAACACGACTGAAAACGCGGGAAACTGGCCTGCTTAGATAATATGCAACAATGCCATCATTTTCAATAGGCTTTCGAAGATCCTTCCACAGATACTTTTGTATTTCCCCAAGATCTCTATCATTCTTAGCGATCATGACCGGAGAAATTTCTGAAACTACACCATCTTTAAAATCAATAATATCATTTATTTTATAAAGACCAGCGCCATTAAAAATGGGGGTGTCCCCTTCCACAGAGTCGAAGTCTGAAAAATCAGTTTTCCAATTATCATTGTAGTAACTAATGAGAGTTCCAGGAGTTGATTCTTTAAGGTAAACAGTTGAGTAACCAGCTTTTTTCAGTTGTCTGTATAATCGCACATGCATCGGAAGCCCAGCAACCTTGCGGCTTGTGCTGAACCCCAGAGACGAGCCATCAACAATTACCCTGCTATCCGAAGAGTTTTTCAGCATTCTCTAGGTCTTCTTTATTATCGATTTCAATCCATTGAGAAGTAACTTTTACAGCGTGTACATGGAGGTTTTTTCTTGCAAGACGGCCATAGGCTTCCTCGTAGTATGCATTTCCAGCACCCTCATCGTACATTGCTTGAAGTTCACTAAAAAGTGGTGCGGAACCAGCGGCGGTTACGAATTCGATGCCAATACTCTCGCCCCATGCTTCTCGAGGTGGTATTTCTTTAGAAAAATCAATGATTTTGCCAGAGTCATCGATCTTGACCTTCATTTCCTCTTCGCCCATATTATCTCGGACTTCGACGGATATCCTTAAATCACCACTGGAAGCAATAAGATTGCGAGGAATCTGATTTTCAAAAATCAAATCGCTATCGATTTTAAAAAAATCAAAACCTGAAAGATGCTTTTCTGCACAAAGCAGGCTATAGTAATTACCAAGGTCTTCGTAACGTTCATTATAAATAAAGGTTACTTTTTCCGTCCTTCCCTCCCAGAATTTCCTGATTTCCTCTTCTTTGTATCCCGTGACAACAACATACTCTTCAAAATCAAATTCTTTCATAGTATCAAGAATATATTGGAGCATTGGTTTGCTTCCGACCGGAACCAGCGCTTTGGGTACCGTGTCCGTATATGGTCTAAGTCTGCTTCCATAACCTGCTGCAAGAATACAAGCTTTCATGAGCGTAACCCTTTCTGACTGATGATTAATTTATTTCTTCGCATATGTCCACATTTTTCAGTAGACAAATTGACCAATTTCTTTTTTCAATTTTATCATTAGACCGCTTCAGAAGAAATACGATAGTTGCCTGTTTTCAAGAAATACAGGTTCAGTGGCTTTACCTGAACAGCATTGATACTAGACCGCTTTCGAGGTAATACGATTGTGACTCGGTTTAAAGAAATGCTTCAGGAATGAGCCCCGTTTTCCTGTTCCTGCTACTGATTACCTGAATACCTGATTTTTTTAACAGGTAATCAGGAAGTCAGGTAAACAGGTTCAGGAACAGGTCATAAACATTCGACATCAAATAATAATTAAAAAGACCGTAATTTTTATTCAATTTCCCAATTTCGATCCTTTTATTCCGCAAGCGGTCTAGATTGGAGAGAAATAACCAGCTCGGATTTTTGAAATAATATATTTAAATGTCTTTGCGGTTTCCTTGTCAAGTTCGGGCTCTACCAGTTTACCACCATTTTCCCACGCATCAGATGTACCAAAAAAGTATGCTGCGTAGTTCTCAGGAATATTAAAGTCAGGTCTTTTAAGCTCGTCCATGCAAGGGGCAGAGGGCTTCCGCGAAGGATCCTTAATATACTCCAGGAAAATGCTTAAACCGCACCCGGGACGCCCCCGCGTTTCAACCTCGCTTGACCATAAAACACCATGATTTGCCCATGGAATAAGGAAACTGAAATGATTCTCTCCCTGAAGTTTCGAAACTGAAATAGAGCTTACGTTTTCAGGTGTTTGAAGGTCATGAGTACCGTTAAGCAAAAGAAAATTTCGGTTAGTCTCTGCAAATTTTCCATACCATTCGTCTTTTTCATATACTGGCCACGGTGAAGCCCTCTGTGATAATCGATAATCCAGTTTGACTCCTGTTAGAAGATCTTCATATCGCTCTGAAACGTAATCCACAGAATAGGCCGGTGAGTGAATCATCTCGCTGACAGCAATATTCAGAAAAAGAATATAGTTAAGTTGAATGACATCCAGCGGAAGATTATCAATGTGGAGTGGATTATTTTTTTTCTGTCCGAAAACCGTTGCGATGAGGTTATTTATTGCCGTTATGTCTTCGGATGAACATCGGGCAAGTCTGTACCACAATGCTACTGAAAGGCTACTGATGGATTTCTGGATGGCAAGACTGAAAGTCAGATAACGGATGGTATCAGCATCAAAAGAGTTGCAGTGACCGCTTTTCAGGTTATCCAGCGTATCCCTGACATGCGAAACGGCATCACCACCCATTTTTTGCGAACACATCTGGTTCTCATTGCACTCCTTGAGGAGATTTACAAATCCAGTTTCCGAGTTCACATCATAGTCATCAAGAAAACATGCACCCACAAGGCACATGGAATCAAGGGTAACACTACTGGCTTGATTTGGAAATATCTGTGCATATCGGTGGGCCCAGGAACTTCCGTAACTGACACCGTAAACATGATTCCTAATGCCATCTTTTCTAATTAATTCAATAAAATAACCTAAATCTTTTGAAGCGTTAGTTATATTGAATTTCTCCAACCACTCTTTATTTTCTATTAGTTCACCCTGAATACATTCTGTTATCTCATCCTCACTTATTGCCCGCCCATAAGGGCCTTCTGTCGAAACGGCTGATGGGCACGTAAGAAAAGTACTATAACCCGTACCTCTATGGTCAAATGCAATAAATTCAGCTTCGGGATCAAGTAAAGCCATTTCCGGCATATAATATGGAAAATCAATCGTTGACGAGCCCCCAGGCCCTCCCTGTAGCATTACGACTGTTCGCTTTACTTCCCTTAATGCAATTGTCTTTTTCACTCGGATTGAAATTAGTTGATTCTCTGGATCATTCCAGTCAAGGGGAACTGAAAAATCAGCGCACAATGCATTGTTTTCCGGGCCGCCCTCTGTAAGAGGACATGGATACCATTCTATTTCCTGGGAAATCTGCTCATTTGAAAACATTTCTACATAGCTAATTTCAGATTTGTCATTGTTATTGTTAGTATTATTACTATTATTGACTGTGTTATTTTTCTCATTTTCACATGAAAAGAAAATTATACCGAGTAAGACTATATAAATAAAATACTTCTTCATTTTGCCTCCATGATTGAGCAATCAACGTACTCAAGGGTATTGTCGCATACACAGTTTTCAGTTAACTGATATGCGGACATTACTTCACTGGCATCATCCGTAAGGGAAAGGTTTATTGCGATTTGGAGTTCTTCACCTATTCCAAAATTTGTATTTTCTTCAGCACATAGATAAATACTATTATGGGTATCGTCTACCGGCAGAGCCATTGGGCATATTTTTCTATAATCGCTTCCACTTATCCTTTTATATTCATACTTATACATATTAAAGCCAATTAACGAATCCGGATTCATCACGCCATTACTTTCAGACAGCTCGCTCACCAAGCCATTTCTTGAAAATGTTAACTCTGTTATATTCAAAGATATATTGTCAGTTCCAAGGACTTGATAATCACCAAGTAGAGTCAGCGTTATTTCAGCATCATCATCATCAGATTCAACCCAGGTAGCAAATCTGGTATACGAACTTGCATCAATCTCTCCTTCGGACAACGCAACGGAAAAGTCTCCCCATCCGGGTGTTTCATTTCCATTCCCGACACGTTCAACTATCGGACCTCGAAATTGACCAGTCAGATATTTATCTGTCCCCGGTTCCAGCATGTCATCAGGAAGCACGCACTCGAGGGAAGGGACTTCCTCAAGCAAACTGTAAAAGCTTTCTTTATTTACAACTTGTTTTCTTGCTATGTAATAACAATATTGTTCATTATCTTCTTCAAGGCTCGGAATCTGCTGAATTCTTTCCAAATCCGCTGAAAACTCAACGTTACCTACTACCGTGAGCACTTCACCTGCATCAAAATCATCAACATATGAGGTATCGATCTCAATCAGGTTCTCCGGATTATCAGTGCTCAGCAAAGTGATACACCTCTTGTAAAAATAAGAATTATCCACATGAAGAAATACTTCCGTATACAGATGTTCCCCAACTTGAGCTCCCTGTAGAAATTTATTCCCACTGTTTTTTAACTCCCTGAGAGTTTCCGTAGGCAGATAGATATACATCGTGCTGTATGTACCGGCGAAAATAACACTCTCATATGGGTTTTCTATGGCCTCCAAAGGCAACAGACTACTTATCACAATATATTCAGTTCCTTCGGAATTCTCATACTGATTAATCACTGGTCTGTCGTCATATTCCAGCTCCAATGTGCCAGTAAAGAGTGTATTGAAACCAAGCGCATTTTCATGAGTTCCCGTCGAAAGAGCTTCTGCCGTATTTATTTTTCCACGAAATTCAAAGATAAAAGCAGGTATTGCAACAGGATTAACTAAATCCACTTCCAGTTGGGTGGTGCTGTTGGTGTTATTGGTATTACTGGTATTATTTGAACTCGTTGTGTTTGAGTTGTTATTCTCCCCTGAATCGCATGAGTTAAAAACCAGAAGCATTAAAAGAGTCGTTAAAATTTTCATATTTCCTCCTTCTTCCAATCCTGGAAGCATTTTGTTACCTCCGGAAAGTATCTTTGTTTCCGGATAGATAGTTAGCAGACGGATCACCGCCATATGAGGAGATATATTTAAATTCTTCAATAGAATCGTCCTGATACGAAATTCAGGACGTATCAAAACAGGTTTCCGGACGATGCAGCCCCCATATTCAATTCTTTTATTTTAATTAGTTACTGTCCTGAAATACCCAAAATCAAAGTTTTCACTTGATTTTAGGTCAGGACAGTAACCGCAAGGTGTTGAATTTATTGTAGTGGCCTGTTAGGATTTTTAATAAAATCCTTCGCGAAGCGAATTACAGGACACGAACTAATTAGTTACTGTCCTGAAATACCGAAAATCAAATTTTTCGCCCGATTTTTGCTCAGGACAGTAACCGCAAGGTGTTGAATTTATTATAGTGGCCTGTTAGGATTTTTAATAAAATCCTTCGCGAAGCGAATTTCAGGACACGAACTAATTAGCTCGTGTCCAGTATTCAGGACATTAACAATATTTATCTCTCCACTCAGATGGAGTCATACCAGTATGTTTTTTAAACTGTGCGTTAAAAGATGATTTAGATGTAAATCCAGATTCCATTGCGATCTCGAGTATATTCACATCCCCTTCTCTCATTTTCTTTTTAACGAGTTCAACACGAAGGAAACTAATGTAATTGGAAAAACTCATGTGTTTCTCGACATTAACAAACTGACTCAGATCACTTTGTTTTATGTGAATCAGGCGGGCAAGTTTTCTGACTGTCAAATCAGCATCGGTGAGTATTTCGAGTTTTGAAAGCACAGAATTTAATGATTTTTCAATTTCATTAAGTTGATCACGGTTTAACCTGCGGTCTCCATATTTTTCCTCCATTGCAGGTTTAGAATCTTCAACTCCAGCATTCACTGAATCAATTTCTGACTCTTGCTTTTTCGAATTTGTACATTCATTTATTGCAACTGAATCGCCACTCGGGTTATTACTATTTTTATTTGGACTATTGAAGGTGACTTCAGTTGATCCCATTTTCTTAATTTCAGTTCGACTGAAGTGCATTACAATAATTGAGAGAAGCGTTAAAAAAATAATTACTACTACAATGCGGAAATAAATAGATTCGAAAACCTTCTGCTTTCGAATTATACTTATCTCAACTGAATTATCTGAAATCCTTTTCTTATAATAATCGAGGGAAATTTCAAGCCGGAACTGTCCAGGACCAAAACCTGTCAACGATAAGTTGTTTCCTGAACGCCTGATATTTTTATGATGTTTCCTTAATCGTATCTGATAATCTGTTCCCCAGGGAGCAAATGGTGACACAAATTCAATATCAAGTCTGTCGTCAGGGGAGTCCAACTTAACCGATTTTGAAATCTTTCTTTCCACCCCATTCACTGCAATTGAAATAATGCTGACAGGGTTGAATGCTTTCCTTAAATCAGAGTTGAGATCAATCCGCACAATTCCAGCAACAGTTGAAAAAAGAACATTGTTATTATAAATGAGGGCTGTATTTAACCCAACACCCGTACACTCGGCAGACTCCATACCATCTGATTCATTAAAACTGGATATAACCGATATCTGTTGATTTTTCCCCTTCAAAAAATTCAGAATGTCTCTTTCAGCATATCGAAAAATGCCTCTATTTCCTGACGACCAGATGTACCCCTTATGATCTTTTATCCATGAAAACACGCTGTTGTCAGCAAGGCCGTTTTTACTTGAAATATGAATTGTTTTCCCCTTGTTCAGAAAGAAAATCCCATTTTTTGTTCCTACCGAAACATACTTTTCATATTCACTGATAAACTCAATATACAGATCAGTAACTTCGGCAAAGGGCGTAGCACGTCCGGTTTCTAATGAAATCTCATATAGTCCCCTGCCCCAGGTACCTGCATATAACTTTTTTCCAACCTGCAGCATGCTTGTGATAATAGTATCCTTGTGCGGTAACAACGAAATTTGTATTGCCTGAGAATTATTTACTTTAAAAACATTACCCCTTGTACTTACATACAGATTGTCTCTCAATCCATATATAGAATTAATTGCTTGTCCTCTAAAAGAAATAACTTTCACAAAGGAGCCGGCACTCAATTTATAAAGGGTATCTCCACAACTTCCGAATATTTCATCATTTACTGATGCCACTATTGGTTCAAGAGATTTATCTGATTTACATTCAAGATTGACAGGAACACAAGGAGCCTCCAGAGTAGATTTAACACAAATACCCACTCTGGGTCGAGCTGCCCATAGATATCCCTTTTTATCAATAGCAATTGTCCTTATAGTGAGTTTTGAATCAGAAACATTTATCTTTCCGCGATATATTCGGTGCAGACCGTCTCCTATCGTAGAAATCCAGTAGTTTCCGTTTATATCTTTGTGGCTACAACTGATTTTTTTAACATTTGCATACACCGGGACATCATTGCGACAATGCCCTTGATATTCTTTCTTTTTTAAATCGAAATCAACACAGGAAAAAACTTCAATTGTAAAATCCCGGATTCGATAGCAGGAATCGCCGGCATTAAAATATACAACTCTATCTTTATCCGAGATCAAATTTTTTACTAAATTGGATTTCAGAATTGGATTCCTGCTACGGTCATAAATTCTAAAAAATCGCCCATCAAATCGAGCGAGGCCTTCAAATGTACCGATCCATAAAAAACCAGCGCCATCAACAGCAACACCAGTGAGGCTATCCATGGGAAGCCCATCGCTCATTCGCCAATGCTCATGAACCCACCCATTCTTTGATTCTCTCTGAAACCCACGAGCATCAGAAATCCAGGAAAACATTGTTATAATAATAAAAATAAATACCATATACTTCAGTTTTAATTTTTTATGCTCCAAAAGGCAATACCAGCAGTGCTTTTACATCGGATAGGAGTCATTCGAATGTAACATTGATCACTCTCCAGAATTTTCAAATTACCCTGGGAAAAATCAAATAATAAAAAAATCGTCTATTTTATATTTAATATCTTCTGCAGAGATTCAGGGGTAATATTGAATTGTCCCATTTTTGTATGAAAATCATTGCTTCCTAAAAGATAATTCGAAAAAGCAATGATTTCAAGACAACCGGCCAATCTCAGAGTTTGAAAGAGTTGAAGCCTGTTATGAGTAAGAGCTAACATAAAAACACCCCGGGTTGCAGCATCATTTACTTTAGAAACATTGATATCCATGCCTCTTTCTCTAAATCTGTCCATGATCAAAGTGCGAAGTTGAGTCTGCATCCTGTTGCGGGCTTGAAGATTCTTTCGGGAGTAGTTTTTTAAAATAAGGTGTAATGCAATGAAGCTCACAATTAGAGCTAAAATAAAAAATTTACTGAAAACAAAACCAAGTATGGCCGGAGCAATTACATATCCCAGCACAGGAATAACAACGGTCATTAAAAAGGAAACACTTTCGGAATTAATTTGCTGTATTTCACGACTTTCCTCCGTTATTTCATTTGCTGCGCTGCTGAGTACTCTACATATTCTGAACTGTTCAACGGATAAATTGAAGTATTTTCTTATACTTTCCGGTAATGGAGAAAGGTCCAGAGGTACTTTATCAGATGTGGGAATCTTTGAATACCGAGCGTGATTTCTGCTTTTTTCCAGTAGTTTCCGGTATCCGATCCTGTTATTGAGGGTAGTTAAAAATGCTTTTCTTGTCTTTTGAAGACCAAGAAAATCATAATTTTCCATGCCGGAAACCTTATCATCAAAGTTAAAATCGGTATTTCCGGTAGATTCAAGCGAGGGAGCAGTCTCAGTACTTTTCAAATAAGAAAACGCAAGGTTGTCCTGATTTTGCTCTGATTTCCCGTAGATTTCATTGATTGAAAAAGATTTCTTGCATGCCTCACAACGTTCTGTTCCGAAAGCAGAAATTCCTGAGGCAATATTCTTTTTATATATTGAGGCTAATGGACCTTCAATATTCTCAAAACCACAATCCGGACATTTCCAAAATTCTGACAATTCAAACCTCCCGGGACTCACAGTCACTTGCTTCAACCCAACTGAAAACAATTACTGATCCAAGCACGTAGATTATTGTGTTGAATATAACACAGTAACATAATAATCTTGTTGAATGATTTTGCACAGCCCTAATTTCCTCACTCTATTCTTTTGTAAAGTTATGGAAAAGTCTCCAGTTTTTTTGATTTCCCTTTGCGTTCTGAGTTCCACGCAATTATCTGCCTGCAAAAAGACTGACTGTGAAAAATTGTATGAAATCCAGAAAAAATGCGCTTCTGGTTCGATAAAAACAAGCAAGTCTTCATATATTGAAATATGCGAGAGAATGTCCGATTCCGATGAAATTGTAGACAATATCAAATGTCTGGCAAAAACTGACTGTTCCGATTTTAAAATATGCGTGAAAAATAGAAAAAAGGAAAATTTTATCAGTTCCGCACTCAATAGACTGGAACAGAATCTGGCAGTTGGTAATTTTACTGGTGTAATTATTGATTGTAGAGCTTTCATAAATGAAGAAAAGATTTCAACTAAGTGCCAGAATGTACTTCCTCAAACAATTGAGAAACTTTTGCAAAAAGCAATAGCCATTAGAAATCGAGGTCATTCTGATTTTTTAAAATGCAACTTTCTCCGGGATGGGGTTTCAATGATTAGAAATCCTGATCTCCTGAATAGAATTGAGAGTCTTTGCAGGGAAATGCATCTTGTTGACTCTGTTATTTCTGGAATAAAAGAAAGCAAGAATAGGGCACAGTCTAAAAATCCGGAACTCGCGTTCCAGTGTGATGATTACAATCTTGTAAAGTTTGATAAGATTGGAACAAACTGGGCTTTAGAAAGAAAAAAGTCCCTTATTGAAGCATGTTTCGGGATTCATGGAAGAGCTATACTGAAAAGTCACATTGAATCAGGAAATATTAAATGTTCCTACCGACTTAAAAACCTTATTTTACGAATAAAAAAGCACTATAGTTTTGATAAAGAAATAACAGATATATTAAATAAAATTGAACCCTCCTGTGAAATATCAAAAGGATTTTAAATCCTTAATTCGCATAAACGACTCGAAACTCCTTTTTTTTTGGTTTACTTGTAGAAATCTTTAAGTTAATAATTCTAAGGTGCAGTGCTGTTTCGGATTGTTTTTCTTAAAACAACAGTTTCGCGAATAAAAATCTCATGCACATTTTAAAGTTTAGATTTTCTCATAGACAGAAAGCGGCATATTGTCCATCTGTAATTTTAAAATCCAGAAATGAACTTACTGACTACTTCTTTACCCGGATTTTCTTAAAAATCCAAATATTGAACTATCATGATAATTTTTTACCTGCTTATTCTCCCATTGTTTTTATTGTTAGCTTTTGGAGGACACTACCTCTTCTATAAAATGTGGACACACGCAATTCCTTTTTCCTCCACAGGATTAAAAGTTTTCATCAGTATAATTGCACTGTTAGGAAGCAGTATCTTAGTTGGAAATTTCCTTACTAGAACCAGTCTGAGTAATTTGATGTCATTTATATTCATCATTGCGTATTTCTGGATGTCCATACTGATATATTTCGCTGTTTTTACTGTTATAATCAAACTCATTTTTATAATATTGATAAAAATCAATTTAGCCTCTTTATTGCCGCCAGTTGCACCCTTTGCTACAATATTTGCAATATTAACAGTCATTTTCGGGATCTGGCGGGCGACCTCAATGACGATTCCGCATCATGTAATTCGCTCGAAAGCTGTAAGAAAACCCATTCGAATTATGCATATAACTGATGTACATTTCAGCCCAGTTCAGGGAGAATCCATGGCTCGTCAGATTGAAGATGTTTACCATCGGTACAAGCCAGATATTATTCTCTCCACGGGAGATCTTCTGGATCGTGGAATCAAAGATCGGAAACAAGTTGTAAGAATTCTATCATCTTTAAACCCGCCACTGGGCAAGTTCGGATGTACAGGTAACCACGAATTTATCTCTGATATAAAATACAGTGAGAAATTTCACAGGGAAACAGGATTTACTCTTCTCCGTAATGAAGTAGTAAATCTTAAAGGAATTTCTATTGCGGGAGTCGATGATCCTCTTGGAGTGCGACTGAAACGAACAAATGGCAAGTCCGAATTAGACGTGGTAAAACAGATGAGCGCTCTTAAGTATCGGATTCTTTTAAAGCACCAACCACGTTTTGAGACATCAAACGCCTTTCACTTACAACTTTCGGGCCATACGCACGGTGGTCAGTTTTTCCCTTTCACACTGTTTACTCGTTTGATATTTAAGTATAATCTCGGGAAATATTTTGTTCAAGGTTCCACCATAATCGTTGGAGCGGGAACAGGAACCTGGGGGCCTTATATGCGTGTTGGTATCCCACCGGAAATAATTATTATTGATCTTCTCCCTGAAAAAGAGGCACCGAAGTAGTCATTGCCCTGAAATACCCAATTTACTCAGGACTTATGATAATCCATCATTTTTCAATATCTGCGTCCTTCTTCGTTTTCTTTGCATCAGGGTCTTTATCTCGGTCGGGGTAATCGCCAAATACTACAGTGTCACCTAATCGGATAGGACCACGCATCTTATTTATTATCCCAAGGGAATACTTTTCTGACACTTTAAAAACTACTATTTCGCCCTTTGATTCAATGGGAAATGTTTCATCAATTTTGTAGTCAGGATCAAGTGGATGTAAATTTGTATAAAGACCATCACCCTGAGTCAAAACCTTTATTCTGTGCCCATTCTGAACCTTCTGATTTTTACCAATATTTATAATAACGATACTTCCACTGGATAGCATTTCTCTTTCCTGCATCGCGTATACAATTTTGCCTGTAATTTTTTTCTTAACAGGCGCAGGAGTAGATTTTACAGTATTAAAGCGTGTTTGAACTGGAAATACAAGGTCGCCTCTTTTAATGGGGTCTAAAACCTTGGTAATTCGGCCAATTGCGTATTTTTTGGGTCTGATTTCCCTTATAACAAGTTCACCCAGAATCCTCACAACTTGACCAAGTTTTTCCTTGCTTTTCGGATCTTTAATTACTTTATCTCTCCTGAAAAGACTCATTGTTTCTCCAATTGCTGGTGTCTTATCAGAAAGTTTTATATAAACAGTATCTCCGCTGGAAAGTAAGGTCTTCTCTTCCGGGCTCCCTGAAACCGTGTGTGCATCCTTTATTTCCTCTTCCTCAACCATTGCCTGTTTACGAACTGTAACTGCGTCTTTATCCCATGTTAGCCCAGAGAATGAATTCTCGGGTTCTTTTTGATCTTGTTTTACAATTACTTTTTTTCCATTTGCAGTTAGATAAACAATCGTTCCAGGAAATAGCCAATGAGGGTTTGTTATATGAGGATTCCATGACCATAATCTTGGCCAATACCAAGCATCTCCAAAGTACTTGACAGCCAGATCCCATAAGGTTTCCCCTTTTATAACCTGATGGTACTGTTTGTTTCCTACCCACTTTACAACACCTGAATCGCTGATGGTGTCCATGGAATTTACTTCTTTATTCTTACTTGTATTTTCCGTAAGTACGACTCTCCTGGTAGTAGGAGCATTTCCTTCATTACCTGAAGATGTATCTTTTGGGGTTGGCGAATTCACAGGAACCCAGTACTTTGTTGGCACGGGAGGATAAGTTCCGGGAACAGTTGTCTGACCAAGGGTTATGCTTCCTATTAATAACAAAAAGGTAATTGTCATGGTTACCTCACTTTCTTGAGCCAAGTCGCAGCCCTTGCCGCGACATCAGAGTTCGGATATGTCTCGATCAGACGTGAAATTATCTGTCGACCTTTCTTTTTATCTCCAAGATTATAGTGACTTAATCCTATTTTGAAAGTGGCATCAGGTACTTTTGCCCCTTTCTTGTTCAATTGTATAACTTTATTATAAAAGTTAATTGCATTACGGTAACTTGCTTTTCGGTAAAATGATTCCCCCTGCCAGAACAGGGCATTCGGCACCCAGGGACTCTCCGGATATGTGCTGACAAGTTTTGAAAAATTAATTACAGCTAATTCATATCGCGCCATGCGAAACCATTTCATCCCTTGCTCGTAGAGATAACCATCACCATCTTTTCCAAGTTTGACCGCAGGATAAACAGACTTGCTTTTAATTTCCGGTTTCTTCGAAACACTTGAATTACCAAGAGTTCCATCCGAATCGGAGGGTTCTTTCAATGGGTGGAACTTTCCAAGTCTCAAGACTCGATCACCTTTAACAGTTGGAATATAATGAGGATTGTCCACAGGTCCAGACGGTGAGCCCTTCAGAACCAATCGAATGCGGCCTTTTCTCTTTTTATATTTTGTTTTTCTTTGAACAGCGGGCTCAGGTTCCTGTTCTTCAAGTTCGCCCACTGTCGCAGGTTTAAGTTTCGTTTCCGGAAGATTGTCTGGCTCTTTTATGTTTTCACCATTACCATTGTTTGCAGGTTTCTTTTTACGATGTTCAATTACCCTGCTTTCCAGAACCAGAAGCCGGTTTTTAATTGTTCCGATCTCTGTTGCAATTTCTTTCTGCTGAGATTTAATTGATCTCAAAATCTGAAGATCTTCGGCGCTCAACCCTTTTGAGCACGAAAAATTGAGAGAAATCGCCAAGATTGAAAGGAAAATATGTATGCTTTTAGGAGACATTGTAGTACACCTCTATACACTGTGTACCATACAACCACAACCTTTGCAAGAAAATGACTTTTCTTATGAATAATTATCTACTCAAGTGGCCTTTACCTGTTGAAATTATGACTTTCATCCGTCGAAAAAACCGTTTTATTTCAGAAATGCTTGATTCAACTGGATTGAAAGTCGAGGTTCATTCACCAAATACCGGCTCTATGAAAAACCTCCTGCTTCCAGGATCAAGATGCCTTGTTCATAATACAGGGAAGGTTGATCGAAAATATCCATTTTCCTGGATTAGTGTGGAAAATGAAGGTGTTTGGGTGGGAATTGATACAATTTTTACTAATAAAATTGCTGGCAAGCTTATACGAGATGGATTTATACCTGATCTCACAGACATTTTATCCATAACGCCTGAAGTTAAAACTGGACAATCAAGGCTGGATTTTAAAGTTGTCACAAGATCCGGTTTCAATGTTTGGATTGAAGTTAAAAATGTAACTCTTCTGGAAAACAAAACAGCTTTATTTCCGGATGCTGTTACAGAGAGGGGAATCAAGCACCTTGAAGAACTTATGACTCTAAAAGTACCGGACCATCGATGTATCATGCTTTATATAATAAATCGAGGAGATGCGGAGTTTTTTGATGCAGCCCGCGAAATTCACAAGGCTTATGAGTCGCAACTAAAATCAGCTATCAAAAAAGGGGTGGAAATATTTCCTGTGGTAATGCATTGCGATACTACAGGAGTGAAATTCCTTAAATTTGCCGAAATTTCTGAAAATTTGCTCTCACCTTAGAATTTTGGTTCTGATAAAATTATTTCTAACAATTTCAAAGAATTTCAGGTAACCAGAAAATCAGTAGCAGGAACAGGAAAACAGGGGCTCTTTCCTGAAGAATTTCTTTTAAACGAACAACAATCGTATTGCGGGATCTAATCTATCACGCCGTGTTTGCGACCGACCTTTTCAAATGCAGCAACTGCTTTTTCCAATTGTTCCATGGAATGCATTGCACTGATTTGAGTTCTGATACGGGCTTTTTCTTTGGGAACGACAGGATAAGAGAAGCCTATAGCATAAACACCTTCGTCAAGGAGATCATCAGCTATCATTGAAGCAAGGCGAGCGTCGCCAAGCATAACGGGAATGATTGCATGATCTTTTCCAGCAAGATTAAACCCCAGTCGGCTCATTTCTTCTCTGAAGAATTTCATGTTCCCTGCTAACTTATCGATAAGCTCGGTGGATTCCTGTACTATTTCAAGCACTTTAAGCGTTGTTGCAGCAATTACGGGAGCAAGGGTATTGGAAAATAGATAAGGTCTCGATCGCTGTCTTAAAATATCTATTACTGCTTTATGTGAAGCAGTAAAGCCTCCACTTGCGCCACCCATGGCTTTTCCGAGGGTACTCGTAACAATGTCGACTCGGTCTATGACATTATTATATTCATGGCTGCCACGCCCTGTTTTTCCGATGAAACCAGTCGCGTGTGAATCGTCGACCATAACTATCGCGTTATATTTGTCTGCAAGATCGCATACTCCAGCAAGATTCGCGATAATGCCATCCATAGAAAAAACACCGTCAGTTGCGATCATTTTCAATCTAAGACCCTGAGCATCTGCTTCAATAAGTTGCTTCTCGAGATCTTCCATATCATTGTTAATATATCGGAATCTTTTGGCTTTACACAGTCTGACGCCGTCTATTATTGATGCATGATTCAAAGTATCACTAATAATTGCGTCCTGCTCTGTAAGCAGTGTTTCAAAAAGACCACCATTAGCATCAAAACAACTTGAATAGAGAATTACATCTTCTTTTCCAATGAAAGCAGCGAGTTTTGCTTCCAACTCTTTGTGCAAATCAAGTGTACCTACTATAAACCTTACGCTGCTCATTCCAAATGCATATTTATCGAGGGCGGCTTTAGCAGAGTCAACAAGTCGTGGATCATTGGCAAGTCCCAGATAATTGTTTGCACACATATTAATAACTGGTTCGCTGCGTCCGGCGACTTTTATAAGAGAGCTTTGTGGAGTAACTACAATCCGTTCAGATTTAAACAACCCTGCATCTCGTATGTTTTTCAGTTCAGTTTCGAGTATTTCCTTGAAATTACCGTACATAATGAGTCTCCTGCTTTCTATGGTTAGTTCAGGACAGTAACTGTTTAGTTCGTGTCCGGAAATTCGATTCGCGAAGAATTTTGTTAAAAATTCTATCCGGCCACTACCAGTGAATTCAAGACATTGCGGTTACTGTCCTGAGTAAAAAATCGACAAAAAATTTAAAAACCGTATTTCAGGAAAGTAACTGGTTAAGAACACTGGCAATCTGATCGTAGATTTATAACAAGAAAATACCCTCGAGAGCAACTTAAAATGTGATGTTTCAGGTTCCAAGAGAATGTATCTGACGAATTGCTTCATAGGCACCAATACCGACGGAATTTGCAAGATTCAAGCTGCGAATATCCTTCATCATCGGAATGCGTACACAATTTCCAGGATATTTATCCAGCAACCAGCGAGGAAGACCCTTAGTTTCACTTCCAAATGCGAGTGCGTCGCCAGGAAGAAACCTGGAATCATACATGGAATTGCCTACTTTTGTCGAAAACAGGTGAAAACGACCGCCTAACTTCTCAAAAAAAGCATCGATGTCTGGTTCGTAGAACTTTTCAACGAGTTCCCAGTAATCAAGCCCGGCCCTTTTCCTTCTTGGATGGTTCTCATCAAAAGCAATTTTTCCCACAATGTAAAGTGGGCTTCCGATGCAGGCACATATCCGCGACACAGCTCCGATGTTTGGTGGAATTTCAGGCTCGACTAAGACCATTTTCAAGGGCGTAACTTCAGAACTTAAGATAACTGACATTCTTATCTCCCGGGAACTAATCAGTCACTGTCCTGAAAATAAAGAAATCATATTTTTTAGCCGATTTTTGGCTCAGGACAGTGACCACAAGGTGTTCCATTTATTGTAGTGGCCTGTTAGGATTTTTAATAAAATCCTTCGTAAAGCGAATTACAGGGTACGTACTTATAATATTAAAAATCGGTTTCTTTGATACAACAATCTCTCTCAGGAGATGATCTCAAAACCAATTGACCCCGAAAGATACCTGATTTTTTACTTTTCAGGAATTATTATCGTTTGAGATTTACGACTTCGTTGAGCATGTCTGATGCGGTGGTGATAGTACGGGAGTTAGCCTGGAATCCCCTCTGGTAAGCAATCATATTTACGAATTCTTTTGCGAGATCGACATTTGACTGTTCAAGGGAGTTTGAGTAAATTGTACCGCGTCCACCGGTATTGGCAGCTCCTACAGCTGGATCTCCAGAAACATCCGTTGAGATCCACAGGGAGTTTCCTGATCGCTGAAGACCATTTTCATTCTGGAATGATGCTAAAGCAACCTGTCCAAGAAGTCGGTGTTCACCATTTGAGAAAAGTCCTTCAATTTCCCCGTCGGCATCTATTGTTATATCCTGCAAAGTACCAGTTGAGTATCCATCCTGAGAAAGAGTAATTACTGCACTTTCATCAGCAAACTGAGTTGCTCCGTCAAAACCGCTTGCACCGCCAGCTGTTCCTATACCAAAATCCATTGCTATTGTTGATGCTCCAGCTCCACCGGCGAAGGTCACAGCGGTGGGGGTTGATGTTACGGTGGTCATACTACCATCGGTTCCAAAAGTTAATGTGCCTGTGTCAATTTCCTGAAGAACACCAGGAGTACCACCGGCAATATCGGCGCCATCAACCATCGCATGATAATCCCAAGTATTATCAGCGGTTTTTGAGAAGTAAACATCAACACGATGGGAATTACCAAGAGTATCATAAACTGTTGCAGACGTGCTGAAGTTGCTTGAATTTACCGGATCCGTCGGATCCCACGTGGTAACTGCTTCTCTCGAATCGAGATTAATGCTCAAATCAACAGTAGTTGTTGCATTTGCGGGTAGCGGAGATGTCGGTAATGCAATATCACCAACTCCGCCTGCAATTTGACCTGTATCATCAACACCGTAACCCTGAACCCGGAGGCTGTTGGGGTTAACGAGGAATCCGTCAGCATCAATATTAAACTGCCCTGCTCTTGTATAGAAATCCCCACTGACGCCATTTACAGTTCCGTTCACAACGAAAAATCCATGACCTGTGATTGCCAGATCTGTAACGCTGCCGGTATTGATCAATGCTCCCTGACTGAATATCTGTTGAACATTACCAAGCATACTTCCGCGACCGATCTGACTCAGTCCTGCACCACCATGAACTGTTTCGGCCAGCATGTCCTGAAAGTTTGCCCGTCCTTCTTTGAATCCTACTGTGTTTACGTTTGCGATGTTGTCCCCAGTAACACTGAGGCCCTGGGAGTTGGTCGACATTCCGGAAGTTCCTGAATACATACTTGTGATTAGAGACATTTTCCTCTCCTGGTTCCGGCTCAGGGTCCGATTTCCCCGGACCCATTCACCTGACACATTCCAATGACCACTTCCGTGTCGCCTCGAGGAACGCACAATTGTTAAAAGTTGTTGTTAATTATAACTCCATCATAAATTATTAGATCACTAATTATTATTATAATTTTTCATTTTCATCCGCTCGTGGATATTCCAACTGATGTCTGTCCTATTGATATAATATCTCCAAGTTTTACTTTACGCCCGTTTACCATCATTTCAGGATATCCATTATCATATCTTACTTCACTCACTGTACCGATTACATAGCTTACAGCACTTACACCATTACCGTTGGCATCATATGCTTCAACAGAGAATTTATATTCACCAGGTCCCATTGTGCGACCATCGTTATCTTTCCCGTCCCACGTATATTTGCTGGTTCCTTCAGGAAGATCCTTCAAATCCACGGTGCGCACAACTGAACCACTCTTATCTTTTATGGTTACTTTTACGGATGCGGCTTCATTTCCAAGCCGATATGTCAAATCAGTTGTCCCAGTCCCGCCATAAGTAAACATATCTCCTTTTGCTGTAACTTCCTTACCAACAAGATTTGCGGCCTGAGCGTTAGTTTGACTCAGTTGTGCCACTTGAAGCAGTTCCAGATTGGAATTGGCTTTTATCTGCTGTTCCAGAGTAGAGAATTGTGCCATCTGAGAAACAAATTGATAGTTATCCATAGGAGATAACGGGTCCTGATTTTTCAACTGGGTAATCAGCAAATTTAGAAATTGCTGCTGATCGATGTTATTATTTGATGTAGTCCCGGTCTTCGATGTTTGACCAAGATACGCTCCGGAGTTTGTCGTAGGTACTATGCTTGACATGATTGCCTCCTCAGGCCATAAAATCCAGTAGGTTATTCTTTGCACTCTTCGTGCCAGTAGCTTTCCTGTTTGACTCCGCCTCTGTATTTTTACTGTTATTACTATCAGTTATGTCAATTTCATAAGTTTCATCATCACTGGTTGATGTCCGGTGATGTCTCTCAGAAGAACTACCAAACTCAAAAGATAACAGGTTATGTCCTTGATTTTTTAACATCTTTTCAATATTAAGAGCATCGTTTTTAATCTGTTCGATTAAATTGGTATCCTTACCGTCAATGTATATACGGATCCCATCATTTTCCTCGCGAACTCTGATTTCGGTCCCTTTATAGGTAACACGAATTTCTTTGCCATCTTCAGCACTTACAGCCTTTTCCATTATTTTTTCAATAACTTTTTCCGGTGCATCAGTCTTCTCAGGCGCCAAGGGAGGCTGGGCTTCTTTTATTTCCGGTGCAAATTTGAATTCCACCTTCTCATTATTAACTACAGTGACGATATCTTTATCTATTTTTGACTTCCCTTTTTGATAAGTAGTTGTATTTTCTGGTTTTATAGTGTTATTTTCAACATTATTGAGTCTCTCAGGGTTATCAAGAACATCAATATCTGTCAAACCGGACGAAAAAGACTCATAAGAAGGTGTCAAAATTTCCTTTTCTGAAACCGGGATTTTGACGTTTTTTGTTTGCAATTCAGGATTTCTAACAGGTGCAGATCTATCATCATAAGATCCAAAGGTTTTCCCTGTCGATTTTTCACCTTGAGTACTTGAAAATTTCGCTTCAATCTCTATTTCCTTTTCCATATCAAGAGTTTCTACTCGCTCAATCGTAGTATTATCTGCTGTCTTGAAATCATTATTCTTTTTGTTTTCAGTTTCCGCCATTATGGTAGTTTTTGTTTCGGTTTTCTGGTTGGCATCCGGTGTATTTCTATTATCCACCGCAACTTCGCTGCCTTTAATTGCTCTTGTATTTGCTTTGATATCAGTTTCAATCGGCGTCCTGACACCGTCATCAAAATCCTGGATTAACATTTCATCTATATAATCGTTACGTTTTCCACTTGTTTCAAAAGACAGGTTTTCTATATGTTCATCTGAACCTGCCATCGTGGGATTGCTTACTGCTGTTTTCAGTCCGAAAAAGTCTTTTTGTACAGTAGCGGGCAATTCCTCAGAAGCAGCAACAGCATAATTTTGGGCTTCAGACATGGGATTACTTTTTTGAGTTACATCTGGAATGGAATCTAAACGCACCTGAGTTTCTGCTTTTTCCTTTTCCGTGGAAACATCAGTATCCTGGAAATTAACTACAGAATCATCGTTAACCTCTGGATTATAAAGCGAACTGGATTTCCCTTCTTTCGGCACTTCAGGTGATTCCTGGACTCTTGCGTATTCGGATCCTTGACTCGATTCAACTTTTCCAATTATTTCGTCTTCCACTGCCACTGCTGCATCTTCGTTTACAACATTTGTTTGTACTGCCGCTGTATTTGACTTATCAACTTCGTTGACAACTTCATTGTCCACTGCTGCTGGATTAAACTCTTCTACTTCACTGACAACTTCATTGTCCACTGCTGCTGGATTAAACTCTTCTACTTCGTTGAGAACTTCATCGTCCACTGCTGCTGGATTAAACTCTTCAACTTCACTGACAACTTCATCGTCCACTGCTGCTGAATTAAACTCTTCAACTTCACTGGCAACGTCAAATTCCAGAGGATATTCTTTACTTTCTATTTTTGAGTTAACCAGAATCTCATCGAAAACTGTTTCTGTCATATCAGTAACATATGTATTTTCTTCGGGCTTTTGTTCTGAAACTGACTTATCCCTGACTACTTTTGCAGAAATTATCTCATCTGGCCCACTGACAACTTCCGATCCCTCAGAATATTCCATCCCTTTAATCCCTGATCCATCGAATTTTACTTGAAGCTCATCAAGACTTGCTTCCGTATCCTTAATAAATGATTTTTCTACGGGATTTGATTTTTGACTTAACTCATCTCCCACAACCTCCAGCCCACTTGATGATTGATTTAACTCATCGCCTTCACCGACAACTTCAACTTTTGGTTCCACCTTTGCCGGAACTGACTCTTCTGGACCATGGCTAACTCCCGTTTCATCGGGAAAATCTGTTTCATTGAATCCAATTTCGTCAAAATTTGATTGAAGTTCATCAAGACTTGCTTTCGTTTCCTTAACAAATGATTTTTCTACGGGATTTGATTTTTGACTTAACTCATCTACCACAACCTCCAGCCCACTTGATGATTGATTTAACTCATCGCCTTCACCGACAACTTCAACTTTTGGTTCCACCTTTGCCGGAACTGACTCATCAGCCCCACTGATTATTTCCATTTCTTCTGGATAGTCCACACTCTTCATTACTTTTGCGTGAGAGTCTAAATCCCTGAGGAATTCTTTTCCTGAATCAACAGAGGATACGCTGACTTCTATCTCATTATTATTGAGATATTCCCTGTCGTGTGTTTCATTCATTTGATATTTTACAGGTTCTACAAAATCTGCATCGATCTCTCCATCCTCATTCTTACTGTCTGTAGTCTTTCCAACTTCCTCCTGAGAAACCATATAATTTTCAAACATGGGATCATCTTCTAAAAGCAGACTATTAAATTCACCTGTTTCCGTTGCGAATACTATTCGGCGCTTTTCTATTTTTCCAGTGTTATCATTTAAAGATTCAGTCAGAATACTATCCACTTCATCTTCTATTTCAATAAACTGTCCTGTCTTATACTGTTTAGAAACGGATCCTGTTGATGTATTTATTTTATTCAGGAAATCTTTTTGTTCTTTATTTCTATTTGTTTTTTCATTTCCACTGTTAATACTTGAAATTTCTTTTGTTTCATTCAGTTCTTCTTTTTCAGTTCCAGGCTCTAAAGCAATATCACTTCCTGCGATACTTCCGGACTTTTCCTTACGCCCATCGTTTGATGGTAGAACAGTTAAAAATACTGGAAATTCCCCTGAATTACTTAATGGCAGGTCAACTTGATTATATTTTTCACTCGATTTTTTATCTTTCAGCAAATCGTTTTTAACATCAACGAAATATACATCTGATTCATCTTCTCCATAGCTTTCAGAAATACTGAAACTTACCCCCTGCTCATCAACCATTACCTTATCCGGCTTCTTACCTACATTAACAAAATTATCAAGTTGTGGAAATGCTTTTGATTGTACTTCACCCCGGAACATCGGCTTTTCCCCGGAAGATTTTGGGAAAACACTTTCAGGGAATATTTTCTTAATCTTTTCTTTTCTCTTATCATTTTCAGTGTATTTTTTAATATCGTCCTCACTCAGGGTCAAGGCAGCACTTTTCTTTTCAACGCTTTGTTTGAAACTTGTGGATTCATCTCCTCCAAATCTAATGTGCCGTAAATCCGTCACCGCCCGGTCAAGGTTTTCTTCCTCCATTATATAATTCAGGAGAAGGAATTTTTCACCTGTTGTACTTTTTGTCCCTTTTTTACTATCATCTGTAGTCTCTGGACTATCAATCAGTTCTTTTTTCACATCACCGACTAATTTTGTTTTCGGAGGGGTTTCTTCCATCGGTTTGGTTTTCGGAGGGGTTATATCAACCGATTCTTTTTTTTCGAAAAATACTTCCACATCATTCAGAATAGTACTGAAGTTGTCCTTCTGAAACATACTCAAACTGTATTTCTTCGGTTTCGGAGGCATTTCTTTATTGTTTTGAATCCCGTTAGTTTTCATGGCTTTACCGCTCTGAATTATAGGGTTTAAAAGGGGAAGCATCTGATTTATCTGTGTCCTTTTTCTTCTTTGCCAACTTTCGCTTCAGAGCGCGTCCCTTCCGGGATGCTTTTTCCTTTTTTTCTTCAGGTTTTTTGTCTACTGTTTTTTCAGATTTCTGAGTTGTTTGACGCAAACCACCTGAAGTGGTAACACCAATGATACCGGTTATAGCTGCAGCTTTTTCAGGGCCCATTTTCTGCAAAATTTTCGCCGCAACTTCACTTTCAAGAGCATAAATTATTCGTGCACCCTGCCAACTATCCATCCCTTCAATCATTTTCGCTGCGGCCTGTGGTTTCAAATTGCTTATAATTTCAGTGAGCTTTTTATCTTTCCTGGAAAGGAGAATCTCAGCATTGGATTTTTCCTGATTCTTTTCAGCAATTACATTTGCCACAGGCTTTGCTACGGGGGGCTTGACCTTGCTTTTTAACTCCATGTAGTTTATCAAACTGATTATCTGTGATCTCTGGAGTGCGAGACTTTCCTCATAGGCGCGAAGTTCATCTTCCTTCGATTTAATTTCTTCAGTCTTTTTTGCAAGTTCCCCTTTCATTTTTATAAGCTTTTCACCAAGTCTTGCTATGGCATCATCATCAACCGGGGGACACTCCTTTAACTGATGATTATCATATTTTGGATAGGGTTCCTCCTGATCAGTTGGTGCCTTTACGGGAGGATTAACTGCAGAAGGGGCATTAAATCCGGGATAAATTACTGCAATCCCAAATGATAATAGTAAAAATGTTGCAATAAGGATGTATTTCATTTTTCATTCCTCCTGGATGAAAATATATCATCAACTTCTCTCTCCTGCTTTTTAGTTGCAGCCTTCTGGAGTTCCGTTGCTTTCTTTTCATGAATTTTCTTTAAACCGGACAATTCCTGATGGAGCATTGTCAACTTCTCCATTTGCCTTTTCTTAGACTCTTCAAGATTCTCCAGCACTTCGATCAACTTCTTTCGCTGGTTTTCAAGGCTCAATCGCCCGGCACTAATCATTTCCAGATCCATACTTGAAACCACAGAGTCCAGGTCGGGTTTCAGGTTTACAAGTTTCTTTTCACAAGTATTTATTTTATTAAGACTCTCAGATATTTCAGTATTTATCCCCGCAAGTATGCTACTTTCACGATCTAAAAGACTACTTTTCAAGTCAATAATATTCTCAAAGCCAGTTTTTTCCTTCATATTACATTTCTTTCAAGTTTTTTCAGTATCATATAGTTTATATTCAACATTATCATGAGAACTGTCCTTCCAGTTGCTCAAGTTTCTGGATTGTGTCCTCAAAGGACCATTTTTCAAAAACTTCCTGTCGAAAATATTCCTGGATGGAACTTCTCGCCTTTAGAGCAAGATCAAGCATTGGATCCGAACCGGGACTGTAAGCTCCGATGGAAACGAGATCCGCACTTTTATGATAAATACTGAGTAGGTGTCTTATTTGCCGAGCCGCCTTCAAATGCTTAGGTGTAGCAATATCATTCATTAGACGTGAAACCGAGCGGCCAACATCAACTGGTGGATACTGACCCTGTTGCGCCAGTTGTCGCGACAGAAGGATGTGGCCATCCAATATTG
The DNA here is from genome assembly GCA_018821305.1 of Myxococcota bacterium. Classification (GTDB taxonomy): domain Bacteria; phylum Myxococcota_A; class Polyangia; order HGW-17; family HGW-17; genus JAHJMN01. Next base: position 68,984 of record JAHJMN010000021.1, read on the forward strand.
CAAGGGATGCATCCGCGATAGGGTCTGACATATCATCACCTTCTACTAATACTGTGTAAATTGCTGTAATACTTCCGCCGGAATGCAGAACTCCTGGCCTTTCAAGCAATCGTGGAAGGGCAGCAAACACTGATGGAGTATAACCCTTGGTTGTGGGAGGTTCCCCAGCCGCAAGGCCCATTTCTCGACCGGCCATTGCAAAGCGGGTCAAGCTGTCCATCATGAGAAGTACATTTTTTCCTTGAGCTCTGAATCCTTCAGCTATAGCAGTTGCAACAGCTGCACCACGAAGTCTCAATGGTGGCGCATCATCAGAAGATGAGACCACGATAACTGTTTTTTCCATCCCTTCAGGTCCAAGATGTCTTTCAAGGAACTCTCCAACTTCACGACCGCGCTCACCAATAAGCCCAATTACAAAAACATCCGCATCGGCATTTCTTACAATACTACCTAAAAGAGTGCTCTTCCCAACACCAGCACCAGCAAAAATTCCTATTCTCTGGCCGCGGCCTATGGTTAACATGGAGTCAATAACCTTAATTCCGAGAGATATTGGTTCCGTGATGAGTTTTCTAGCAAGGGGAAGAGGTGGAGATGCCCACACAGGAAATGAATTCCCCGATGGAATGAGACTTTTTCCGTCAATTGGGTTGCCCATGGGACCAATGACGCGACCAAGAAGATAATCACCTACTTTTATTTCATTTCCACCATGGCTTTTACGAAGAATGCTGTTTTCACTAATCCCTCGTGTCTCACCCAAGGGCATAAGAAGCAATTTTCCTTCTTTAATTCCTACTACTTCCGCTTTTAAGATGCGTCCGGAGACAGTTTCAATATCGAATAAATCCCCTACACTTCCATCATGACCACTGCCTTCTACCAGAATTCCTCTGATATTCCTGACTCTGCCTTCAAACCTTGGAGTCTGATCGACTTCAGAAATCTTTTCAAGGTATCGATTTATATTGAATTCAGACATTTTCGTTCTCCGACTCTAAGGACTTTTTTATCTGCTCAAATCGAGTATCCAGTGTATTATCAATACGACCCCCGGAGTACTCAAGGATGCAACCACCAAACATTATTTCTCCGGTGGCCTCAACTCGATATCCTCTGTATGAATTGAAATCATCAATAAAATGACTGTGACTTTTTTTTAAATATTCATAATCATCTGGATTAAGTTTAAGAACGATTTTTTCTTCATCATCTATATATGAGAGGGCTTCTTTTATATACTTAAACACCATCTCTCTGTTATCTGCCGCCGAATTACCAAGTACTTTAGAAACGATCATAAGACTTAAATCAGTAACTACATTCATATAATTTTCTTTTATTTCTCGAACTTTAGTTGTCATACGTTCAAGTCCGGAACCCAGGGAAGCGCGAATTTTTTCTATTTCAATCTCGTACCGGGCAATTCCTTCTTCCATGCCGACTCTATACCCTTCATCTTTTGCCCGATCCCACTGAACGCGAAGGTCTTCTTCTTTCTTCATTAACTCTTCCCAGAAAATCTCGTTTTCCTCTCTAAGTTTCCTTAGTCTCTGCTCTTCCTCCATAAGGTTGCGGCTCAAACTGACCTCTCTGGTCATTCGGCCCTCTTTTGATTTGTCCGGTTTAGCATCCGGTATTTCAAACTGTTCAATTACTTCGGGCAATTTTTCCTTCTGGGAAAGCTCTTTTTTCTCTAACTCATTCATGAGCATTTCATTGAGGCTTACGGATGGTATAACATCTTCAATAGGCCTGATTTCGACGTCATGGACTTCGTGATTACCACCGCTTCGAAGCCACGCCGGGAGATCAACACGACCGGATTTCTCCACAGGTTGAAGAATGCTGTCCAGATCTCTTGATTGGAGACCGGATGGCGTCCAGGTCCTGATTTCTTTAAAATGTCGTGTTGTATTGCTCATATATTGCTTTCCTTAACATGTCCATTCGTGTCTTTATTTTCAGGACATTAACTAGTCCGTGTCCTGAAAATCAATTTTTATCAAAATTGAGCATGTTTAGGAAAACATGCTATTCAGAACACTATAATAATTTCAAAGTCTTCATTCTTAATATCCTGGGTAAAAATTTGGTGCAAAATTTAAAAGATCGCATTACAGGACATTAACTATACAAAATCTTCTCCCCCGTGACCCGCAACCTGAATTTTGCCTTCTGCTTCAAGACGCATTGCAATTTCCACAATTTCCTGCTGGGCCTGTTCGACAACACTGAGTCGCTGAGGAGGTAGAATATCAAGATCATCCATAATCATGGCAGCGGCACGTTTGGATAGAGCACCAAGGATCTTGTCCCTGAGCTCATCAGAAGAACCTTTGAGAGCCATAAGTAACTGATCATTTGTAACTTCCTTAAGAAGAGTCTGGAATCCACGGCCATCAATTCCCGTGAGATCTTCAAATGTAAACATTGCCCTTCGAATGCGGCTGACTGCTTCTGGGTTATCTTCTTCCAGTTCTTTAAGGAGCTCATCACCAATTTCAAAATCAAGATGCTTAACAACTTCCGCTGTAAGAGAGATACCGTCCATATCAAGAGCATCGATATCCCCAATACACTCAAGTTCCCGCCTGAGTACATGTTCAATGTCGTTCATCGCCTGTCTTGGAATTGATTCAAGCGTGGCCATACGTTTTAAAATCCGGATCTGGGCTTCATGGGGGAATAATTCAAGCGTGGCCGCTGCCAAAGAGGCGTCCGTCTGAGCCAGGATTACTGCAACGGTTTGAGGACTCTCATCCAGTAATACGTTTGCTACTATATTTGGATCAAGGGATGACAATTTCTGGAGAGCGGTAAGAGGAGTACGGTTTTTCATGCCAAAGACATCCTCTATCACATCCTCTCCTTTAACTTTGCCGACAATCTTTCGGAGGTATTCATCACCACCTCTTAAAGACATGATCTCCCCTCGAGCCAGTTTCTGGAAATCTTCATAGACCAACTGGAAATGAGTTGGTCCAATTTCATCCATTTTTTGGATTTGATCACTTACTCGTCGGATTTCATGAGGATCCAGTCTCGCGAAAATCGGCATCGCCAATTCTTCGGGCAAGCTTAAAAGGAATATTGTCGCTTTTTCAATGTTATTGAGATTGAACTGTTCGGTTTTTGACGCTTCAGCCATAGCATTAATCTCCCCGCCGGTATATTTGCAATGACTATGCCGTCCACTTTAATCCCACATGATTCGTCATGTACTGTGTTTCACTACATAAATTCAAGTACTTACGCAGGCCGCATTCATCTTCATAATTCCGAATTTACACTTTTGCCGTCGGTTTTATGGCACTTACTGCCAGAAATCCCGTTTTTCGGGGGGTATCCTTCTCAATAAAAAAACCTGAAAAATCACGTTTATGACAGAGACTTCTTGAATCTGGCAAAAATTACAATAAAATAGATCCGGAGATTCAATCATGAAAACACTTCTCATAGTTTCAACTCTTTTCTCATTGTTCTTTTCTACTAACGCTTCTGCCCAGCAGCCATGTGGCACCATAGTTACAGGACATGGTCCTATAGGTGTGGCAGTTTCAGTTCCTTGCCCACCGCCGCCCCCGCGAGTTGTAATTGTAAGAAGGCGGCCAGTACGACGTTATATTGACCCGGCACCGGCACCAGCACCGGTGGCTCCCGTTGATGTCAGTGGACTTGACATTACTGATGTAAACCGCTGGACCGTAGGAATCATGTTTGATTCTACCAGTTCCGACAAGGGCGGACTTGCCGGCTCCATGGTTTTCGGTCGGTTTCTTTTCCTGGAAAACCTGAGTTTCGAACTGGGTTTTGCGGGGCTCACCTCCTGCACCAATTGCAACGAACTCGCTTCACGTAAGGATTCCAGAGTTCATACCTCCGTCAACTGGTACTGGGATCGAATCAAGCACAGCGGCTTTAACCCCTTCCTTAAGGGTGGCTTTGTATTTTCCAATATTACTATGTACAATGACGTAAATGGAAGTTCCGCAACTACATCAGTTACCGCAGTGGAACTTGGCGGTGGACTTGAATGGAGAATCATCCCCTGGCTCAGCCTTGAAATTCAGGCTACATTAATGACCAATAACAACGCCACAGATAAAACTGACGATTATGCCCCAATTAACGATGCCCATACAAAAGGTATCCCGCCAGTCGGGGCAAATGGTATCAATATCCGTTTTGGGCTTAATGTAAACTTCTAATCACTTTTAAAACAATTTAAAACCGGGACTCAAAGGATGATTTCAATGAAAAAACTATTCCTGACTCTGATCTTTTTAACGGTATTTACCGGTTGCGACGATGATAACTCTAACAATAGCAACAATACGAACAGCAACAATACTAATAACAGTAATAATTCCACAAATAACACCAATAATGTCAATCCTTGTGATGGAGTCAACTGTTCCGGTCATGGACAATGTGTCGTCAGCGGTTCTGCAGCCTCCTGTGATTGTGATGAAGGCTGGGTTCCATCGGGATTAACCTGCGTTGAAGCTCAGGATCCGTGTACAGGCATAGATTGCTCAGGTCATGGGGATTGTTCATCAACGAACGGCACAACACCTATCTGTACTTGTGACAACGGTTATGTAAATGCTGGCACCGGTGGTCTTGAATGCATCGAAGAATCCAATGACTGCACTGGCGTAACCTGCTCAAATCATGGAACCTGCGTAATTCAGTCTGATGGTCCAGTTTGCGCCTGTGAAAATGGTTATACTCCATCCGCTTCTCATGGTCTTGATTGTGTTCCCGTGGATCAGGTTTGTATCGGAGGGGCTATCGACTATGATTTTGATAATGATGGCACCAATGATACATGGTTTGAACCGAACTCTGATGAGTGCCTGCAGTATGAAATTCTGAACAGAACCCGGGCAACCCATGATGACGAAGGAACCCCGGAGTGCCATAAACCCCTCATGTGGAATGTTTTGTGGGCTGCACACGGCCGTAATCACTCAATCCGCATGGCAAATCAGGGAAGCCTGTTCCATGACGATTACCCATCAGGTCAGAACTGCGCATACGGCTGCGGTCCCGATTGCGAGATGAACATGTATATGACCGGAGAAGGCGAAGATCACTGCCCTCCCCTTTCTCATCACTGCAATATAATGCGCTGCAGTTTCACCCAGGTAGGAATCGGCTACAGCGGCACCTGGAACACCCAAAACTTCCTTTAACAAACCCACCCGGGTATTCCGAAATTCCTTGCCTTTCCGATTTCCAGTGTTTGAAAATCCTGTCATTTATAGAACTACGAAAAGTTTTTTAAAGCGTCGAGGGAAAAGAATGAAGCGACAAAAACATTCTGTGGGGCAGCGGAATAACAAAATGGGGATGTGAATTATTTTTGTCATACCGAAAATTTGCAGCGGCGCCCGCGTTATACCGCTTTCGAGGTAATACGATAGTAACTTAATTTAAAGAAAAGCTTCAGGAGAAAGACCCTGATTTTGCCTTGCATTCCGCTGCGCGAAATTGCTTGCCTGTTTCTGCTACTGAATTCCTGAATACCTGAAATTTTAAACAGAGACTCAGGTAGTCAGGCAAACAGGTTCAGGAACAGGGCGTAAATATTCAATATCAAATAATAATTAAAAGGAACATAATTTTTAATTCAATTTCCCAATTTCGTTCCTTTTACTCCGCAAGCGGTCTAATACGATTGTTACTTAATTCAAAGAAAGCCTTCAGGAGAACGACCCTGATTTTGCCTTGCATTCCGCTGCGCGAAATTGCTTGCCTGTTACTGCTACTGATTTCCTGTTGCCTGATTTTTTTACAGGTAATCAGAAAGTCAGGAAATCAGGTTCAGGAACAGGGCGTAAATATTCAATATCAAATAATAATTAAGTGGTCTATTCGATTACAGAGTTTGAGACTTGAGGATCGCCGTTGGCCAGGACGAAAATTCCGGGGTATCCCTGAGTTTCAAAGCCATCGGAAGGATTGCGCTGGAGGGTACTGTTTTCGATGACAAGATGACCAGACCGGTCGTTGGAAACGAAGAAAATGGCACCGCCACCTTCGTTTGCGTGATTGTCGGTGATTCTTGTGCCGCAGATGCGAAGAGTAAAAGTGTTTCCGTCGTTATAAATGGCTCCACCGCTACCGCCCCCGGGAGTTCCGGACTGGGCAGGGTTTGCACCGTTTCCGATGGCGCGGTTGTGAGTGAAAAGGCTGTTGATTACGTAGTACGAAACACCAATTGAACTGAGGCCACCGCCGTTGGAGCAGTAATTGCCCAAATCCTCCCGACCACCGAATGTAGAATTTACAACGTAGACAGGTGCATCTTCAAATTGATCGAAAACCCGAATGGCAGCGCCACCGACATCGGGCCCTGTTTCGTCACACTGGTTTGTGAAAAACCGGCTGTTTATGACCTTAAACCGACCACCTCTGACAAAGATGGCTCCTCCGCCGTCGGGATCATGCTCCCCGGTGGAGTTACCGTTAATAAACGTAAGATTCTGCACCGTGAGCCGCGGATGATCCTGATCGTTGCAATGGGGCGTCGTCCAAACCTGATCCTGATCGCAGGTGTTCATGTAGAGGATTCGGCGAGCACCGTCGCCATTGAGAGTAACCATATTTCCGCCATCGATGACGATTTCCGGCCCGGTATTGTTGAATATCTTCGCCGTTTCGGTAAGGGTAATGATAACGGGCTCGGGTCCGCAGTTGAAGGTGATAATGCCACCGGCAGCGACGGCAGCGACAAATGCTTCTGATGTACAACTCTCCGCCGTTCCGTCACCCACAACTATCGTCGGATTAGATGTATCCTCGAGGGCGGCATCGTCGGGAATGGAACAGTTGCCATCAGGATTTCCCGTGGGGGGAAGCTCCGCCAGATGTTCATTGATTGCGCAGAATGTTCCGCCCCAGTAACCTCCAGCAGCTGTGCAATCTCCGTCAGTTACGCAGAGATTAAGGTAATCAGCACTGCAAACGGCCTTTTTCCCGCCGCCGCCGGAGCTGCAGGCGGAAAAAATACCCACAATAGATAAAAATAAAAGCTTTTTCATTTTCTCCTCCCTTTCAGAGAATCAGTCCGCCAAGAAAACCTATTTTGTCTTAAATACTTCATCACGACAGGTATTTCCTGTGCACTTTATTTTAACAAGACCGATATCCGTTGCAAGGAAAACATTTGAGTTTTTTGTTATATGAATATCATTAATGTTTTCCGCATCCGTCAGGTACATCTCTGTCTTGCTTCTGTTTTTATCGAGAAAATAAACAACGGGGCCCGATGTGGCAAACCACAATCGTCCTGTCCGTGGATCTTTCCCCACAACCCTGGTTTTCGGTGGTGCATGGGGTGCCTTTTTGAAAATATTCTGTTTTGCATCCAGCCGATAAAGATCCATCCATGTGGTTACAAAAATATCGTCTCCGGGGAGAATGAAAAAATTGAAAAATGAATATACTCTCGAATCTCCAAGGCCTCGTCTGTTTGAAGAGCAACCAAAACACGTAGTATTGCCATTTGCTTCCTCTAAAGTCAGAGAGTTAAGAGAAAGCCGCCAGAGACCCAGGGCATTTTTAATAATCCGACGGATTTTGGAATCTTCCATTTCACGTATTTCTACAAAAAGATTTTTCTTTTCATAAAATTCCCATCTTCTCTTTGCGGCAAAGAGGAAGAATTTACCTGCGGTATCCTCATAAAAACCGCAATTGTCACCATAAGACCTTTTGTTATTAAGCTCGTTGAATGTACGGCATCTTTTGACCCCGCGCCAGACCACACAGTGTCTCTTGTTGGTGGCAATTTCCTTCATGGAAAGGGTTTTCCACTTTCCGTTATAGACTTCCACCCGACCAAGGCGATAAATATACAGGGCATTTTTCCGGACAAAACCGGAGCGGATGAGGTTTTTTGAAAATTTACGGGGTTTGCCGGAAGGAGGTCTGATGACCACGCCAGCTTCGGTAATCAGAGCAAGCTCACTACCGTAAGGAATGATTGCTTTTACATTGTTCCACTTTTTATAAGGATCATATTTTTTAAATTCTGGACAGTACTTGCGATACAGGTGGATATACCTCATCATTTCTATGACGGCGGCATTTTTCATGTTTCTTTTGGATGAGGGAATGAGAATCATAAGTTTCTGTACCGGCCTGTAGACACCGCAAAAGTCGCGACTCATTACCTTCTGCCCTTCAATGAGAGCAGCTATAAGACCCACGGCAAAATCGTTCGGTGCTTTCTTTACTGCTTCTTTTGCAACTGCATCGGGGGTCATCCCTGAAATTCCAACGGCCTTTGGATTGATTGCACTTAATTTCTGATAATCCATCACAGCGCTCATCCAGGCATAAATCGCAAGATCCTCAGCGGAAAGTATATCCACGGTTAATCCTTTTATTTCCACAGGAAACTTGATGATCAAAGCTGCGATAAGAGCCCGTGTATTTCTTTTCCCATGCCGATTATTCCAGCCGAGCTTTGTAATAAAGGCTATCTTCTTTTCCAGTGGAATACGTGAAAACAAAAGCCACTTAGCTTGCTGAGAGTTAATGAGAGTCCGATTTCCCACTACAACAATTTCCGGATCATTGTAATGACGGTGAAATTCGATGGATGTGAGGGGAGAATCAGCTCTGGCGGGAGTTGAGAATATAATGATGGTGGAAACGACAAAACAAAATGCAAACTTCATTGATACAACCCTTTAAAAATGTGACTGCTGGTCATTTTTTATCTTATTTCATTAATCTCCTGAAATACAGTTTTTTCGATTTTCCCACAGCTTTTTGCTTAACTTTCGTTGATCAGAATTATGGTGGTATTTGAAATGCTTTCTTCGCGATGCGCAATAAATGTGTGAATTTTTTTTCACTCCCATTTTTTTTTCTTTCTGATAGTTACTATAATCCGACAGTGCATAAAGCACAATTAACTCAAGGAGGAACTTATGTTTAAAAAAATCTTTATTACTTGCGCAATAGCAGTACCTTTCTTCTTAGTAGGTTGCGACGATGATTCAACTAGAAATAGTTGCCAGAAACTGGGGGACAAAGCTGATTCATGTGGATTACTTTCAGAAGGAATATACGACTGCAGTGATTTCGTAGAAAATGCTCAGACAAAATGTGAAATGAACTGTCTGAGTTCATTGACTTGCACTGAAATTGAAAACGCATTCTGTGATTGGAATTTTACTCAAGACTTTCAAAATTGCGTAGCCTCATGTCCGGAGGTTACCTGGGAATGTACAGATGGAGAAGAAGTAGGTTACGATGACCGATGTGATGGTTATGTAGACTGTGAAGATGGCTCTGACGAAGTTGGCTGTCCAGTGTTTTCTTGCGATAGCGGAGAAACAATTGATGCAAATTTCGAATGTGATGGCGAAGATGATTGCTCTGATGGATCCGACGAAGTTGGCTGTCCAGATGTTGCTCAACTAATTTGCTCAGAATAATAGCAATTGCCCTATCCTGATCTTCTCCGTTTTTATAATTCACTTCTCTCGTTATTTTTTCTCCTTTAAAATTATTCATTGCTTTTCCAAAGGGAGTAAAAGTGACTCTCTGGCATTACGCAATAATAAATCCGGTGTGTTTTTTTTCCGCTGTGGTAAAAGGGCTCCGGCGTCCTGCCATGCACTGGATACTTCATGTTTCAACTTACGTCTTCAGAAAAAAAACTGTTTCTTTTCAACCTTCTGATTTTCTTTCTAAACGGCCTGGCTTTCGGTGTTTTCATGAACTCCGATGTTATTGCGCGCCGGGTTTTAGGAGCATCGACTTTTACCGTCACGTTCATGCTTTTTCTCACTAACGGCGTTTTAATCACTTCCCTGCCCATGGTAAGTCTTATGGGGCGTGGACGCCGTCGTTTAAAATTTCTTATTCGGGCTGCGATGGTCTGCTCTATCCCTGTCATGATGCTTTATTTTCATGAAAGCATTGCTTTTTTCGTGTTTGCAGTTTTTCTCGTATACATTCTTAATACAATTCTGCCTCCGGCTTTGAACCTGCTTTTCAAGCGCAATTATCGACGGGAAGTTACGGGAAAACTTTACGGTGTAGCCACTTCACTTAGAATGATTGCTACCATGACCGGGGCCTTGATTACAGGCAAACTCCTCGATATATCCGAGGCTTACCATATTCCGCTTTTTGCCGCTGCTGGGTTCATGACCATGGGAAGCGTAATTATTACGGCTTTTCTGAATTACGGGGAAACTGAGGAGGAGAAGGCCGACAACTCCCATGTTTCCATCAGACAGTCGTTAAAAAACATGAACCGTATCATAGCTGAGGATCGTGTATTTTACCGTTTTGAGCGTAACTACATTATATATGGCCTTGCATTTCTGCTCTTACTTCCAGTCATCCCAGTTTATTTCGTTGATGCCCTCAAACTTGATTACACAACAATTTCGACATCCCGTCAGGTGGTTGGTCTTGCGGGACTCATGCTTCTTTCCCCCATTGCTGGATACATTTTCGACCGTTACAACACATTTCATTTTACAGGATTAATGTTTCTGATTCTCACCATGTACCCGCTTTTCCTGGGTATTTCGGGATTTGTCCCCGGGGATTTAAAAGTTTATATGGTTTATGCCGGCTATGCCATTTATTCCATAGCCATGACGGGAATCCAAATTTCCTGGAATATCGGAACCATAAGGCTTGCCACACTAGCTGACTCGGATATTTATCAAGGGATTCATATTACACTGACGGGTTTGCGAAGTCTTTTTGGTCCCCTGCTGGGGTTTTTACTCATGAAGTTTTTCGGGTATCAGGCGGCATTTGCTACGGCCTTCGGTTTGTTTTTAACGGCGGGCATTCTGATGCTCCGGGAAAAAGAAGGTTCGTGAAACGTTTTTTCAGTTGCCAGATGACGGTTTTCGAGTATTATCTTTTTTCGCTGCGGGATTAACTCAGTTGGTAGAGTGTCAGCTTCCCAAGCTGGATGTCGCGGGTTCGAATCCCGTATCCCGCTCTAAAAATATACAAAGTATAACTTCTTTTGCGAAGCAAATATGCAGAGCCTGCTCCCCTGTTTCCAGTTGGATTATTTCTTGTCCCCGTAGATTTCCGAGGTTTTGCGGAAGGATGCCAGAATTCCCTGAATCATCGCACTGGAAAAACCCTGATGTTCCATAACGTTGAGCCCTGTAATAGTACTTCCCCGGGGAGTGGTAACCTTATCAATTTCCGTTTCCGGGTGGTTGTCACTGGATGTGAGTAAAGCGGCAGCTCCTTTTGCCACCTGCGCTGCAATGGGAATAGCCTGCTCCGGATGAAACCCGATTTCGATACCACCCTGAGAAGCCGCCCGGATGGCCCGCAGGAAAAAGGCTGTCCCACAAGCACAGAGCACTGTTGCAGGAACCATCATGGGCTCCGGAAGAATTATGGTTTCTCCGATGAACCCGAAAAGCTCCAGGGCATCATCCACTGCTACGGTCGGGGCATGATCGTGAGCAATACAGGTCATACTCTCACATATAGCACTTGCGGTATTGGGCATGATGCGTACAACAGGAACATCGCAGGCAAGTCTTTCACAAATAGTGGCGCAACTGACACCGGAAACAACGGAAAATATCGTATGTTTCTCAGGCTTTATGTGCTCTCTGATTTGCTCAAGAAAATCGTTCATCTGCTGGGGTGTAACAGCAATAATAATGATATCAGCCCACGAAACTCCGCTGGCGTTATCGTTTGATACGAAAAACCCCATCTTAGTAAGCCTGTTTATAGTGTTTTCACTTCTGGCGGTAAGTTTGAGATTCTCTTCTTTGATCATACCGCTTTTGCGAAAGCCTTTTGCCATGGCGGTTCCAATGTTTCCACAACCTGCAATTAATATCTTTTTTCCGTTCATTTGGTCCTCACTTTTGCGCGCCCTTGTACCACAAAAATCAACGGGGAGAAAGAAGGAAGCGAAAAAAGCATCTGTAACCATTTTTTCATTTTATACTCATTCTTAATTCAAAAATCCCCGGTATCTAGTGTCTCCGAAAGGGGAAGAAAACCTTCCCCGAATAAAGGAGGATTATAATGGCAATTCATGTATCCAGTTTACCATCAGACAGCAAGCTTCAGTCTCTGGCGGATGCCTCGGGATGGATTCCGGAAAAGGGCGAACTGCCGCACTATTTTCAGTACAGAAATATGGAATGGGAACGGTATTCCGAAGAACGGGAAAAACTTCTGAGCTGGTTCACATACGTTTCTCTGTGCGAAATTTCCGTAAGTTATGCAAAAAAAGACCGCCAGCTGTTAACTGAAAGCGTTCAAGCCCACGTTGTTTAAGGGACCCCCTCCCTTTCCAATCCGTTGAATTCCGATTTTACTGTTGAAAATATTTTTTAGAGTTCTAAAGTGTCTTTTGTTTATACAGAAAGATCTTTGCCGTGTTTAAATCCATTCTTATTTCATTAGTATTTTCAGTAATTTCTTTTACAACATTTTCCGCGAATGCTCTGGATAACAGACTAAAGCCCTTTGAACTTAAAACAGGCACAATCATTATCGGCGGATTCATCACCCTTGACCAGATATCCCATACTCCGGATAACGGTGATACACAATCGGGCACACTTATCACTTTCGCCCCGTCGGGAGGCTACTTCATCACTGATAATGTAGCTGTTTTCGCTACGTTTTCATTTATGATTCCCACGGGAGATCTATTTTCCGCTGCAGGGAAAAGCTACGCACTGAGTGGTGGGGCACGATATTTTCACCCGATTTCACGTTTCTACATCTATGGCGGGATTGAAGGCGGCTGGCTTAAAGCAACGGCACCGGAAGCTGAAAACTCCACTAAACGCAATTTCAAGAATCAGGGGATTTTCGCTGCCTCCGGGTCCGATGTTTCAGGTACGCTTATCAGTTTTCCATTTGGGATTCTATTTCCCATAAACACTCATCTTGGTATAGACGCCGGCATTCGCATTCAACATTTTGTTGATAACGATGACAACAGTTACTTCGGTGTCAGTTTCGGGTATTTCGGGATTCAGGGATTTTTCTAGGATCAGGGCATGAGAGCAACAGGGGCAATATACACCCCAATGGCATCACCGCCGCATTTTTTATTGGTATCATCACCCCAGCACCATGGGCGACCGTCCATATCCACAGCACAAACGTGATTTGTTCCAACATAAAAATCCTGCCATCGGAGATTAAAGTCTGATTGGTGAACCATAGCGGGTAAAGGTTCAAAAGTCGCAGCACCGTTATTTCCAAGTCTTCCTTTGTTATAGTTATCACCCCAGCAATAGAGATCACCCACACTGGACAGAGCGCAGGTAAATCCACTGTATCCTGTCTGTCTCAATTCACTTATCGAACACATGACTTTTACGAATTCGACTCCCGAAGGCGCATCCACAAGGACAGGTTGCGCTGAATCATCAGTTCCTCCAGTACCAAGTTCATAGTCTGAGCCTTTTCCCCAGCACCAGAGATCCCCGTTTATATCGATGGCACAGGTATGTTCCTGACATGCAGCAATATCAACATAGTCTTCCGATTGTAATACCGCAACAGGAGTAAACGAATCTGTAAGGAAGAATCCACTTTGCCCGTTACCAAGTTTGCCGCCTGAGTTATTACCCCAGCAAAAAGCAGCGCCATCTGTGTCAATTACACACATGTGGACGTCGCCAACACTCACTTTTGTAATAACATTACCTTCATCAAACGTTATCTGTTGTGGTGTTGTATTTTGAAAGAAATCCTCTAAAGGCCGTTTTAGTGTACCCCAGCAATAAAGCTCCCCTGCTCCGTTTATTCCGCAGGTTGCTGAAGCACCAGCACTCAATTTTGTAAAAATCTGCCCCGGAGCATTTATTTTCACAGGGGCAAGTTGATCCTGATAATCACCCGTCCCAAGTCTGTAATCTGCCCCTTCACCCAAACACCAGGTATCGCCAACTGCGTCAAGAAAACAAACGTGAGCAGATCCTGATACCACCTGAGCTACATTTTCAGTAAATGCAATCTTTTCGGGCTTACTATCTGATGTGCTCCCGCCAAGTTTTTTGCCAAGGCATAACAGTTCGCCTTTGTCGTTAAGAATGCAAGAGTGCTGCTCACCGGTGATGGGATTTGTTGCAAAAGTGCAGTTTTCAAGTTCATATTCACATGAGGAACTGCAGCCCAACTCACCACCCCACATTCCTTCTAAATAGCATGTCCCATCTCCGAGATGTATACCATCGCATTCCTCTCCGGTAAGTAGATCCAGTTGTTCATTTCCACAAGAATCGCATTCGGAAAGGTCAAATTTGCAGTCTTCAGTGCAACTTACGGTGCCGCTTCCATATCCGTGGGAAGTACAATCGTCCCCGTTCGAGCCGTTTACCCCAGCGAATTCCAAACCGTCGCATTCTTCATGATCAGCTTGCAGCGAACCATCACCGCAGCGCCCTGCTAAAATACATTGGTCAATGTTTACAGTACAACTGGTGGTACAGGCAATTTCACCACCGTAATATCCTAAATCGACGCAGGAATTCTCAAAGTCGATTCTATCACACTCTTCAGATTCTTGATTAATTTTGGAATCCCCGCACATTGGATCAATCTTCTCGTCCTCACAGGAAAGTAAGAGTGAAGCAAAAACCATAGTTAAAATCAGTTTTTTCATAAGTAACTCCTGAAAGGCTTTGATCATTTTATTTTTCTTAACTGAATTTCGGAAAATCAGATATTCATACCATAAGCCAGAAATCATTATTATGAAGTATATCGGCTGTTTTTTCCATATCAGAAATGAAAAATTTCAGTTTTCCCCGATGTGAGCAGCTTAGACCGGTCTATATCATTATTTTCACAAGAATGAATTTATTGTGAGGATACGGGTGCTTGAGGACTTTAAAATTGGACATTCGCTTGTGGGGGGCAGAATCCGAGGGAATACTTTTACAGCCGGGTCCCACGATGGTAACAAGTTCTTTGGAATCCTTGCCCTTGTAAAGATGCGGATTTTTCTTGTAAAACTCCCTGTCCATGACTCCACGAAGTCGCTCAAGACGATGGATTTCCAGGAGCAGAAACCTTCCGGAAGGATCTTCCGTTGTCTCTTTCACTGCGTATCGTCTCAGATAGGAAAGAAAATTCTTCGAATCCAGCTCCATGTAAGGGAGTACTTTATTTTTACTGTAAAAATTCTCTCCGCGCCAGTTCAGTTGCCAGGCAATGAACCTTTCGGAGGAATCCGCACGACACTGGAAATAAATGCGGTGAAGTTCCTTCTGACTCCAGTGGGGTGCAACGGCAGGAATGTAAGCATAGATAAGATATCCGGTAAAAAACAATGCCGCAACGATATAAGCAGCCCAGGCAAAGGGTTTCCGAACAAACGCAGTAAAAGCATAAGCTGCTATGGTAAGAGCCCCGGCAGCCCCAAGCCAGTAGTGGAAATTGAGTTCATAGGGAAAGAGTCGCTCGTATTTATAAATAAAAAGGTTAACAAAATGGGCGCTATCAAGGAAATACTCTCGAAGCACAAGAGCAGCCAGGGCAATGCCCGCAATAAAAGCAATTCCCAGACCTTTTTCCTCACTGCGGGCAGCGTAAATGCCACACAAAACAGCTATGGGAACCGTCACCGGTAGCATGTAATGATGAAATTTCGTGAGCATGAGGGAAAACAGGAGAAAAGTCACTGCGGCCCAGACGAAAGTCATAAGCAAAAGTTTATCACCTTTATCCAGTTCTGAAGGCGATTTGGATGACAGTCGACGAAATGCCGACGAAATGGCCGCTGGAATCAGGGGAAGCAGGGGTACGAGCCCGAAAAGCATCTGTGTAATATAATATGTAAAAGTACCACGCTCGCCATGCACGCCCATGGCCGCCCGCTTGAAGTGATGATGGACAATATACTCCTGGAAAAACGCCCCGCCGTGGCGAATCATCATGGCGTGATGCCAGGGGAAACTCACAGCGATAACAAGTAAAACACCTTTAAGTATATCAAATCGATGGAGTTTATCCCATTCGCCGGTAAGTGCGATATAAACAAAGAAGGCTCCCGCAGGAATAAAAAACGCCCCGAATCCCTTGGCCAGAATTGCGAAACCAGCAAATACAAAACCCGCCTGCATAAAATGATTAGCTGCGGAACTTTTCCCCCGGATATTGGAAACAACCGCATCTGCAGCACACAGAAGATACGGGAGAAAAACCAGAAAACCTGAAAATTCATAGCGTTTTTTCCCGATGAGCAGGGAAGCATCCACTGAAGAGGCAAAAAGCAGATACTGGGGAACAACAGATACAATAATAAATAGATTTACCGCATGGACTACCCTGAAAGAAAACCGGCGCCCTTTTCCAAGGGGAATCTGTGCAATTTCGTCAGATTCATCGTCGTCCCGGAAAAACCCACGTATAAACATAACCATGGCCATTGTCATAAGCGCCAGAAATGGTATGTCCGTAATAGATTGACGGCTTATGAGAGCATAATAGGGCATAATCATCAGGAAGATCGAAGAGAAAAATGCGGCTTTCAACCCGGCAAATGTCATAACCAGATTGAAAAGAAAAGCAATAGCAAGGGCACTGAGAATAATTACCGGCAGTCGCACAGCCCATTCAGGCTTTGAAGAAACCGCCATTTCATCACTTTTATCTGTTCCCGTGTGGTTAAGACCGAAAGCCTTCATGCCAGCGGCCTGCAGCCAGAAAAGACCCACGGGTTTTGAATAGAAACCTTCATCCTGCCAGTAGGTGCTGATGGGATCCTGCCTCTGAAGCATGGTTCTGGCAACTTCGCTGTAGTGTGTTTCCCATGGGTCAAAAAGACCATAACTTCCTGCAAGGGGAATATAAAACGTACATACTACAAGAAATATCAATAATGTGAGAACATTTTTGCGGTTTTTGATATTGTTCATTTAAAAATCATCCGGGCATTTTCAGTTATCTTTTGCATAAAATCCTGAGGTGACAACTGAAAAATCTCCGCCATGGGGACCACCAGGTCTGCAAGCATTTTCGGATAACTTGCGATGGCCTCATAGCCCCAGGGTTTTACCCACGGACTGTCTGTTTCGATAACAAAATGCTCAGAGCCCATAAAGGCCATTAATTTGTGTAACTTTTGAGCAGTGGGTCTGGTGATCCCGAACCCAGCCCCCAACTTCCAACCGTTATCTGTATATTTAACAGCTTCTTCCCGGCTTCCGGAAAAAGAATGGATTACTCCCCGCACGGAGGGGTACTTTCTCACAAATCCGAGCATTGCATCATGGGATTTAACAACATGAACAAGGCATGGTTTGTTGTATCGCGCAGCGAGAGCCAGTTCATTTTCCATGATTTCCATCTGCAGATTGAAGTCAGATGCGCGATCTGTCCGATCAAGACCTATTTCCCCAAGTCCATCAATTTCATCCATTAGTTTTTCGAGTTCTAAACAGCCGGATAGAGTTTCGTCCGTAAGAAACCAGGGATGAAAACCGAGAAAGAAACGGCTTTCCGGAAGTATTTCAAGAATTTCAGACCGATGTTCAAGCAGTGGTTGCCATTTTTGAAATGTTGTTGAAACACAAAAGAGGCCGGAAACACCGGCATCCCGGGCTTCGGCACAGTGAGATGCAAAATCGGCATCAAGGGGCGGATCCATAATGTGGCAGTGGGTATCGATCATCAGTCACTCCAGTTGTGACAGAATGTATGTTTTTTTACCTGTATTTTCAATGTTTAAATCCACGAGGGACTAAAATTATTCATGTGGTTCAGGATTTTGTCAGGAACGCAAAACCGGGAAATGGTCTTATTGAAGGAGGGCAGCGGCTCTGGCAGGATCAAAACCCGACTGAGCTGAAACGGCGTCTGAATCCGTTGTAATTTGCGAGGATGTATATTTCACAAGCCCCGCAGCCATTTCACTGTCAAGAACTTTTGCAGGAAGTGAAACCATAGGTGGCGCAGAAGATCCGGACGAGATCTGAGGAGAAGAACTGATTGTAGCTCTATCCGAAGGAATATTGCTCTCGTTTTGCTGCACCTCGGATGCGGAATTCTGCTTTTTCTTTCCGCTGGTTACGTTGTTTATGTTCTGATTGTGAATATTTGAAATCTTCATGATGATCACCGGCAAACCTTTCTCGCCTGATCTGTATATCGGTCAAAAATTCGGGAAATTTAGTCTTTCCGGAAATTTTTATTAATTTATTGCTAAACCTCGCCGAGATCAACTAGAATATGGCATCAGTAGTTCTTCAGGACTACAGGACACGAACTGATTAGTTACTGTCATGAAATACCGAAAATCAAATTTTTCGGCCAATTTTTGCTCAGGACAGTAACCGCAAGGTGTTGAAAATATTACTAGTGGCCTGTTAGAAATTTAAATAAATTTCTTCGTGAAGCGAATTACAGGACACGAACTGATTAACTTATTGGTTTTTTCCCGTTTAATACAGGTTTGAGATTGCATGAAAGATATTGAAACCAGAAAACAACGAGCTTTGAAAACGACTATGAGGCTCATGGCCGCCCACAGGGAAACGGGCAATTTTGAGTCCCTCCCCTGGCCACGCACAGTCATAGACCGGGAAACAAAGCGTCTCAAACTGGATCTCAGAAACGGTGACATCGACGTTGAATACCTTGAAAAAGTTGTGCGCCGCTCATTTCGCTGGAATACGGGGAGCATTCCCTTCATCCCCGATGAAAAATTCGAACTTCTGAAACTCCTCAGGACAAATGCATCCATGGCTTCTTTTGAGGCCCACATCCGAAATGGCAGTGAGCTGGAAACTCAGATAATTGAACTTGCAAATTCGAACCTCTACAAAGGGCATTCCAGTGTTTCAACTATTCGCAACGCCATGGTTCGCCTCGGCATGGAAAACCTCAAATTCCTCATTTATCAGACGGTTCTGACGCGCACCCTTTTCAAAAGTCGCCAATATGATGAGTGGGTTAACCGCCTGCAGTTTAAAGCAATCGCTTCTGCTCATTTTGCCCGTGAAATTGCCTCATGGATTGGATATCCCGCCACAGAAGCATATATGGCGGGTCTTGTTCATGATATCGGTGAACCCTATATCCTCCAACTTTTTGATGCCCTTTCCGTTGATATCCCCGATGAAATCTGTATTCAGACTGTAAAACAGGCACATATGGAAACCGGGGCATCAATCCTGCGCCGACTGAATATTTCCCCGGCAGTTATCGCTGCCTGCGAGTCCCATCACAATCTCAGCGGCCTGAATCAACTGGCATCTATCATATGTGCTGCCACGGATCAAATCTGCCTTTTCCTCGATCTTTTACCTATGAACTATTGGGATATAACCCCCACGAAACTCCCCTTCCGCATGCTCGGAATCAACGAGGAAGACACTGAGATTATTCTTGTAAGATGTCAGGATCTGATGGACAAACTCTTGACATAGGTCTTTTTTACCTTTTTTTTAAAATTTTCGTGAAAAAAACGTACCTGTTGAATAATCCTTCTTGACCGGCGTAGATTTGGCGGGTAATTTTAACGTGTCTTAACAAAACGAGGTTCTCGTTTCAACAGGAGGAAAAAATGAAATACATAATTGGTTTAATCATCGCCGGCGTTGTTGCCTTCTCTTTCGTACCTCAGGCAGAAGCTACAAAACATCAGAAAAAATACATCTGTCACAGATATCATAAAGGCCATTCAAAAGGCGCCAGTATCTATGTCTGGGCAAAAACAAAATCAAGAGCAGAAAGCAAGGCATACAACAAATTCAGATCCATGGGACGTAAAATCTCCTACGCCAAATGCCGCCGCTACTAAGAACGTGAAAATCCAGCACAGGATAATCACATCATCCTGAATGACCTCGAACCCCTGAATCCCCACATATCCCTGAATAAATGAATCATGAGCCTGATCCCACACAGGCGAAAGCTTATCACCCCTGTTCGTAAGAGCCGGGTACGATTACGCACACCACTGAATCCCCTTGCGACGTTGAATGAACGGATCATAAACGTGAATGACATCAACCCTGAATCCCCTTGCGACGTTGAATGAACGGATCATAAAAACACGGATTTACGCGATTCTTAATGTAACCTTCCGATATAATAAAGAAACACCGGAAAAAGAACCTGCAACGAAGAAGGATGTACCGCATCCGAACCCTTGGTACGAAACCGCACATGTCATTTGAAAATAATTGGCTCTGATTTATGCACTTTTTTCGCATTTTTTAGATTGACGCTGGAGGGGCATTTATGGTTATTTTGCCTGAATTTGAGAATCTTCAGATCAATTTCCCCGACTGTCATATCAGTCAGGTTTGATCACCCTTCGGTCAGGTTTGATCGCGTTTCAGTCAGGTTTGATCACCCTTCGGTCAGGTTTAAAGGCTTGTCGGTAAAGTTTAAAGGCATGTCGGTCAGGTTTAAAGGCATATCAATCAAGTTTAAAGGCTTGTCAGTCAAGTTTAAAGGCTTGTCAGTCAGGTTTAAAGGCTTGTCAGTCAAGTTTAAAGGCTTGTCAGTCAAGTTTAAAGGCTTGTCAATCGTGGTAGAAGGCATATAAAAAGAATTTGCAGGCGTATAAAAAAGTTTATATTCCCTGTCAAAGCCTCAAGACTCCCTGTCAAAACATAAAGACTCTCTGTCAAAGCCTCAAGACTCCTTGTCAAAGCCTCAAGACTCCCTGTCAAAACCTAAAGACTCCTTGTCAAAACCTAAAGACTCCTTGTCAAAGCCTCAAGACTCCTTGTCAAAGCCTCAAGACTACTTGTCAAAACATAAAGACTCCCTGTCAAAGCCTCAAGACTCCTTGTCAAAACATAAAGACTCCCTGTAAAAACCTAAAGACTCGTTGTCAACATGATTGAAGGTACTTCGACTGTTTATCTTTTGATTGACATGATAATGCAGATAATAGGATAAAAATAAATAGCTTTTTCATTATTTCACCTCTATAGTGTGCTTCACACAACGGATACCCGAACTGTTACTTTTATAATTTGCAGAAACTCCATAAACATACTTTTTTGTGACCCTAAATTCACTTGAGTCAGCCCATACGTTATATTTCCATCCCCTGATAGCAAAAGTTTCTGAACTTTCATCAATTCGAATAGGATTAAGTTCAGGCAAATCACTGTAGGAAGAAATGGGAATATATTTATCCAGAGTTCCCGTAATCATACTGCCAAGACAATTGTATAGACCATAATAACTTATGCCATCGGGGTAAGAATTTACTGGTTGTGGAGCATTGAGGCAGTTTTGACTGTTATGATAATCGCAACTTAAACTGGTTCCTTCCCATGGCAATAAATTTTGTCTTGGATAAGGACCGCGAGCAGATTTCTCCCATTGGGCTTCCGTTGGGAGGCTTTTCCCGCCATCCCATTGACAAAACGTCAGAGACTCTGAATATGTAACTCCACTAATTGGAAAATTGCCTGTACCATCATCAAAATATGTAGTTATGGTCGGATCCGATGGTGCAGCACATACACCTGCGTCAACACACTCACGGTATCTATCGTTTGTAACTTCATATTTATCAATAATATACTGGCTGAGATAAATTATCCGCATAGGATCATTTGATTCGTTCGTATCGGTCTCATCGCCGAAGTAGAATGGACCTGCGGGGATACAGACTTCGTCTTTGAAGTCCGGGGTGCCGTCGGTCCAGGTGCCACCAGCGCGGGGCGCAATCAGGCAGTCACCGGTGCAATCGCCAAGATCAACCCAGTTGCACTGGGAATCGCACTCGCGCTCTCTTACATAACCCAGTGGTGTACAGTCGTCGGTGGTGTATTCTTGAAGACCAGCCTGGCACTCTCCCTGACCTGTGCATTCGCTCCATGCCAGCCATGTGCAGTCGGGACCGCACATGCGTGTTCGAGTACCGCAAAAGCCGCAACTGTGTGTTTCAATGGTTCCCTCAAGGCAGACACCTTCGTCATGACATTCAAGGGGGATTTCCCACTGATAGTCACTTCCGCAGCGCTGATATCCCCAGCCACAATAGCGGCATTCAACTTCCTCAAGTTCTCCCGGAGTAGTGCATGCACAATCATTAGAAGCACTGCAGGTAGACCAGGTACCGTCTTCCTGACAGACATACCGGCCCCAATTGCAATCAGAAGAACAAAGTTCAATAGTTCCCGGTACAATCCCGCTGTTAAAGTCGTCACAATCACGACCTGAACTGAAACCGTCACCGTCATAGTCCGGAAGACAGACACCTTCTTCACATACAAGGAGTTCATCACAAGTTCCGTCAAGACGGCAGGGAGCATTCAGGACTCCGGTCTGAACACAGGTGTCTGAAATGCATTCGAGTTCGCCATTACAAGTGTTATCCTCAAGACAGGGTCCACCCTCATTTCCGGCACTCATGCAGATGTCATTAAAACACACGAGGTTGTCGTAACACTCACCAGTTTCAAAGCAGGGACCGCCTTCACGACCGGGATCAACAGGGTTTTCAGCACACTTTCCATTATCGCACATCAGAGGCCAGTCACACTTATTGTCAGGCAGGCAATCCCCGCCAAGCTTCCCCGTAGTATTACTCGTTGAATCGTCATCGCAACCGAAAAAAGCGGCGGTAGAAAGGGCGGTAATAATAATAAGTTTTTTCATCGAATCCTCCGGTTTCAACTTATGGCCCTGCGGGGGCCGTCACCATGGATATGTATAGTTCGTGTCCTGTAATTCGCTTCGCGAAGGCTTTAATTAAAAAGCCTATCAGGCCACTAAAATATTTTCAACACCTTGCGGTCACTGTCCTGAGTTAAAAGTCGGCAAAAATTGATTTATGGTATCTCAGGACAGTAACTTCATAGCACGAAAAACGCGGCCCATAGAAATGATTTTTTCATAATAATGATGTTCCTTTTCCCCTTCAGGTGCGCCGCCGTCGGCGGCGCACCTGAAGGGGGAAAGGGGATGGATTTAAACGCCTGATCCCGGAGCTGAAGCTCCGGGCTATCCAAAGGCGTTCTACGAACGCGGAATTTCCGACGTTTTGTAATCACATCGACGTGAATGCTCACGGGCAAATCCAATCGTCGACGGTGAATCCGCGGGTCATAAACTATCGTTTGATGTGGGTCAGTGCGTGCCAGTAGGGATTGAAAGCTGATTCGGTTATATCAAAGATTAGCGAATAAAATGGGTTATAGTTTCCCTTAGTGTGGGCTTCATCGAGAGATTCGTAGTATTCCAGTCGTTTTTCAATTGTAACCACCGGAGGGGGAAAACCGTTTTTCATGAGTTCAAGATTCATTAAAAGACGGGAAGTGCGTCCGTTACCATCAGTAAATGGATGTATTTTCACAAAATCAGCATGAATCCTCGCTGCCCTTACAACGGGGTGTAATGTCATGCCCTCATTATTACACCAGTTTATGAACGATATCATGGCACTTTCTACCTGCAGCGCATCCGGAGGAATGTGTTCTGCTCCGGATATAATTAGTTCGTGTCCTGAAATTCAATTTTTATCAAAATTGAGCATGTTTACGAAAACATGCTATTCAGAACACTACAATAATTTCAAAGTTTTCACTCTTAATGTCCTGTGCAGAAATTTGGCCTAAACTTGAAAACTTGGTATTACAGGACATTAACTAATTACATTTGTTTTTCTATAAATTCCGGCATTTTTATCATCCACATTTTTCAAAATCCGTTGGTGAATTGATTTTATTTGCCACTCAGAAAGTAACTCTTTCTGTTGGACTAATTCTTCAATATAATGAATGGCATCCCGATGATTAATGGCCTCAAAATGTTCACGCATAGTTTTTCCGCCTACGGTGATCCCTTCGAGTGCGACTTTTGTTTCCTTCAGGGTCAGTGTATTGCCTTCAATTGCATTGGAATTGTACGTGAAACGGAGAACAAGATCCTCGTGGAGATTGTTTATAACTTCCGGCGGAAGTGGTCGGAATGAATCAAGTTTTGCCTTCAATTTATCGAGTGTTTTTAAACGTTCAGTAAGAGTTGGATCCATGATTTCACCGTAAAGTTTCATTATAGTATCATAAACATGGATTGGAAGGTGAAGGTTATTTTTCTGGATTCAGACGGTCTTTGAACTTGGATTCGGCAGCTTTACGCACGGCGGCGATACAACGGGCGAGGCTTGAGCCCAGTTGTTTTTCGTTTTTTGTAACGAAGATGCTGTGCGAGCGGGAAAGATGATGAGAACACAGAAGTTCAAATAGAGCAACCTTGCTGCCACGTCTTTTCTCGATAATCTTGATAAGGTTGTCGCGCATCTGCGGGGTTAGACGGCGCTCAAGAAGCTTCGCCGCCTGTTTCAGAAAATCATCTTCTGCCCAGTTTAGAAGTTCAAATGTAATTATTTCAATTTCCTTGAGTTTGGCAGGGTCGGTTTCATTCCAGATTTCCTCCAGAGCCCTTTTGCGAATCACGGCGGAAGTATCTGAAAGCATCCGGCGATAGTATTTGAATGAAATACTTCGATCCCATGAGGCAATGCGTTTTAAGGCAAGGTTCTTCAGGAAAGGATCCTGACTTTTCAGGATCGTATCTAAAACTCCTGCGGACTTATCGTTGTAAACGGATAATTCCTTCAGAAGTTTTCGATTGGTCTGGCTTAGAACCTCCGGCTTTGAGTCGTCCTTTTCAAGACTGTAGCTCTCCCTGGAGGAACACCCATAAAAAAAGAGAATTGAAGTAATGAATATGATTTTCATATCAGTAATTTCTTTCACCGAATATCGCTGTTCCAATCCTTAAAATAGTACTTCCGCAGCGAATTGCCTGAGCAAAATCCCCGGTCATGCCCATCGACAGATGCACTGGCTTAAAGTTCGGATGATTTCCTGCGGCGTACTTTCTGAAAACTTCAGATGTTTTTTCAAAATAGGGCACTGACATTTCCGGGTCATCGAAAAACGGGGGCATTGTCATGAACCCCTGGCAGCAAACGGAGGAACAGTCGGTTAAAGCCGCAAATAAATCATCGAGCTCCTCTTCACTGCAGCCCGCTTTCGATTCTTCGTGCGATGTCTTAAGTTGAAAAAGAATGTTTTGCGTTATGCCCTTTTCCCGGGCAATACCGTCGATTTTAAGGAGGTGTTTCACCGTTGAAACACAGTGTATTAACTCAACCTGCCCGGTTATGTCCTTGAGTTTATTGCTCTGGAGAGGCCCGATAAAATGCCAGTTAACATCAGCGGGAGCAGAAGGGATCTTCCCCGAAAGTTCCTGCACGTAGTTTTCGGCAAAATCCCGATGTCCCGCGTTATATGCCTCGAGTATTGAGGAAATATCGTGGTATTTTGACACCGCAAGAAGTCCAATTTCCCCGGGATCTCGACCACAGGAAACCGCCACTTCATCAATCTGTCGTCGTAAAGTCTCAAGATTTTGTCGGATACTCATAATAAATCATTCCTTAAACCATCCGTCGGGGAAACGGCAGCAGATCCGGTCTGAGAGTACCGATGTCCCGGGCCACTTCCATGAGTGGAAGACCCATGACGTTGGTATAGGATCCCTGTATACTCTCTATCCAGAAAGCTGCAATACCCTGAATCGCATAGCCGCCGGCCTTGTCCGTCCACTCGCCGCAGGCAGTGTAGGCATGGATTTCGGCATCTGAAAGATTCTTGAATAAAATACGCGATGTAACACAGTTAATAACGCGACTTCCGCCGGGACAAAGGATTGCGTATCCGCTTGTTACTTCATGCCATCTGCCCGAGAGCATTCGCCACATTTGGGCGGCATCTTCGGGACCGGAAGGTTTCCCGAGAACCTGCCTGTCACAAACAACCACGGTATCCGAGGCAAGCACGAGACAACTTGAGTCGAAAACTGCATTTGCTTTTCGCTCGGATAGTTCCATGACAAGTTCGGGCGGATCCACTATGCCTATATCTTCGTCGATGTGAGGAGGATTAACGAGGATTTCAAGACCAAGCCTTGATAAGAGTTCAAGGCGTCTCGGTGACGCACTTGCAAGTACTATGTCCATATTTTACCACCATGAATCAAGAGAGGATTTCCAGGATTTGAAAGATTCATTTGCACGATTTACCATCGCCGCATGCCTTTCCGAGTGTTTAACATCGGCAACGGGAGGCCACAGACCAAAGTTTATATTTGTTGGAGTGTATGGCTGTGGAGCATTTTCCAGCCACCAGCAGATTGCCCCCAGTGCGCATTCACGCGGGGGAGGCGTCCACGGTTTACCAGTCAACTCGCAGGCCATCTGGATGCCGCTGAGGGCCCCTGTGGCAATACTTTCCACATACCCTTCCATACCCGTTAACAACCCCGTAATGAAAACATTTTCGCGATCAGGAATCGCAAAGCATCGAGAGAGTTTTTCCGGAGCGTTTATATAAAGATTGCGGTGAATCTCCCCATATTTCAGGATTTGGGCATTCCGTAAGGCAGGAATCAGAGCAAGCATTTTTTTCTGTTCGGGATACTTCATCCGGGTCTGGAAACCCACAAGATTAAAAGCTGTACGCTCAAGGTTTTCCGCCCTCAGCTGGACTACGGCATAGGGACGCTTATCCGTCACAGGATGAAAAATCCCCACAGGTCTTAAAGGACCGTATCGCAAAACATCAAGCCCCCTCGAAGCCATAACTTCTACAGGCAGGCAGCTTTCAAAAAACTTTGCATCTTCAAAAGCGCGGGCTTCAACACTGTCTGCTGTCCGGATAAAATCCACAAGGCTTAGATATTCAGTTTCATTCAGGGGGCAATTGAGATAGTCATCCCCGGGTCCTTTTCCCCAGCGGGATGCATAAAAGGCGTGTTCCATGTCGATGGTTTGAGCCTCAACTACCGGAGCAATAGCATCATAAAAATATAAACCACTCCCGAAAAGCTCGCCTAAGGAGTTCGCGAGACTCGGAGAAGTCAGGGGACCTGTAGCAATAATGGCGTTTTTCTCAGGAACTTCAGTGATTTCTTCCCTGATGAGCTCAATGTTGGGATTTTCCGTGAGTTTCTCAAAGACGATGGCAGAAAATCGCGCTCTATCAACGGCAAGGGCTCTTCCCGCTGGCACTGATGATGCATAAGCGGCAGAAATAAGAAGGCTGTCGAGAGCTTCCAGTTCCTTTTTCAGGACTCCGGCGGGTTTTGCTTCGTCAATTGTTTTGAGTGAATTGGAGCATACCAGTTCTGCAAGGCTGTCTGTTTTATGTGCTCCGGTCTGAAAATGGGGACGGGCCTCAAATAACTTTACTTTGAACCCGCGTTTTGCAAGCTGCCAGGCAGCTTCACAACCACTGAGTCCGCCACCTGCAACTGTTATAGAGGAGCCATCGGACATCAATTTTCCTCTTCATCCTTTGAGAATCCGCATTTGGGGCATTTAAGGAATGTACGGGATGATCTTCGCGGTTTTGACCGGAAAGTGTACTCGTGGCCACACTGTGGACAGGGCTTAGCAATGGGCTCATCCCAGGTGGAGAAATCACATCCGCCATCACTTGAGTAATTGCTGCAACCGTAAAAGACCTTCTTTTTACCCTTTCGTTCTACGAGAGTTCCACTGCAGCCTTCTTTCGGGCATTTAAACGGAAGTAAAAGGGGCATGGTTCCACGACATGCGGGATAATCCACACATCCAAGGAATGAACCGAATTTACCCTTCCTGACGACCATACCCTTCCCGCAGGCGGGGCATTTTTCGTTTCTGGCCTCGGGCTCGACAATCTGGATAGTCCCGGATTCCATGCGGATTTCCTTGGTGTTTTTGCATTCAGGATACTTACTGCAAGCAAGGAATTTACCATTTCTACCCCAGCGCACGACCATTTTAGCGCCGCAGAGACTACAATCAATGTCCGTTTCTTCAATACGACTTTTAAGGCTCTGAACATCCGTTTCAGCTTGTTTCACCGTTGAATGGAACTTCCCATAAAAATCGCCAATCAGCACCTTCCATTCCACTTTGTTTTCTTCGACATCATCCAGTTTCTGTTCCATCTGGGCGGTAAATTCCACATTGAGGATTTCGGGGAAACTGGCCACAAGGATTTCGGTCACGATGGACCCGAGTTCCGTGGGTTTGAACCGGCCTTTTTCCCGCTCGACGTATTTGCGGGTGATGACGGTACTGATGATGTTAGCGTATGTTGAGGGGCGTCCGATGCCTTTTTCCTCAAGTTCTTTGATGAGGGTGGCTTCGCTGAATCGCGGTGGAGGCTGCGTAAACTTCTGTTCTTTGAGGATCTT
Source organism: Myxococcota bacterium (assembly GCA_018821305.1). Classification (GTDB taxonomy): domain Bacteria; phylum Myxococcota_A; class Polyangia; order HGW-17; family HGW-17; genus JAHJMN01. The sequence continues at coordinate 97,214 of JAHJMN010000021.1, forward strand.
TTTGAGATCCAGTTCCTGACCCTGCTTCAGCGGTGGAAGTCGGCCTTCCGCTTCATCGGATTCGCTGTTGTCACGACCTTCTTCGTAAACGGCGGTGAATCCGGGGAAGGAAACCGTTGTGCCCTGAGCGCGGAGTTGAAGATTGGCTCGTTCAATGTCAACCTGTACAATATCAAGAACTGCATTTTTCATCTGAGAGGCGATGAATCGTTTCCAGATAAGGGAATACAGTTTTAGAAGATCATTGCGATCTCTGCCCGATGTTCCCGCTTCATCAAGAAGTTTTTCCACCATTTCAGGGCTCCTCATGGCATCCGTAGGCCTGATGGCTTCGTGAGCATCCTGGGCATCTTTGCGACTCTTGTAAATAACTGGTTTTTCAGGAACATAGTTGGCGCCGAAACGCTCTGTAATAAAATCACGGGCAGATGTTATTGCGTCGGCGCTCACACGGGTTGAATCCGTTCTCATGTATGTGATAAGACCCGTAGGTTCTTTTTCTTTTCCTATTTCGATTCCTTCATAAAGTTTCTGGGCAATCTGCATAGTTTTCTTTGCGGGAAAACTGAATTTACGGGCAGCTTCCTGCTGCAGTGTGCTTGTTATAAAAGGAGGAGAAGGCTTTTTGTAACTCTTTTTCTCAGCTATCTGTTTTATAACATACGGTTTGCCCTTGAGAATCTCTTCAATGGCATCGGCATCCTGACCATTGCCGATTTCCGCTTTTTTACCGTCTACTTTTGCCAATGAAGCCTTGAAAACATCTTTTCCTGATGCGAGCATGCACCCGAGATTCCAGTATTCTTTTGAAATGAAAGCTTCGATTTCTTTTTCGCGCTCAACAATCAACCTAAGGGCAACACTCTGCACCCTTCCGGCGGAAAGGCCACGCTTGACTTTTCGCCACAGAAGGGGTGACAGTTCGTAACCCACAAGGCGATCAAGCACACGACGAGCCTGCTGACTTTCAAAAAGATTGCGGTCAAGCTCCCGGGGGTTCTCAAGACCGTGGATAACTCCTTTTCGGGTAATTTCATTGAATAAAACCCGCTTCACGTTTGAGTTAACATCTTTGAGTATTTCCATTATGTGCCAGGCAATTGCTTCCCCTTCGCGGTCAGGGTCGGGAGCGAGAAGGATAACATCAGCTTTCTCGGAAGCCTTCTTGATCTGACTGATAACATCCTTTTTTTCCTTGAGAACAACATATTTGGGTTCGAAACCATTTTCAATATCAATACCCATGTTTTCTTTAGGAAGATCTCTTATGTGTCCTTTGGAAGCAATAACTGTATATTTGTTACCAAGATATTTTCCAATACTCCTGGCTTTTGCAGGGGACTCAACAATAATTAATGGTTTTGGCATTTCAAACTCTCATATCAGTTCGCAGTAAATTCACCAGTTCGTGGCATAAGTCCTGCTACTAATAAACATTAAGCGGTCAAAAGACAACTTATTTCGGGCATAGACCTATTTTGAGCCCATCAGTTCGCTATACGAATGGGACTTTTCAATTCATAGGTTTTGTGATTTTCTTAATGCATCTGTCAAGGACATTCATTAACTGATTTTGGTTTCGTTTGATTTTAAAGAGTTTTTTTAGCATGCAGAAATGATACTATTTCTTCTACTTCCTCGAAAACCATCGCCCCCGCCCCTGCAAGAATCTGACAGCCTGGAGAATCGGAAGTGCTGAAAACCAGTTTTGAACACTTCATTGCATGCCGCGCTGTGCTGAGAGAACCGGAACGAATTTGAGCTTCACAAACGACTGTGGCCATAGATGCCTGCGCCATATATCGGTTTCGCCGTAGAAAAACCCAGGGCATTAAGGGGAATGTCGCCGGAACAAAAGACATAACTACGCCACCCAGTTTAATAATTTCCTTAAAAAGTGGTATATGTCGATCCGGATAGGGTTTGAGAATTCCTCCACCCAGAAAAACACCTGAAAATCCTTTTGCGGCCACCGCCCCGCGATGAGCCGCGCCATCAATTCCATAAGCCCCTCCGGAAATAATGCAGAATCCTTCCCGGGCAAGGATCTCTGATAGTTTGAATGCCAGATCCATTCCATACTTTGAAGCGGCCCGGGACCCTACGATAGTAACGGTGCGATTGTTGAGGACTTCCGGGTTTCCCAGATACTCTATAAAATCAGGTCCACTACCATCGTTTAACTCAGAAGGATAATCGGAATCTCCCGGAATAGTTATTTCTATGGAATTTTTCCTGCAGAGAAGAATTTCCTGTTCCGCTTGCTCGAGGGGAGTTGAAAATTGCGGTTTTCCACTATTGGTTTTCATTTCTGGTAAAATTTTCGCTAATACTTCAGGTGTGACATGCGTTTTCATGACTAAATTTTCGCCGGATGGAAAGGAAAGTTGCAATATTTTGTTGCCTGAAGGTCATTTTCCGGTTAAAAACTTAGTCGGTGGGAATATTTTTGTTGACTCAGACAACGATAAGCATAAACTTATACCGTTTTCCCAAAGGTTATTTTCACCTGGTTTTTACCGGAGGATTTTATGAAAAAACTTTTTTCTTTTGCAGTTTTAATGATCTCTCTCATGGTTTTCGCATCCTGTGATGAAACAGATCTCGGCCGCTACTGTGTTGTCGGTTTCGATAACGCATCCGGTACCGCCGGTGTTAAAGCCATTAATGCCGAAGCCCCCGAATGCCTTGACCGCATCTGTGTTTTCCAATCACGAATCAGTCCTACCGATGTAGAAGAAATTGAAACAATGCAATATTGTTCAAAAAAATGCTCCGGTGACGGAGACTGCAGCGATTCAGAAAAAGGCAGTTGTTCTCTAGGATTCATCTGCATCAGAATCGGTGGCGAATCCGAAGATCTCAACGGTAAATGTATCTGCGAATGCCGCGACTTCCTTACAACTAAAGACTTCTGTGACAATCGCTGTAAATTATCCGAAGCTACCAAAGACGACGAGTGCGATCTCGACAACTAGCCAGTTTGTCCATACTCCAGCCTGATTTTAAATCCCTTCAAAATTTTTCGATTTACATCCATTTTCCTGTTTGCAAAACCATATGCGCCTACTGTGATTTTCCCCGTGTAAAATTTACGAATAATCTTATTGATGAATACATTTCAGCACTTATCAAAGACATCCGGTTCTGGGGGAACTTGCTTAGCGGGAAACGTGTAGATACGGTCTACATCGGAGGCGGTACACCCAGCCTCGCGGGAGCAGATCTGCTTAAAAACGTCTCATGTGCACTTTCAGAATCTTTCAATCTGGAGCTTCTTCAGGAATTCACTGTTGAAGTAAACCCCGATGATGCGTCCTTTCAACTCCTGGAAACCCTCAGGGAAGCCGGAGTTAACCGAATCTCCATGGGAATCCAGACTTTGCATAATCCTGAAAGAATTGGGCGCAGACACTCCGGTGAGAAAGCACTGGAAGCTATCAGCAATATAAAAAAATCCGGATATACTAATTTCAATGCAGACCTCATCTTTGGGCTTCCCGACTGCGTGGAGAACGAATTCCAACAGAATCTTGAGATTTTAACATCTCTCGATATTCCACATTTAAGTGTTTATGGCTTGACCCTTGGGGAACACAGTTATTGGACTGAGCTTTATAAAAAGGGGCAGTTAATTCTCCCGGAGGAAGAATCCTGGATCAATGATTTTTATTCTGCCCGGGATTTTCTCGAATCTCATGGTTACTCCCATTATGAAATATCCAATTATGCTAAAACTGGCTATGAAAGCCGTCACAATCAGGTTTACTGGAATCTGGGATACTGGCTTGGCCTTGGAAGTGGATCATCCTCAAGTCTTGGGAATTATAGATTTACTATGGAATTCCCACCTCAAAACTATCTGCAGCGCCTTGCAATGGGTAAACATTTTCCGGAAGATATAGAAATAGTTACTGCAAAGGAAGAATGGTCTGAAAAACTTTTATCCGGTCTTCGCATGACCGCAGGAATTTCCGTGCCCCGGGACTGGTTTTCTAATGAATGTTTCCGCAATGTAACGCGGAATTTATTTAATCAGGATCTGATTGCGATTGATGACTGTAAAATAAAGATCACCCGGAAAGGAATAATCCGCAGTGATAATATTATTTTCATGATCATTGAAACGCTTGACAGTATCTTTGAAAAACAATAAGTTTCATGACTTGTAAGTTAATGCCCGGGCCTTCGCTTTTCAGGGAAACTTTGGGTTTCCTATCCGGGCACTGCTAATATTTTCAGCATCTTATGGGTTATATTCGGTTTTTAATAAATGCTTAACACTTCAATTTTTTGAATTTCCGGATGGACCTGTAATGATTGGGGTTAATTGTGAACAACTTTAAAACATTATTTTTAATATCCAGTCTTTTTATCACTTTCGGTTCGTGTACTCTTACCGATAAGTCTGCGATTCCAAAGTCTTATTTAAAAAATCCAAAGAAGGTCTATGAACTCGCACTCAAAAGAATGAAATCGAAAGACTGGGAAGATGCCCGTACGATTTTTGGAAAAATCAAAAAAGCATTTCCTCTGTCTGAATATGCAACACTGGCAGATCTCCGCATTGCTGACTGTCACGTTAAAGAAAGCAGTTTTGCAACTGCTGCCTCTCTTTATCATGACTTTATGAAGGATTACCCCTTTCACGAAGCTGTCAAATCCGGATACACCACCTGGAAAATCGGGTTTTGTCAGTATAGACTGGGCCCCGGGGATTTTTTCATTTTCCCACCGTCTTACGAAAAAGATCTGACTCACACACGCAGTGCCATGAAAATATTCAAAATTTTCATGAAAAGATATCCTGACAGTTCCTACCTTAAAAGCGTAAAGAAATACCACATGAAAGCGGTCGAAAAACTTGCAGACCATGAGATGTATGTAGCTTCTTATTATACGAAAAAAGGCAAGACGACAGGAGTTCGCATGAGATATGAATTCCTGTTATCCAACTATCCGGAATCAAAAAGAATTCATGAAGCTGTTATAAAACTTGCAGAACTCTACATCAAAGAGAAAACATATTCGAAAGCTCGCACATTGCTTTCCGAGTTTATTAAAAAATATCCTCGAAGTAAAAATTTGATGGAAGCAAAAAAATTATTGAGTAAAATTCCCGGGGAGAAAAAATAATGGAAGATCTCAGGAAACTTGTCGCTACAGGCCGGGAAGCATATGAAAACAAAGAATTTACACGGGCAGAAGAACTCCTGAGCCGCGCTCTGGAAATCCGCGATGACCTTGCAGACGTCCACAACATGCTGGGAGTTATATACCATAACGTCGGAGAAATGGATAAAGCCAAGGGGCACTTTGAAAGAGCGCTCATCATAAATCCTAACTATACCGATGCTGCTCTTAATTTGAGCGTCACATATAATGATCTCGGCAAGTACGGCGAAGCCCGAAAAGTCTATTCCCGCGCTATGGCTCAAAGTAAAAACCAGCCATCATCTCTCGATCCCTTCGTCAGAGGCAAGCTCTCCAACATGCACGCTGATTTAGCTGAGGTTTACAAAGAGCTCACACTTTATGATGAAGCTATAACTGAGTTCGAGAAGGCTCTTGCTCTTGCCCCTACCTTTATTGATATCCGCACGAGACTTGCAGATGTTTATCGTGAGAAAGGTGATTATGACAAAGCTCTTTCAGAGCTTGAAACTGTAATAACTACAAATAAAAAATACACTCCAGCGCTGATAAGCATGGGAGTTGTATACTACAGCAAAACAGATATGGATAAAGCCCGGGAATATTTTGAAGAAGTTCTCAAATTTGATCCGAACAATAAAAGTTGTAACCTTTATCTAAAAATGATTGAGCGGGCAGCCGCATCTCAGGACAATCCAAATTCCTGAGTATTATCAATTCAATGAATTTCCTCCACCTGCTAACTGCAGATCCAGAAATCCCCTCCATGGGTTGGCTTGTATTAAAAACCATCCTTATCCTTGGGCTGATGATCGCCGTCATGATTATCTTCGCAAAATATGGAAATCGTCTTCTCAGTTTCATGCCTTCGGTAAAAAATAACCGCGGAAAAAGGTTGAAACTTGTTGAATCTCTTCCTCTTGAAGCGGGTAAGTGCCTTTATATTATTTCTATTGATGGTCAGGAACATCTTTTTTCTTCCGGCCCCAATGGACTTACTTGCGTTTCAGAAATTCCAGTGATTGTTAAAGAAAATACACTTGAATCAACAAATCAAGTTACTTCCCGGGAAGAAATCGAAAAATGAATGCGCCGATTCCTGTTGAATTGATTCCATCGGGTTCATCCGGGATAACAACTATCCTGGTGATTGCCGCATCCCTGTCGTTTCTTCTACTTTTTATCACCAGTTACGTAAAAATAGCTGTCACCTTTGGCCTTCTCAGAAGTGCCGCTGGCCTCAACCAGACGCCACCCAACATGGTTCTCACCGGAATTGCAATAATTCTAAGCACATTTATCATGTTCCCTGTTTTTCAGAAGTGTTATGAGGCTGGGAAAAATGATTTTGCAGGCTTTGCAGATACGAAAAAGGACCCATCAGTTCGGGCTCAATCCCTTGTCAGTTTCGTTAATAATTCCTCAAAACCATTGAAAGAATTCCTTAATAAGCATGCACATCCTGGAGAAAAGAGGGCCTTTTCCGAGATAAGCGGCAAACTTTCTAAAGCAAAACCATATGCTCAGGATTCATTTATTGTATTGATCCCTGCATTTCTTATAAGCGAATTATCAGAGGCGTTCCAGATAGGCTTCCTTTTATTTTTACCCTTTCTCATTATTGATATACTCGTAGCAAATATCCTGATGGCGCTGGGAATGCACATGCTTAATCCAACTACTGTTTCCCTTCCATTCAAGCTCCTGCTTTTTGTATCAATTGATGGGTTCAGCTTGATTTCCCGAGCATTAATTCTGAGTTACACATAATGTCATCGGCGTTATATCTTCACCTTATGCAAAAAGCCCTTATTCTTACTTTGCTTTTCAGTGCGATTCCACTGGGCATATCCCTTATTACAGGTTTGATTATATCGATTATTCAGAGTGTTACTCAGATTCAGGAGCAGACTCTAAGTTTTGTTCCCAAATTCCTTGCTGTTGCTCTATCCCTTCTGATTTTTGGCCCGTTTATAGCATCCGAACTGATGTCGTTTTCCCGACTGATTCTGAGGATTATTGCAGGGATTGGATAAAATGATCTGTCACAATCTTCGGTCCAGGCACCGGCTAAAATTAATGACATTTGATCGAAATGTAATGAAATACTTGCTTTTTCGCCTTAGGAAACACGAAAAAAGAGTTATTGGTTTGTGAGATGAATGAATTTCTTGTTTCCGGAACCCTCATCGCCGCCCGAATTGCTCCTGTTTCAGCTTTGCCCTTATTTTCACCTGCAGCAAGTTCACTGCCCCTGCGGGGTACAATCACCATCCTTTTAACGGTTTACCTGACCGCCGTATTGCCCGTTAGAATTCCCGATAGTTATTTTGCCGCAGTACTTTCCGAGTTTGTATTTGGAGTATTTATCTATACAATAACTCTTACAATTTTTTCAATTTTTGAAAGTAGTTTTTCTATTATGGACAATCTGTCGGGAGGCATGGGCTCTGCGACTGATCCTCTTACCCGCTCCCAGTCATCTCCACTGACTATAATGGCGCAGATTTTCGCCGTCTGTATTTTTTTTGTTTCAGGAGCTCACCTTGTTTTCCTTAAAGCTGTTTTTCTTACATTCAATTCTTTTCCTCAGGGAAGCCTGCTAAATGCCGTAAGAATTGAAACGATGACTACCTTGTCAATAAGGCTTTTATCTGTATTTTTTCTCAGTTCCTTCCTTATCGCCACCCCGGCAATAATAATTTCCATATTGATAAACATAACCATGGGTCTGGCAGGGCGCCTTAATCCCGGACTTCAATCCTATTTCATCGCTATGCCATTGAATTCTCTATCTAAATTGTTTGCTGCCTTCTTAGTCTTTTCCGCTGGTCTGATTCTACTTCAAAGATTCTTCAGTTTACTGATCTCAATTGTCAGTAATTTATAAAAGTTATTTACAATTTAAAATCATTGATATATATCTTTTGTCATGGGTTTGTCATAATTTCATGACAATGTCATAATCTCAGGAGTTGGGAATGCTTAACATAGGTATAGATGCAGGAAGTCAGAATATTAAAATTGTAATTCTTAAAGGTTCTTCAATAATTACGCAAATATCGCAGCCAATAAGAGAAAACGTCCAGGCCACCGTTCTCCAGATGCTTGAAGAGACAAATTCAGAACTTGAAGGGAAAATCCGCATTTCTGTAACCGGCTCCTCAAAAAATGTACTTGATTTTCTCCCATCCGAAGCAAGACCCGGTGATATGGTTACATTACCTGCAGGGGTACGAAAACGATACCCTCAAGCGGGAACAATCTTTGATCTGGGAGCAGAATTCAGTAAATGGATTGAACTTGATAAAAATGGCAATGTTAAAGATTTTAACACTAACGGTCTGTGTGCTGCAGGAGCTGGAGCATTTCTGCTTCAACAGGCATCAAGACTGGGGATGACTCTTGATGAATTAAGTTCTACGGCGATTTCTGCCCGAAGTGGGGCTAAAATCGCTGGTCGATGCAGCGTATTTGCCAAGTCTGACATGATTCACTTACAGCAGAAGGGAACTCCTCCTGAAGAAATCGCCTATGGACTTTGTCTGGCTCTCATCAGAACCTTTGCCTCAACCGTAGTTAAACGTCGACAAGTTGTACTTCCACTGGTTGTGACCGGTGGCACGTCTCTGAATCAGGGTATAATCAGGGCAGTAAAAGAAATATTTAATGTTACAGACACTGGAATCTTTCATGAACCTGAAAATATTTTCATGATGGCACTTGGCGCTGCCCTTAATAAAACTGGACATAAAACAACTCTATCCCAATTCATAAATGATCTTAAAAACTTTAAACATGCCTCTGAAGGAACATATTTTAAAAAATTGACACCCCGGGAATCCGGTTCCAGTACCATTGAACAACCATCAGACGCTTTTTCGAAAAAAATAAATGGTTGGCTTGGACTTGATGTTGGAAGCGTCAGCACCAATCTGGTTGTAATGAATGATGATCTGGAATTTGTCTACGGCATCTATCTTCCAACGCGCGGACAGCCTGCACGAGCTCTTGCTGATGGTCTTAAACAGATAAGTCAGGCAGCAAAGGGTAATCTCATCATTAAAGGCGTGGCAGCTACCGGAAGCGGAAGACATCTTGCAGCGTCTTTACTTGGTGCGGATGTGGTGCGCAACGAAATTACAGCCCAGATGGTTGGTACAGCTCATTTTTATCCTGATGTTGATACAATATTTGAAATCGGTGGTCAGGATTCAAAATATATTAGTGTTAAAAACGGCGAAATGGAAGATTTTGAAATGAATAAAATCTGCTCTGCTGGCACCGGGAGCTTTCTTGAGGAGCAGGCACATCGTTTGGGAGTACAAATAATTGGAGAATTTTCAGAGCTTGCTTTAGCAGCATCCTTCCCCGTTGATCTCGGCAGTCAGTGCACTGTTTTTATGGATAGCGAACTTGTAAAACAACTGAATCATAATGTTTCAAAAGAGAATCTCTGCGCTGGTCTGGCATACAGTGTTGCTCGTAACTATCTTGAAAAAGTTGTTGCACACCGGAAAGTTGGAAAAAATATCGTATTTCAAGGGGGAACAGCATCTAATCTCTCTGTAGTGGGAGCTTTTGAAAACCTCCTTGGGCGAAAAATAAATATACACCCCTATAATAGAATCAGCGGTGCTATTGGCTGTGCGGTACTGGCCAAAAGAGCTGCACCGGAGAAAACTGCTTTCCGTGGATTTGATAACCCCATGGACAATTATGATATTTCCACTTTTGAGTGTAAAGCTTGCTCAAATAACTGCAGCGTAAGCCGCATAAAATTCGATGGAAAAACAGCATTCTTTGGGGATGCCTGTGAAAAATTCTCCTCATTTGGAAAAACCAGTCATAAGCAAGAAATTAGTCTGTTCGGTCAGACTTTGGATACCCGGAATTCCGGAATTTCCCAAATAAAAACGGCAGAACCCGCTCATAAATCTCTTGGTCTTGTCCGGGGATCCATAAATGCCCGATTTCTCCCGTTATGGACTACGTTCCTCCAGAGTCTGGGGTTTGGAATCGTTTATTCTGATGAAACCGGTGAAGAAATGCTTTCTGCAAGTGAAGCTGTAGTTCCCGGGGAAACATGCATGCCTGTTAAAATTTCTGCTGCACAGGTTTCAGATTTAATAGTAAATAAAAAAGTTGATCATATCTTTTTGCCCAGTGTTCTTGAACTTAAAACCCATGAACAGGAAGAAAAAGCCGCAAAAAGAAACCTCCCTGGATCCGAGCCGTACCACACTTGTGTCTATACACAGGAATTTCCTTTTATGATGAAACGTCAGTATGGGGATAAAATAATTGCGCCGCAGTTCAGCCTCAATAACTCTGCCGGTGGTCACATTGAAGCCATTCATGAATTATCAGAATGCCTGGAAGTTAAAACTGGTGAAATTTCAAAAGCACTGTTTTCAGCTATGAGCGAGTTTGAAAAACTTGAAGAAAGACTCGTCAAGCTGGCAGATTTAGGTTCGAAGGTAGATTCAACTCCAACAGCGGTTTTGATAGGCAGACCTTATATTACATATGATTCATTCCTGAACATGGGATTGGCGCGCCATCTTGAAAAAAGTGGCTTCCGTGTACTGGTGATGGATAATCTGGATCTTGAAAAAATCCAGTTGAGTTCTGAATATGATAAATTACCCTGGGGATTTGCCCGTAAAGCTGTAAAAGCCTGCAAAATTATTTTAAATCACGACAATATATTTCCAGTGATTGTTTCTACTTTCGGATGCGGACTCGATGCTTTTACTCATAAACACTTTGAAAGTATTCTAGAAAATAGACCACATCTAATACTTGAGTTTGATGAACACCGAGGCGAAGCTGGGATGGTGACTAGAATAGAAGCCTTCGCAGATAAAGTGGATGCATACAGGGCGTCATTAAATAATACAGTTTCCGATAGCCTCCTGTCTTCCGCTTCAGTTACTTCAATTCCGCCTGTTAATAATAAAGTAAAACTCCCTCGTAGGGTTTTCTTCCCATGGATTGGTCCTCATACGAGAGTCTATGAATCCCTCGTGCGCAGTCTGGATGCCGGAATTGAAACCATTTTATTACCTCCTCCCGATGAAGAAACTTTACGGTATGGAGAGGAAATCAGCAGTGGAAAAGAGTGCCATCCCTACACATTTATTGCCTCGGATCTTGTCCGACTGGCAAGAACTGGTCAGTTGAGAGAAAATGATGGTTACATGTTTGTTTCAACCATTAATCCATGCCTGCTGCCTCAGTATGGGGATGCGCTTAAACTCTGGGTTAAGAAAAACAACATTCCGGTCCGCATTATGGATCTGATGTCAGGTGAGATGCTTGATCTATATGGCTTTGAACGCCTTAAACTAATTGTTGAAGGCACCGCTGCAATGGACTGCCTTATGGCAATACGTGGCCGCCTCGCTCCCTACGAAACTGAAAAAGGAAGTGTTAACAGAATTATTGAAGCTGCATATGACGACGTTGCCTCTGCTTTAGCTGCACGAAAAAGTCCTGCTCCTGCAATAAGAAAAACCGTAGGCAAACTGGAAGCATGTAAATACGATTTTTCAAAGCGCAAACCACTAGTGGGCCTGTTCGGAGACCTTTATACCCGTCTGGTTGATCACTCAAATGGCAACATAGTCAGTAAACTGGAAGACGCCGGTCTTGAGGTTCATTTAAGTCCATATCTGGGAAATCTGGTTGATTTTTCCAATTATGCAGACGCCACCCGCTGGGCTAACCGTGGGCAGACAGTTCCAATGCTGTGGGAAACATTTGCCATGGTCACTACCAACATCGCTCTCAACGCTGTTTTCAATGCAATGGGCGATGAATACATGTCCCTCATAAACGAACCTTCTTTTGAAGAAATTATGGAACTGGTGGCTCCTTATACAGGAAAACGAGGCAATAATCTTATTTCTTCTACTATTGGAAAATTTGCATCTTTTGCGGAGAACTCGTACGATGGCGTTCTTAATATTATCGGTGTCAACTGCATGGTAGGTTGTGTAGCCGGAGCTGCAATGGAGAAACTCCGGACTGATTACAACAATATACCAATGCTGACGCTGAGTTTCGGTCGCTCCGAAGGTCCGTTACAATCAATGAAGCTTGAGACGTTCATTCATCAGGTAATTGATTACTCAAAAGAATCCCGGACTACTCGCCTTCCCGTTTTTATCGCTGCCGAAAAATAAATTATCCACCATAAAGTAGCACTTCAAAAAACTGCGTTTTTGTGTTTAATCAGTTACAGTCCTGAAATACTGAAAATCAAATTTTTTGCCGATTTTTTACTCAGGACTCTCACTGTTTTCGCAGAAAACAGTTGTCGTCTTTGACGATTTCCTTCGGAAATACGTTTTAGACAGTAATCGCAAGGTGTTGAAAATATTACTAGTGGCCTGTTAGGATTTTTAATAAAATCCTTCGCGAAGCGAATTACAGACACGAATTGATCAGTTACTGTCCTGAAAAGTTGATTTTGAGTCGGTGATGAAACGCTTTTATGAGTCTGCTACAATTTTTCTTGTAATGATATCTGTAATTTATGCAATAATTCTGCATAATAGAATGGTCAATCAGCCCTATGCCGGTTTCGCTCTTGACGCCGAAAACCGTATTCAAAACATTGAGCAGGGAATACCGTATCTTCAAAAAGGGATGAAATTACTTGGTTTCTCGTATAAAAATCAATATTACCCTGTCAGAAGTACTTTTGAATGGATGAAACTACTTCAAGAATCACCTCGCAGGCTACTCACTCTTCACGTCCAGATTGAGAATCGTAAACTTAAAGTACCACATCTGATTAAATCGTTTCCTGTCTGGCCCAAGTTTGCCTACAGCCTGACATCTGGACTTCTTGTCCTGTTCTGTGCAATTTTTCTATGGCTGAAACGCAATGAAAACTCAATTTATCTTTTTATGATTGTGACTATTACAGCCACATACGTTCTCATTTTGGCCTTTAATAATCTGGACACCATAAGTCCAATCCCCCCTCTTCTACTTGGATTTTTGGGGTTCAACCTTCTGGCGCCACCATCACTCCTTCTGTTTTTTCTCAGATATCCACAACTTACGCGAGCCGGCAAAAAACCATGGCCGATTCTTATATATATACCGGCAGTTATGGCATTTATTGTAACTACAACCTACTATTTCCGACTCACAGGTAATCCAACACCGGAGAATCAGGATCTTTTACTTTTTGCCGGCAGAATCTATATACCGGGCATAAATCTGGCTTATGGTCTGGGTACCGTTGTCGCACTGATCTTCAGTTATTTTCACTCTAAATCCATAGATCGTCGCAGAGTTCTGCTCATTATTTACGGTATTTTTATAATGCTACTTATTCTCACATCCTGGGTTTTTCTTTACTCAAGAGAAAGCGCAATCAAGCAGATAAGTGGTGGCCCGGATCTTATTTTCATATTATTTTCAGTTATTTGCGTTTTTCTGACTATGTCCTCTTCAAAACAGATGAGTATCAAACTTGAAGGACTCATGTCGAGATCTCTTGCTTACGGTATAATAACACTTGGAATAATTCTACTTTATATCGGACTCTCCGTCACGGCAGGCCTTGTACTCACTCATTTTCTTGGACTGACATCGAAAACCGTAACGATTTTAGCCGCAGTTGTGGCCACCGCAGGCCTGTTTTCCCTCAAGGATCTTGTTTCATCCTACGTGGACCGGATGTTTTTCCGCACGAGATATTTATACAGTGAAACAGTAAATGAAGTTGGTCAGCGAATAAGTAACATCATGGAAATTCCCCGGCTTTTGGGTGAGATCCTCCGCATAATTACTAAATCCCTTGATCTTCATGGGGCGGCGGCCTTCCTGCCGGATACTTCACGAAAAAAGTATAATCTCATTAAAGTCGAAGGCGCTTTTCCAATTCCCGAAGGGTTCGGTCTTTCCAATTTGAATGTTTCCCATCTTTCAAAAATAGCATGGAATGGCACCGTTTATTGTATCGATTCGGATTCAACGGATGAAGTCGCTCAGATGCTTTATTCCGCAGGTTTTGGAGCCGTAGTTCTCCTTGTTTTTCAATCGGAAGTAGTTGGAGTAATAGGCTTACCACCAAAAAAAGAAGATAACATTTTTACAAGAGATGATCTGGAACTGCTGAACAGCGTGGGAAAACAATCAGGTTTAGCTGTTCGAAATGCCATTTCCTATACTACAATCATGAAACTTAATGAGAATCTGACAAGGCAGAAAAATGAGATTGAAAAATTAAAATCTCGTCTGGAAATTGAAAATACAATGCTCCAGAAAGCCGTCAGTGCTCCCTTTGGTGAAATTGTTGGTCGCAGTTCAAAAATGGTTGAAATTCATGAGCTCGTTCAGAAAATCGCCCCTACGGATGCTTCAGTTCTTATCCTCGGGGAATCCGGTACCGGTAAAGAGCTCATTGCCAGAACAATCCATCGACTTTCAAAAAGAAGCGACAGACATCTGGTCACAGTAAATTGTGCTGCAATTCCCGAGAATCTGCTGGAAAGTGAATTGTTTGGTCATGTAAAAGGAGCATTTACCGGTGCTGTTAGAAAAAAAGCTGGACAAATGGAGCTCGCTGATAAAAGCACAATTTTCCTTGATGAAATTGGAGAACTTCCCATCTCATTGCAGCCCAAGATCCTCCGGGCAATTCAGGAGGGGGAAATTACCCCCCTTGGTTCTGAGAAATCTATTAAAATTGATGTCAGACTGATTACCGCTACAAACCGGAATCTCGAATCAATGGTGGAGGAAGGCAAATTCCGTGAAGACTTGTATTATCGAATAAATGTTGTTCCCGTCCATCTTCCTCCTCTAAGAACCCGGAGCGAGGATGTAAATGAACTTGCGTCTCATTTTATCGAAATACATTCCCGGCGCATGGGTAAAAAAATTACTGGGATGACCAAACATGCGGCGGAACGACTTAGAAGTTATAACTGGCCGGGAAATGTCCGGGAGCTGGGCAACGTTATAGAACGGGCAGTTGCCCTGTCATCCCGGGATGTTCTTGATACCGAAATACTTTTGCCGGCTTTGTCCGTCACTTCTGATAAATCCAGGGAGTCAATACAAACAGAGTTGAGTCCTGAGAATCAGGATGGGGAGACTGTTATAAATGAGACTAATCTGACAGACGATATCATAAACCTGCCCTACAGAGAGGCAATGGATAGTTTTAAACGGGTTTATATTGAGTCGATACTTAAAAAAGTTAATGGTAACCGTTCTGAAGCCGCCAGAATAATAGGTCTACAAAGGCCTTATCTACATAAACTTATTAAAGAACTTGGTATTGACGAAAATAATGAGTCTTGATTATTTTCACTTGAATTCATTTTTTAAAATGTTGGAATTGGGGACTTGAAATTATCAGACAAAAGGGGCATTGTCCGGATTGAACCATACTGGCAGTCCGATAGTTTCAGACTGTAAACCATTGCCATTATAAGGAGTATATTCATGTCAAAAAACGTTCTTCTCGCAACAGACAAAGCATTCGCAAAGATAGCCGTGGACGGAATTGCAGATATTTTTCCCAAGGCTGGCTACAACCTGATTAAGCTTGAAAATTACACTGATAAACAGGATCTGCTGAATGCCGTTAAAGATGCTCATGCTATGATCATTCGCTCAGATAAAGTCACCGCGGAAGTACTCGAAGCTGCTCAGAATCTTCAAATTGTCGTACGCGCTGGGGCAGGATATGACAACGTTGATCTCACTAAAGCAACGGAAAAGAATGTTTGCGTAATGAACACTCCCGGACAAAACTCCAATGCCGTTGCAGAGCTCGCTTTCGGTCTCATGCTGTTTTTAGCCCGCAAAAAATTTACTGAAGGAAATGGCACAGAACTGCGAGATAAAACCGTAGGAATTCATGCATATGGAAACGTTGGTAGATTCGTTGCAATGATTGCAAGAGGATTCGGAATGAATGTAGCGGCCTTTGATCCCTATGTTGAAACAGAAAAAATGGAAGCAGAAGGCATCAAGGTTTATACAAAAGTAGAAGATCTTTACGCAAACTGTGATTATGTTTCCATACATATTCCCGCCAATGAACAAACTAAAAAATCGATTAATTACGATCTTCTTTCTAAACTCATGCCCGGTGCGTGTGTTGTAAATACCGCTAGAAAAGAAGTTATGGACGAAGAAGGCCTTGTTGCAATTATGAATGAAAGAACTGATATTATGTATGCTTCCGATGTCGCTCCGGATTGTCATGCTGAAATGGTTGAAAAGTTTGGTAAAAGATATCATTCAACCACTAAAAAAATGGGGGCCCAGACCAGTGAAGCTAACGTTAATGCAGGTCTTGCAGCGGCAAACCAGATTGTCCGATTCTTCGAAAACAACGACCGCACCTTCCAGGTCAATAAATAGTTCGCGTCCCCTCTTTACAGACTACCTTATTTCTCAGATAAACTTTTTTAAAAATTTTTGGAACTCTTTTGAACCACCCTGAGGTCTAATGACCGTTTTTGTGCAAGCGCACGAATTTGATCCTTCAACCTCTCAAAGGAGATTTTCATGAAAAATTTGTTTAAAATTGCTACATTAGTACTTGTTCTGTTGACAACTTCCGCTGTTTATGCAAAACGGCCCGGGCGCAGAGGAATGGATGGCCCTCCCCGCATGGGTATGATGGGCAGGATGCATCACGGTCACATGGGCAAGGGAATGATGAACCATGGGAAACAGGGAAAACATGGAGGAGACATTATTTCGAAACTCATCATGCACCGGGAGGCACTGAAACTTTCGGAAGCCCAGGTTCTCAATCTTATGAGAATCAAATTAAAATTCGCCCCTAAATTTGTGGAAGCGGAGAAAAAGGTCGTCATCCAGAAATTTGACCTTCGCAAAGAAATGCTTGAAGAAAATCCAAATATTACAAAAATAGAACGGATTATGAAGGCAAAGATGGCCGCTAAAGCAGAAAAGCATATTTTGCGTATTAAAATGAGACTTGAAGTAGAAAAACTTCTGGATCCCGTCCAGAAAACAAAACTTCGTTTCTGGATGCTAAAAATGAAGGGCGGAAAAGCCCGAAAGTAATTAGTTAATGTCCTGTAATACCAAGTTTTCAAGTTTAGGCAAAATTTCTGCACAGGACATTAAGAATGAAGACCTTGAAATTATTGTAGTGTTCTGAATAGCATGTTTTCGTAAACATGCTCAATTTTGATAAAAATTGAATTTCAGGACACGAACTAATTTGAGCGTATCCTGCAGTTCAGTTTTTCTGAACATTCACTTTAAAATCTTCAATTTTAGAATCAGGCTTTATAATACTTCCTATTGCTAACCTGAACGCAATTACATATGCTATAATTATCACAAAGAGCAATCCAATAATACTCAGTAAAATTTTATTACTTGTTTTCATAAACATACTCCTTTTTCAAGGTATAAATTGTAATATTTCTGTAGATCCGTAAGCTCCAGTTCTAAACTGGCCATTATCCGGAAAAATCTGGGGAGTTCTTCCCGGATAAATTCATCTTTGCGGTTGTCTTTTATTATTTTCTGAGCACCTTCTGCTGTAAACATTCCCATACCACGTTTCTGCATGACTATATTCATCTCCTGTAAATATTGATAAGTTCTGACCACCGTGTTCGGATTAACTTCGAGCTCCACGGCAAGATCCCTTACAGACGGCAATTTTTCTCCTTCGGGGAATTCGCCGGACAGAATTCTGTCACAAAGGGAATCACCAATCTGCCTGAAGATGGGAAGATTATTCCTGAATTCCATTTTAAACCTCTGCTTCTTTTAGTTTGAAATAAATTCCGAAAAGACCGCCCAGGGGAATAATCCCCCAGAAATAAATTTTCCATACAGCATTAAAAACCTTATGGAGCGTAATCATTCTTGATTTTAATCCTCCAATATCGGTAATTGCAGCAGTAGTATCCAGATGTTTCATTATCTGCTGTGGGCCTGACTTTATCTGCCATCCGTCAAAATATTCATAGAATACAATTTTAAAAGCGAGAAGAGACACTAGTGTAATTGCGAGAGAAATAACGATTATTATTAAAAATGTTTTAATGAAAGCATGCTTTTTAAACCAGGCGCTTCCCATAAGATATATGGTATGAAAAGCCAGATAAAATCCGATCATGTACATCATTTCCCACCTGAACGGATTGAACACCGGATGTGTCGTAGTAAATAGTATTTTATTTATCATTTCAGATAAAATACTGACACCGACATAAAACCCCGTGGCGAGAACTACATACCCAACACCGTAGATGAGGACTTTACCAATTGTTTTTTCCAGAGTACTTGCTGGTAGTGTTAGATAAGAATAACTGGTTTCTCCCATGTGGATTTCACTGTATGCCATGGACGAAATATAAAAACCACCGAGATAGAGAATGACCGGGTAAAACCCGAGATGTATATTGCCCGAGAATCCAAAAAACGCAGTAATCCCTGATATTATTAATGCAAATCCACCAAAAGCTGCACCACCGATGAGCCACAGCCGGTTTTTCGTGAAAAAGTCTATCTTCATATAATCAAACAGGCGTTTGAAATCAAAAACATCATTTTTTACCATTGGAATTACCTCCAAATATCTTCTGAATTTTTTCTTTATTGTTTACAATCGTGTTGAAAAGAAACTCAAAATCCAAATCTGTATCATTAAAAAGCCCGCTACCTTCGGCACAGACCATGTAACCACCCATTACTTTTTCATGATAGATTTCGTTGATTCCTTCAGGGAGTTTTTTAGTATGAGTGAAGGAAACTTTGGAAAGCAGGCTTTCCACGGACTGATTGAAAATTATCTTACCATTTTCCAGGACAACAATTGGATCAATCAGATTTTCAACATCCCGAACTTGATGAGTGGAAATTATTATTACTCTTTTTTCATCAGCTAATCCTGCGACAAGGCGACGAAAAACACTTTTGGATGGGATATCAAGGCCATTGGTGGGCTCGTCCAGGATTAAAACGGATGCCTGTGTTGCCATTCCAAATGCGAGAAGGAATTTCTTTTTCTGGCCGTGACTCATTTCGTTCAGTTTGCCGGCTTCAAGATCCAGTTCAAAATCCTTAGAATATTTCTCAAACTTTTTGCTGTTGAAATCAGGATAAAAAGGAGAATATAAAGACAGATACAGTGAAGCGGAAATGGGTGGTACATATAGATTCTCCGGAATAAAACACAACTTATTGTAAAAAGATGGTTTTCTTTCTGCGGGGTTTACCCCTAAAACATTTACGACCCCATTTGAAGGATATCTAAGGCCGCTTATGATTTTAAGGAATGTTGTTTTGCCGGCACCATTTTTCCCGAGCAAGCCATAGATGTTTCCTCCTTCCAGGTGCATATCCAGGTCAGAAAAGAGCTGTCTTTTCTTCCCGTAACCAAAATTCATTTTCTTTACAGTAATCATGAAACCTCCTGTTTTAGTGTACTACTTCGATAGTGCACTGATACATAAATACTCAGTCACGTTTTATTTGTCAACAGTTTTTTATCTTTTTTTTAACTCAGGAGAAAATAGCGCTGCTTTAGCAGCATTATGACAAGAGATAGATTCAGGCAGCAACATAAACCATGAAATCGAGGAAATTTACTACGCTGTCGACGCTCACAGCAGGGTTTTTGGCACTGGTAAACCACACAGGATGAATCGCACTCGTAACAGCCATGTAGCCATGCTCTTTCTGGATGTCCGTGTAATAGTCGTCCACAAAGACCAGTGAACCTTCACGCATATTGAGCTTCATCCAGGAAAAACCCCCTAAAAAAGCAAGGTCTTCGGCTGTAAGACTGTGATTTCCTGTAATTACAAGGTTTTTATCAAAGGCAGGAACGCCGGTCATGGAAGTTTCACCTTTTTTCCTTGGAGCAATTGACCAGTTTTCCCCGGATTTGCTGCTGCTGACAACTATTTTATTATCGCTCCACCATTCCCAGATATTTTTTGAGCCCTGAGTATAGTACTTCGTCCAGTTATACCACTTTATCTCAGTTTCATGGCCCTTATACTGTCCCCATATTCTAGCACCTCCCCCGGATAAAATGTTTTTACCTTCGGGCTTTTCGAGTCGCTCCCAACTCATACCTGTGGAAATTGCAATAGCCTCGGCATTCGCGTCCATTGCAGCTTCTGCTTTTGCAGTCATATTTGATTGAAACTTTTTCATAAAAAAGAAAACAGCAATAAAACCAACAAGTATTACTATATAAATTGCATAATTCATAATGTCCTCCTATGAACAGTAAAAAATCAATACGGGTATTCTTTTACCAGAATTAAACAATTTGGGAAAACAAAAATTGATCATACAGTTTTAAAGATTCTCAAGGAAATTTCAGCTTTAAAAATTCAGTACAAAGATGTAAACCATTATCCGTGAGGGTTTTCCATATGGCGTTCAGAATTCTCGTTTTAATCAAACAGGTTCCTGATACTCGCAAAGTTGAAATGGACCAGAAAACCGGCAATCTCCGCCGGGATCTCATGGGTGCAATAATGAACCCTGAAGATGCCCATGCTCTCGCCTGTGCTATTGATTTAAAAGAACAATTCCCCGGTGTGTACATAGGCGTTTTATCTATGGGACCACCTCAATCTGAAAAAGTCCTGAAATCTGCATGTTGTCATCCCGTGGATGAGGCATTTCTTCTCACCGATATAGCCTTTGCAGGCTCGGATACAAAAGTAACAGCTCAAACACTCAGGGCTGGAATTAAAGCTATAGAAAATGAGGGAAGTTTATTTGACCTGATTATCTGTGGGCATCAGGCCATCGATGGTGATACAGCTCAAACACCGGGGCAACTGGCATATTTTCTTGAACGACCCTGCGCTCTGGGACTCGACTTTCTTGAAATCAAAGAGAACAGGGTGTTTTATCGTTTTTCAAACAACGATGAGATAATTACTGCATCCATTAAATTACCTGCCCTTGTTAGTGTTACAAAAAACATTAATACACCGGATTTTCCCACAGTAAGAGGTGTCATCGCCATGAAAACCAAGGTAATCAGGGTTTTTGACAGAGATAAACTGAATATCCCACTGGATGACTGCGGCCTTAATTCATCCCCTACCAGAGTCATTAAAACTTTCTTCCCTGAATTTTCCAGGAAAAATATACTGATTGACGGTTCCGAAGTGAAATGTGCTGAAACAATTCTCAAAATTATAAAGGAACTGCCGATCGATGCTTAAAATTTCATCGGATTGCACCTTGTGTGGCCTGTGCGTTGACACCTGTCCTGAAGGTGCCCTCCATGTTTCAAACGGCAAATTATTGGTATCAGACTACTGCACCCTTTGTGGGCTTTGCATAAACAGTTGCCCGGTTACGGCAATTTCCATCCATTCAAAACATGATATTCCAACTGTAGAAAGCACGAATACAATTTCTATATCAGGTGAGCTTTATCACGGACTCGTAACTGCAGCAACCTTAGAGCTTGTATCCGAGGCCAGTCGATGGGTAAAAAATACGAAATATTCCGTTGAAGTTGTATTTGCATCAGAAAAAGCACCTGAAAATCTTGATATTCTGTACAGTTATGGCACTTCATCTGTAATTGTCCTTCAAAATTCGAACATTTCCGAAATATCAAGTATGTCCATCGCCGCAGCCTTTTCGTCCTGGTATAAAGAAAGTAAGCCCAATATAATCCTGTGCAGTGCGTCACAAGAAGGGAGAAAAACAGCTCCTCTGATTGCAGCAGCTCTAAAAACAGGGCTTACGGCGGATTGTACTGAACTCTCACTTGATTTGCACGATGGCATTCTGTATCAAACCCGGCCGGCTTTCGGGGGAAACATAATGGCCACTATTGTCTGTAAAAATCACAGACCACAAATGGCTACCGTGAGACCGGGTATTTTTAAAAGCGAACAATTAACCGGACAAATAATAAATCCTGTAAAGATCGTAAACCTTCCCGATTCATGCTTTAAAACGTGGCAGCTTTCCCAGATTATTCACGAAATTTTGTCCATCTCCAGAAATGACGTACCACTTAATGACGCAAAAATTATTGTAGCTGGAGGCAGAGGAATTGGTTCGAAACAGGGATTTGAACGACTTGCGTACTTAACTGAGCTTATGAATGCATCCATGGGAGCCTCCCGGGCAGCAGTCGAAAATAAATGGGCACCTCAAAAACATCAGATAGGCCAGACGGGAACCGTCGTAAGCCCGGTTTTGTACCTTGCTTTCGGAATATCAGGTGCAATTCAGCATCTTGCGGGGATTAGCGGGGCAAAAACAATAATTGCTGTGAACAGGGATCCTCAGGCACCAATCCATAAAATGGCGGATTACTCCATTGTTGCGGATCTGAACATCGTTATAAATGAACTGATTAAAATTCTTGAAAACAGAAAAAAATCCTGATTCATACTTGTGTCGTCAAAAGAAATACTTATTTTCGTCTATAGTTCGTGTCCTCTTGCATTCCGGAACTTCGCTCCGAATTGCTTGCCTGTAATTTGCTTCGAAAATACGATGCTGATAAGAAAGGAAATTTTCCATGAGTGAAATGATAGTCAGTTTTCCAGGTAACAAAAAAGTAGACGTTTCTTTTGGAGATTTTGTAATACAAACTGATCAGAGTCCCCGGGGTGGAGGCGACGGAAGTGCACCGGAACCATATTCCGTTTTTCTTGCGAGTCTTGCAGCCTGTGCTGGAATTTATGCACTGGCTTTCTGTCAAGCCAGAGACATAGACACCGAAGGACTCAAGTTGATCCAGACAATTGAGCCCTCACCCATGGGTGGTATAGGGAAAATTAAAATACATATTGAGCTTCCTTATGGGTTTCCGGAAAAATATGTGCAGGCAATTATCCGGGCGGCAGATCAATGTGCTGTAAAGCGTACAATCCTAAATCCCCCTGCTTTTGAAATCACTGCGGATATGGCCTGATAATCCTATTTTTTTACACCGAGGATAGCAGAGCAATCCCCGCTGCACACTATGATATCATCAAAATATGCAAGTCGTACGAAAGCGTCTGATTCCTCTTCGGGGTCATTCCATGGTGCTTTATAAACGCCGAACTTCCAGATAGGCCCAGTTTTATCATTATAACAGTTTGGACCCTTCCGCTCTGCTTTTAATCTTTTGTTTACATAAAGTGCAGTGTAGCCATTTGATGTCCAGTCCCACTTCACATTAACAGTAAACGTGGTCCATGCGCCCTTTTTGACTTTTCCACTCCAGATATCACCTTGATTTCCGCCGTTTTTCAGAGTCACAGGTTTATCATCCCAGCGATAGGTCACATGCCAGCGATTTTCCCTGATTCGGATAGCTAAAGCTGGACTGCGGCCCTTTTCCCCAAGATCCTTATCATGAATTGCAAACCACTGTGTTAAAACGTCACCCTGAAAATCATCTACCCATGACTTAGGTATAAAAATACTGATTTTATACCAGTATTCCTTGCGAAATTCAAAATTACCCGGTACCGCAAGTTCAGAGCGAATACCCTTGCTTTTCATGGGATCCGATCTCCGGAGAGTCACCTCAAGGGAAGATTTTCCGGACCGGGAAATACAATCTGTGATTTTAACGCTGGATTTGAGATTCAGCCAATCCAGATCAAAATTATCCAGACCATTTCTCTCAAAGCTGGAACTGAAAATTATATCTGTCTGTGGCCTGGACAACCAATCTGAGCCGGATTTCTTTCTGGAAACTTCCTTGACTCTGGCTGGTTTTTTCTTAACGGCGCAGGGAGGATACGGCGATGGCCCTTCATCTTCAGAAACCAGAACTTCAATGGTTTCTCTACACCCAAAGGCAAGAAATACGGCAATAAAAACAATTGCTATTTTCATGAAAGATACCTGTAGGCCAGTTCATAAGTGTTAAAATCTGCTTCAAGCATGCCAAGACAGGCAAACACTCCCGCAAGTTTACGATGTAAAAAAAGGATTTCACTGGGAGGCAAGCGGAAGTAGCGGGTCAGAGATGAATTAAGAGCCAATCTACTCATTCGCGCAGGGAGATCGCTCTGAGCCCAGTTATAACGTTCGGTGTGAAAGGGTTCCATGGCCACCGAAGCGAGCTCACAGAATTGATTCCTCACACTTCTCGGAGTTTCTGATGGCATGAAATCAAGCTCACGGATAGCGTAATGCATACGATCATAATCTTTAAGCCAGGCACCTTTTACAAGCTGCCGATAAGCCCGGATGAAATTTTCGTCAAATATTCGAACAGCACCAAAATCAATAAGGTCAAGAACGGGCCCCCGGGGGTTATCTATATCAACAAGATAATTACCCATATTCGGATCTGTCTGCATCATATTCCATGAGAAAATCTCACGGAAAACAAGCTCCGTCAGATTATATGCAATTTCATTACGTTCGGCGGGATCAAGGCATAAAACATCCTCGTGATCGAGAGTAACTCCGTCTATGAACTCCATACAAATAAATGTGGGTGAAGAAAATTCCTCCCATACTTCGGGAATATGAATGCCAGTTCCTTGCAGTCGTGTGGAAAACTCCTTCATGAAGTTGATTTCTCTCAGATAATCAAGTTCTGATTCAAACAACATGCGAATTTCCGCAAGCATCGGATCCGGATTCAGGCCTTCGGGGAGGAAATTGGCAATCCCAAGGGCGATTCGGATTGCTCTCAAATCGCTGTCTAACGAACGGGCGACTTCCGGATATTGAATCTTGAAACAGCATTCTTTCCCTGTTTCCCGGTGCACAGCCCTGTGTACCTGCCCTAAGGATGCCGCGGCATGAGCAACGGGGGAAATCTCAAACTCATCATAAAGTTGACCGTTATTGAATTTATCAAGATTCTCTTTAACTGCCCCCCAGGCAAGAGGAGCACTTTTGTCATTCAGTTGGCTGAACACATTGCATATTTCAGGACTTATTCCGAAGTGAGTGCCAATGAGGCCAAGGAGTTGCCCCGCTTTCATGGCCGTGCCCTTCATTCTTCCGAGTTCCAGTGCAAAAATCGAAGCTTGTTTAAGACGATATCTTGCTTTTTGCTTGTCCGCATCAATATCAGGGGAAGTAAAACCGGAAATAAGATTCGACAGATAGCAACCGGCGCATTTCAACCCAGCGGAGGCGAAATGCCCCGTACGGTGAATAGTGGAAACGGGAATTTTGTTAAGCTCTTCAGTATTCTTTTTTACGCGCATAAATACCACCCGATCGCCAGTTCGTTCATGTCCTGGAATTCGCAATGCGGAGGATTTTCGGACATTAACTATTTCGTTACTGTCCTGAAATGCCGGAAATCAAAATTTTCGTCGATTTTTTGCTCAGGAAAGTAACCGCAAGGTGTTGAAAATATTAATAGTGGCCGGATAGAATTTTTAATAAAATTCTTCGCGAAGCGAATTTCCGGACACGAACTATTTCTGCTTACCACGCCTTTTTCTTTTTAACTACAGTTTTTCGTTCAATTCAATTCGGACACCATGCACTGCCACAGGTGATTACAAAAAGGTTTACTACTGGTAACAATCCGGGCTATAACGATATACAGAACAGCTTCTTTCCGATGTGTGATTTCTCAATAGTTTCACTGCGAAAAACTGGAAATCATACATTTCAGGACGTTAACAAATGAAAAAACTACTGATTTCCCTCCTGTTTCTTGCATACTCTGGATGCTCAGTAAACGAAGACATCAAGCCGTCCACCGTTAACATCTTATATGGTACCGCCGACACAACCCACACGGGAGTTGTGTACATTAATCTAAACGGTGCAGGCTGCTCTGGAACATTGATTGCACCTGATGTGGTCCTTACCGCTGCCCATTGTGTTGTGTCCCCTTCATCCATGTCTGTTCATTTCGGCAATTCCGAGCCATTTGATGATTCACGTGGCGTCATTGAAGCTAAAGTACACCCCGATTGGACAGGTAGTACATCAGACGATCTCAGTAACGACATCGCTTTGCTTCGACTTGACTCACCGGCACCGCCCCAGGCTCAGATTATTGCTCCACTTCCATCATCTATGGGCCTTACGATCACCGATATAGACGTCACAGACCTTGAGTTCGTAGGTTATGGAGTGACTGAAACCGGTTCTTCAGGCACGAGACTTCATATGGATCAAACGCTCAGATATCTATGCAACGCTGGTGGTACTTATTGCAATATTGACGTCCCCGTAGGTTCTGATAATTATGAACTACTGATTCCCCCTGGATCTCTTGGCATTCACATGAATACTTCCGGTGGAATCTGCCACGGAGACAGTGGTGGCCCGGCATTTGTTATGCGCAATGGTACTGAATATGTTGCGGGAGTGAATTCCTTTGTAATTCACAATGCGTCCGATGAGTGTGACTATTTCGGTGCTGCAACACGCGTGGCTCAGTTTGAAGATTTTATTAATGATTTTCTCCATCCTGAAATCTGCGATAACGGTATCGACGATAATGGTAACGGTGATGTTGATTGTGATGACGCTTATTGCGACGGCAGCGCGGAATGCATCCCCAACGCCTGCGATAACCCGACAACAATCAATTGTGACACGTCGATAACTGCTTCCACAGCGGGAGAATTCTCCGTATACGACTACTACAACCCCACATGTACGGCGGGTTTTGAAATCCAGGGCCCCGAAAAAGTTTATTCCCTGCTGATTCCACAGGGCACTGACGTAAGAGTTGAACTCGAACTTTCCGCACAGGATCAGGACCTTGAACTACTACTCCTATCCGGAGCCTGCAATCAGTTATCTTGCATTGCGGCCTCAACAAATTCACCGGGGAACAACGAAGAACTTCAGTTCACCACCGATGGAAATCCCTTCTATATAATGGTCGACACCTGGCAAAATGCCGGGAACTTCACACTTACGGTCACCTGCTCGGAAATAAATCCTTCCGATGAAATTTGCTCAAATCTGATCGATGACGATCTGGACGGCGACGCCGATTGTGACGATTCTGACTGCATCGAGGATGCTGCCTGCAATCCATCTGTCGAAAACTGCACCAATGGAGTTGATGATGATGGCGATGGCGACGCTGACTGCGACGATACCGATTGCAGTGCCCACGCAGCTTGTCAAACGACTTCTGAAAACTGCACAAACGGTCTGGATGACGACGGCGATGGCGATGCTGACTGCGACGATACCGATTGCAGTGCACATCCCTCCTGCGTAACAGGTCCTGAAAACTGCACCAATGGCCTTGATGACGACGGTGACGGAGCTGTGGATTGCATGGATGGCGATTGCTCAAATGCAGCCGTCTGCAATTCCCTTTTGGAGATCTGCGATAACGAAATTGATGATGACCTTGATGGGGCTGCAGACTGTGATGACATTGATTGTGCGGAATCCTGTGGTATTCAACCTACTGAAATCTGCGATAACAACATTGATGATAACGGTAACGGAAAGATTGATTGCAACGATCCTGCCTGCATCACATCCTCTTCCTGCCAACATCCTCGAGAAAACTGCTCAAATGCTGAGGATGACGACGGAGATGGAAAAATCGATTGTGACGATGCAGATTGTCATACTCACTCCTCCTGCCCGGAAGTTGACGGAGAAATTTGTTTAGATGGCGTTGACAACGATGAAGATGGCAATATTGACTGTGATGACGATGACTGCGAAAGTCATTTCTACTGTAACATAACGAAAAAACCTGACTATAAATCACCATCAGGATGCAATTGCAACAGTGCTGGTCAGAGTCCTTCAAATCCTGTATATTTCTTCTTTTTGTTTTTCAGTCTCTTCTTTATATACAGGAGGCTGTTGGTTTTTTAGTGATTCTCTCAAACCTTAATCGCACTGACTTTGTAGTGCAAAATGAGTTCTTAATGCTTTACAGAATGTTTTTTTTAATAACAGTTTTAAGTTTTTCATGCTCCAAAAAAGAAAAGGAACCTGCCCTCCCTGATGCTCCTGATATTAACAAAAAGATTATCGGAGAAAAAAGTATTGAAACAACCGAAATCATTAAAAGAAATTCCATGGAAAACAAAGTCTGGGTTCGAATGATTATGATTTCGTTTGGTAAATTAAGCCCAAGATTCTCGACGCCGGAAGTCGCCATAGACAAGAAAGTCGACAGACTCACAGAAAAGCAGGCCCAGAACAAGGCCAAAGCACTCCTGAAGCGAATCAATTCCGGGGAAGATTTCAAAAAACTTCAGATCGAAGCAAGTGATGATCCGTTCTCAGGCCCCGATGGGGATTATCTCATCGTTGAAAATGACGGTGTCGACACGCCCCTTAAGTCGTTGTCTCTTAGGCTGCAACTCAAGGAAACAGGTGTCATCCGTGGAGGTAATGAGTACCTCATCGTCCAGCGAATACCTCCACCACCACAGGTAAAGAGTCCTGATACTCCTGGAATAATGGATCGAAAACCCGATGGCAGGGCAAAGTACAGATTTATCACCATAGGATGGAGAGACCTCCGACAAAAATATGCAGGCTATCTCACCAAAGGAGCCACCGGGCGAAGCCAGCAGAGAGCTGCAGAACTTGTAATTTCTCTGAAAAAACGTCTTGATGAAGGAGAAGACTTCGATAAATTGTATAAACAGTTTACTGAAAGAGTTCCTCAGGAAGAAAAATACCACAGCCACACACCTAAAATGGGGATGATGCCTGATCATAATCATGACCACGGACACGACCACAGCAAGCATGACCATGGAACAAATCCTGCCACTCCCAAAGCCAAAACTGGCAATTTCCCCATGAGCCTTGCCCAGATTCAGAAAACCGCTGTCCGCCTGAAACCCGGCGAATATGCCATAGTTTCAACGGATTGGGGTTACCACATCGTAAACCGACAACCGGACCCGACTCCAGGCACACCAGCTCCAGGCGCAGCACCAGTTCCAACTCCAGGCGCAGCACCAGTTCCAACGCCAAAGGCCACACCGGCTCCCACTCCAAAACCTTAGCAAAAAGAAATGACGCAACATCTTTTCTGAGACAGAGGGTTAATGAGGCGTTTAAATGAATAAAAAATTAGATGATTCACTAAGAAATTATTCTCAATTTTTAAATTCTAGTTGGGATATTGTTTTATTAATAGCAGATTCCTTTAATTGTTTAGACAAAGATGATATTCTATCGGACTGGTTACAATCTAATTGGGAACTTCTTGTTGAGTCAGTTTTTCGAAAAGAGATGCAATTTGGAGATTCATATTTAGAAATTTAATGAAAATTCCAACTGTATTTAATGGTAGTTTTTATTTGATTGGTATTTTACATTAAAATCCCTCACCTAACCAAGACCCAGGTCTTCCCAAATTGGTAAGAACTTTATTGAAATAGGTAATTTACATGGGCATAGTAGCCTTAATAATTGACGAAATGTTTGGGGAAAAAATATTTAATCTGGTAAAAGATCACCATGCATGGATTATAAAATCAGAAAAAAATTCAGGGGCATTAGAAAAGCTTGTTAAAATGGATTGGTTTTTATCCTATGACCCTCATAACTATGACGTTCTTGGACCAGGATTTTCCACATTTAATAAGGGAGACTCTCTTGATATTTATGATCTGTTCTCCAATATTATTTTTGAAATTTTGGATCATCATGATGGGTATATAACAACTAAATGGACTGAAATAAAGGTATTTGGTTTAGAATTAAATGATCAGGTTATTGAAATTTTGCATGATAATGATATTGTAGTGTTTATAGAAGAAAACGATCATTTTATTTGCTTTCCTTCAGAAGAACTCTGAATCCAAAGACATTAAGGAAGGGTTTAGTTTCAGATTAAATCCCCCACCTGCCCCCACACCCGGGTTGATTTTTTATATTGAATGAACGAATCATAAAAACACAGGATTACACAAACCTGAATGCAACCTGCCAATAAATAGTTCGTGTCCTGTAATTCGCTTCGTGAAGGATTTTATTAAAAATCCTAACAGGCCACTACAATAAATTCAACACCTTGCGGTTACTGTCCTGAGCAAAAATTGGGCAAAAATTTGAAAAACTGTATTTCAGGACACGAACTAAATAAACACCGGAAAAAGAATTTGCAACGCGGGTTCCACATATTCACCGTTTTTCTGCGAAAACCGGTGTAAGCGAAGGGATTAAAGGTACCGGAGGTATCGAAAATCCCTGGTGGGTGGCGGGTACGGCAATTTCGCAACGCGAAATGCGAAGAGGGTAATCACATCAGCCTGAATGACATCACCCTTGAATCCCCGTGCGACGTTGAATCCGCGGATCATGAGCCTGTGACCACACAGGCTACAGCTTTCCAGCCCGGTTCGGAAGAGCCGGGTTTGAATTGTCGTTTGGTCCCTTCCCCTGTTTTATGCGCCGCCAAAGGCGGCGCATAAAACAGGGGAAGGGGGCGCGTTGCGTTGCGATCCCGGAGCTGAAGCTCCGGGCTAAATAAAGGCGTTCTGACGAACGCGGAGGGTGCGAAGCTGATTCTCATTCAGGCGTCGGTTGTGAGAATTCAGTGGTTTATGGAAAGTGAAATATTCGAGAATCGATTATTTTCTTTAATTTTCAGACTTGATAAAAGTGCGTTTCTCGA
>JAHJMN010000189.1 GCA_018821305.1 Myxococcota bacterium
CAAAAACACTCACCTTCAAAGTAAACGCCCTGCTCCTGACCCCTGTTTTCCTGAATTCCTGTCTGCCTGTAATTATTATGCAAGATTGTATTTATTGACTAATTCACTCGGAAGTTCACTAACCGATCAGCATTGGGTCTAATTGGGATTCAGTGATTCCTTTTTGATGTCATTAATTCCTGGTTTCCAAACAAACCAGTCGCCGGATTTATTATTTTGAGCTTCTTCGTGGACGGAATACAATTTTTCATTCGATATTATTGATATCTTTGGACCTAGAGTTGCCTTCATGAAGGCAAGGTCCGAATCTGAATCACCGGCAGAAAATACTATTTGATACCCCGCTGGCAAATATTTCTCAAGGCACTTGATTTTTCCCATCTTGTAATTAACAACCGGCATTCCATTCACCTGAAGAAACATCTTTTGATTTGATTTTATAGTATTATTCTCAAGGGAGTAGGGAATCCCAAGTATGCGGTCAACAGAAATATTAAAAAACGCAGTTAACTCTTCAATAACAAATTGTGGAGAAGCTGTTAGTACAATAATCGGAATATTTCGTGATTTAAGTTGCTCAGAAAAGTACCGAAATACAGCCCGTATCCGAATACGATCTGGAACAATCACACCATTTATTTTACTCACCGCATTAAAATCGTTGGTAGTTATTTTCTTAAAATACGACTGAAGCAGTTTTCTTAAATCCTCGCGATTATATCCGTCCAGCATAAGACCAACCATAGCGTATGACGGGTTAAAATAATTTTCATCATAATTTACAAAAGCTTTTTCGCCCTGAGGATCTTTAAAAGTATAATAGATGCGTCGTAAAAAATTATTATATTCAAAACAATCATCTTTATTGCAATTACTCTCAAAACCAGACAGGGCGTGCTTAACACTTTGAGACAAAAAATGAACGTCTCTATACCACGACATGTTTGCAAGTTTTACATGCCCACTTGTCAGGTGATTAAATACCAGATCGCCAACGTCACCATCAATAACAGTATTATCCCAATCCCATACTGCAACAAACCTCATATCCCTTAAATTGTCAGAATCGAAGGATTTAATCTGTTTTACAAGATTCAGCAATCCAGTGGAATCAGTGTGACCAGCTTTTTTGTTCATTGATCTTTTCCCCGCCAAATTATAAGCGAAGATTAAATTTAGAGCAAGAACAATCCCAATTGTTGTATACCGAATCAATATCAGCCTCAATTTAAAGTCTCCAATATTTTCCACTGGTATTCGTCTATAATTATTTCCGTTTTCAAAGAAAATATGAGTGCCCTGAGTTAAAAATGAGTTCACCTGGATATAAGGAATATCAGGACATACATTCAATAGACGATAAATGTTATTTTTATGTTATACATTTGCTAGATTTTGGATAATGATGGGATCAAACAGTTAATATCCTGAAATACCGGTTTTGATTTTTCACCGGTTTTTAGATCGGGATAAACTACCACAATATCTTGAATTTACTGGCAGTTGCCTGTTAGGATTTTTTCTAAAAATCCTTAGAAAAGCGAATTACATGTTACGATCTATACGATACAAATTCTCCAGTATCCAGGATTTTCGGTTGACTTTATTTTGATCTTATTACATAAATGATTGTTATTTTTCTGAAATAACTTTGAGGGTTTCCAATATAATGCTTCTTATTTCCTACAGCATGTCTGATATCGGTAAAAAAAGGAAGAACAACGAGGATTTCTTTTATGCTGATGATACTCTTGGTCTTTACATCGTAGCAGATGGAGTTGGGGGTCAGGACCGGGGCGAAGTTGCAAGTCTTGAAGCAGTAGAAAATATGCAATGCTGGATTCTTCGCCACAAGGGCATGTTGGAAAAATATCGAGAAAACCCAACGCAGAATTACATTTATAACATAAGAAGAATGCTCGAAAGTGGAGTTCAGTCAAGTTGCTATCTGGTTTTCGGCCTTGCTCAACAACTCGAACCCGGTTCCCGAATGGCAACAACGATGAGTGTTGCCCTGTTTGTTGATAACATGCTTTTTGTGGGCCAAGTTGGAGATTCTCGCATCTACAGATTCAGAAACGGGATGGTTGAACAACTTACTGAAGACCACACTTTGCTTAACTATCAATTAAAACATGGTCTTATTTCACCCTCTCAAGCAGCAAATTCTAAAAAGAAAAGTAATGTTATTACACGGGCCGTTGGTCAACTCGATTATGTTGAGGTAGATACATTTAATTTTACAGTTGAACCATCTGATCGATACATTTTGTGCAGCGATGGGCTCCATGGGTACTTTAGAAATCTTGATGAAATTGGCGAAATTTTAAAACACGATCTTCCGACGGTTCCAGGAAGATTTATCGAACTTGCAAATTCAAGAGGCGGTAAAGATAATATTACTGTTATTGCACTGGAACTGCTCTGATCTTTAAAGGTTTGAAAAAATGATGTTTTCATCAATTTTTAAGGCCAGATAGATTTCGCAAGTTGAAAATATCACTAGTGACCGGATAGAATTTTTAATAAAATTCTTCGCGAAGCGAATTTCCGGACACGAACTACTTACAGGAACTTATGATGCGTCCTGCCGTTTTTATGTCTTTTACGAAATTCCTTATTTACATATTAATTTCAATTCAATTCTTGTTAAGTTCCTGCACAGCATGGACTATATATAATCTTTCTGAAGATGGTGAAACTGTCACCTGCGACCATATTGGCATGGAAATATTAAAAGAAACAAAAGGGTGCTCAGTAATATCCGGGGAAATTATTTCTCTACCGAATTTACCATCTGATACTGATTTTATTGAATTCTCTGTAATAGATAATAAAAACAATATTCTTTTCTCTTCTCAGCATAATTCTTCCGATACAGTTGAAGTTGAATTTCCAGTGTTATCACCAGGTATCGAGTCTGTCAGTATAGTTTTTTCAGATGATTCAGGCGCTGTGATTTCAAGAACATATTTTGAGTATTCACCTCTTTTTGCTGGCGTTAAATTTAATAGAGAAATTAATATCTTCAGAAAAGAACTCAATAATATTGTCCCTGCTCCTTTCTGTTCCTTTGATGGACCTTCCATTGAACCAGAAAAAATCAGATCGGTTTTCAGTAAAAATGGTAGGTTTCTTATCGTTTCCAGTTCTGTATTTGAACCATCTCCGGGATTCATGGATCCATTTGTTGAACATACACCATCAGGAGTGGAAACTATTATTTATGATGCGGTTAACTGTTCAGAAATACAAAGGATATCCGCTTCAGGAGGTATTGACTCCATCACATATAACCCGGGAAATGAACCTGGTATTTCTACATTTGTTTATGCTGCCCTTACAAATGAACAATGGACTATTAACAGACTTTTTTATAATGAGAAAACAAAGGAAAAAAATCTTTCCACTATTTCTATCCCGATGGTTTCTTTATCATATCCGCCATGGCTTTTTTCCACCGGTGATTCAATTTTCATTGGAGATACGTCTGGGAGATATTCAACATTTACTGAAAATGGAAAAATATTCTATGGTCCTGTAGAAAATCCTGACGACTTTCTTCTTTGTGAATCAACAGGTGTTTCAGTGCCCGCTGGTCATATTCCTCTTCCGGACAGAAGTGGGTTTTTCGTAAATTGCATCGGAATTCAAGACGAAGTTGTTTTTAATAATATAAACTTTGTTGATCTGTCCAACTCACCTCCGACAATTGTTGCCGAGAATGCTGATGTTTCCAATCGAATAATTCCTTTTTCAATGTCAATGAACCACTTTGGTTCTTTTTACCCCATCCATGGTTTTGTATCCGGGAATTCAAATATTTTTGATTGGCTGATTTTTCACGGTGATAATACTGGAATTCTTTCCAGAGAGATCTCACTTCCTCATCTCGAAACAAACTTAATTTTTTCAACCCCCATTGATGAGGAAAATATTCTGATTTACCAGAGTATAATGTTCAGTTCAGTTCCTGGGGGAGCAATTTTAAATACTTTGACCTTTGAATCAACGCTTACGGCTGTTCCGCTTAATTTTGCTGTATACGTTCATGACAATGTGTTATTGATTTCAACTGATGATGGGCTTTTTTTAGATTCTTTTGAGGCCGTTAAAAATAACAACGCCCTGATTGTATCCACTGACCCATATCTGCATATTGCGTCACAATATTAATTTATTTCCTGATACCCAACCGGAAAATCTGGCACATCAGGGAATTTATGAAAGGTTTTATTATGATAGGCACCACAGAACTCATCCTGATTCTGATTATTCTTGTCGTGATTTTTGGAGCAACTAAACTTCCGAAACTTGGAGACGCACTTGGGCGTTCCATAAAGAACTTTAAAAGTGCAGTAAAAGATGGTAAAGAAGGAAAAAATGAGAAAGTTGATAAATCCGACAGTGACAAGAATAAAGAGGCCTGATGACCACATCTGACGGAAAATCAATGATTCCTGTCCAACTGGAAAGAGGGGAAACACTGCTTTTGCTGGTGGCTGTTTTCATCACTTCCATATGCGGTCTTGCCTATGAACTGCTGATAGGTGCTACAGGGGCGTTTATCGCTGGTGATGGTGTAAAGCAGTTTGCTTTTACCATCGGAATCTTCCTTTCATCGATGGGATTGGGGAGCTACCTCAGCAGAAAAGTTCCTTCATCTCAAGCACTTCAAGTCTTTATATCATCGGAATTACTGATTGGATTATTAGGAGGAATATCACATCCGGTTTTATATTTATTGTATGCATATTCTTCGTCTTTTTCTGTGGCTTTCTACGCTCTCCTTATAATTATTGGCTCATTGACAGGACTGGAGATTCCGCTGGTAACAAGAGTTCTTGCCAAGTCATCCCCTTTAAAACTGAATATCAGTAATGTTCTCAGTCTGGACTACCTTGGCGCTTTAATTACCACAGTGATGTTCCCACTTATACTACTTCCAACCCTTGGACTCTGGTATACATCAGTGATGTTTGGTCTTTTAAACACAATACTGGCAGGGATAATTCTCTTTACATTTCGCCGAGCTTCCTGGTTCCGAAAGATAATCCCAGCATTTTTAATAACATGCTTTGTTTTATTGGTCTTAGCCATTGGGGGAAGAGAATTCATGGCTGCCGCAGATAATCGTATATATGCAGATGAAATCATTTATTCAAAACAAAGCTCATATCAAAAAATTGTTCTCACTCGCTGGCAAAATGACCTTCGACTTTTCCTCAATGGAAACATCCAGTTCAGTTCTTTAGATGAATACCGTTATCATGAGGCTCTAGTACATCCCGCAATGTCTGGAGTACCAAGCAGGGAACGAGTACTTATTCTCGGGGGTGGGGACGGACTTGCAGCTAGAGAGGTTTTTCGGTATAAAGATGTAAAACATGTGGATCTTGTAGATCTTGATCCCGAAGTTGTTAAACTTGCTAAAACAAATTCACACATTTCAAAACTGAATGAAAATTCTCTTAAAGATCAAAGACTTCACTATCATGCAACTGATGCCTGGCTGTTCGTCAGAAATCTTAAGGATAAGTATAATATTATTATTGTGGATCTTCCAGATCCTTCAAGTGAAAACCTTGTTAAACTTTATTCCAGGCAATTTTATGAGGGTCTAAAACACCACCTTGCCGCAGACGGAGCCATTTCTGTTCAGGCGACAAGTCCTTACTTTAACAAGAAAAGCTTTTGGTGCATAATTAAAACAATGAGAGGGGCTGGTCTTAAAGTGTCTCCTTTCCGTGCTCAGGTTCCGTCTTTTGGTGAGTGGGGTTTTGCTCTGGGTACAAAATTCAATTTTGATCCGGGAAAAGTTAAACTTGGAGTAAAAACGCGCTATCTTTCTAATGAAATAATGAAATATCTTTCAGTTTTTCCGAAGGATTTAGTTGAAATGGATGTTACAATCTCAACACTTGATCATCCGGTAATTTTGAAATACTACCTTGATGATTATGGTACCTACTTCAAGTAGTGTCCATTCGCACTTTGCTTGGCTAGTTACTGTCCTGAAATACGGTTTTTTTTTCGTCAGTTTTTTCCTCGGGACTCTCACTGTTTTCGCAGAAAACAGTTGTCGTCTTTGACGATTTCCTTCGGAAATGCGTTTTAGACAGTGACCGCAAGGTGTTGAAAATATTGATAGTGGCCTGTTAGGATTTTCAATAAAATTCTTCGGGAGTTTAGTGCGTTCTCAAAAACTGAAGAGATTTGAGTAACTTTTTATGCCTTTATTCAGGCATGTGAATATTACGGGAGTAACCTCATGGATATCAGTTGTGATCAATGCGGAACTGAATATGAATTTGAAGACGAAGACATTGCACCGGAAGGCATTCGCGTAAAGTGCGAAGTCTGTCAGAACATATTTTTTATATCAAGAAATGGAATTCAATCAGGTAACGAAGAGGACGAACCTACAGGACAACCACAACTCGAACATGAAAAAACATTTATGATTCGTCAGGAAGATGGGCAGATCCTTAAATTTCATGAACTTGAAACTTTACACGAATGGATCCTGGAAGGTATAGTCGGGGAACTTGATGAGATTTCAAGCACCGGAGATAGTTGGGCTGCTTTAAAAGATCTCCCTCAACTGGAGGAGGTTTTCCGTACACTTCGTAGAAAAAGTAGCAGTAAAAGCGATGCCTTCAGTATCTCTAATCAAGCTATGAGAGTTGAAGAAACAGATCACCACTTGGGCGCAGTGAGTATAAATGATGATGAGCCAGAATTTTCACCTGAAGTGAACGAAAAGATCACTAAAAATGAGATAAAAAAGAAGGAAGAGTCTTCTGGCTCATCAAAGATTGCTTGGATTATAGCTGTTTTTATACTGATTGCCGGAGTCTCCGGTGGGATTTTGATGTACATGGGAATTGTCCCTTCCCCTTTCAATAAATCTCGTAGCAAATCGAATGACTCCCTAAAAGATATTACCGTAACAGACCCAGCAAAAAAAATGGAAACGGCCTATGAAAATGCAAAAAACCGAATGGAATCGGGTACAGAATCCGATTTTCAGGCAGCCCTTGATATGCTGAAACCATGCACATTACCCCGGTGTATGGAGCTGGCTTCTTTCATTGAAGCACTGTGGTCCTGGTATCTGCTCGAGGACATTCATCTACTGGAAAAAGAGAAGGGTCTTAATGAAAAAAGAGTAAATGCTTTAAAAAAGGCAAGAACGAAACATGCCCGGAATTCCGTAAATTTGATAAAAAACAAGCCCGAAACCGATTACGGATTCGCCGCTGCGGCAATTTCTGCTTTTATTCTTAAAAAAGACTGGACGTCAAACCTGAAAAAAGCTTTCAGTTCATTTCCTTCTGCTCCTCCTGTGATTTTTGCTGACTTTATAATGAAGAAAAAGGAGGAACTTACGGATCCGTTTATGAAGACTCTTCAGGATGCTGTTAAAAATTTTGAAAAAACAAGAAGAACTGATGTTGTGTATCTCCAATACTCAATTGCTTTACGCTTCGAAGATCTGGAAGCTCCGGACAAAGCAAAAATTATTTTTGATGGCATCTGTGATCGATACCCTCGTAATCTGAGAGCATGCAACCGTGGAGTCTTACTTTCCAAATCTAATCCGACTAATCCTGCTAAAACTGGTCCTGATTCCATGCTTCCCGATGTCAAACCGGAAAAACACGGTAAGAAAGATGGCGATAGTAAAGATGATTTGAGCTCAGGTGATTTTGATTCATATTTTACAAAAGCCGAACAATTTTATAAGGTTGGGAATAAGAAGAAAGCCAAAAAACTTTACTTAAAAGCTGCCTCTAAGGATCCCACCAGCGCTGACGCTTTTAACGGTGCTGCATGGTGCGATATGGATCTTGGTAATCCAACCGGGGCAATTTCTAACTTTAAAAAAGCTCTCGCTCTGGTATCCCATTATGGCCGTTCAAGATATGGTCTTGCGGAAGCATTGAATCAAGTCGGCCGCAAAAAAGAAGCCCTCACCGAATATAGAATTTTTATAAAAAACCACTCCGGAAGTCATTTCGCTACCCGAGTAAAAGCTCAGATTCTTACACTGGAAAAAGAAACTGGGGATACAAGTTCTACAATTATTCTTGAAATGGCTCCGGAAGTTAAGCCTGAACCGGTTATGAAACCTGAGCCGGAAATGAAACCTGAGCCGGAAATGAAACCTGACTCTGTAAAACCGGAGATGAAGCCGGAACCCGAAATGAAACCTGACTCTGCAAAACCGGAGATGAAGCCGGAACCCGAAATGAAACCAACTGCAAAGCCCGATGCGGAAATGAAACCGTAACCAGGAGAAATCTTATGAATTACAAATTTTTAATTTTATCAGCCGTTTTTTTATTCTCCTGTAGCGGTAAAAACCGTAAGGAAAATAGAACTGAGCAGGAAAAAGACAATACTGGAAAAATTGCAAGTACATCTTCTACCAGTAAGCCCGCAAAGGCAGGGAATAAAGCTTTGATTTTGAAACTTTCCGGAACAATTTCCGATTCAAAAAGTCCCTCCCCTTTTGCAATGAAAAACACAGTGCTATCAAGTCTTTTCCGTGATATTAGAAAGGCTGTAAACAAAGAGGACCCTGCCCTTCTGGTAGTAAAACTTGAAGATTACAGCGCTTCTCTTTCCACAGTATGGGAATTAAGAAATTTCATTAAAAAATTAACCAGCGAGAAAAAAATTAAGGCTTGGATCTACCTTGATCACATGGACGGAAGAAACTTTCTCCTTTCCAGTGCTGGAGAGCACATTGCTATGAGTCCTGCAGG
The DNA here is from genome assembly GCA_018821305.1 of Myxococcota bacterium. Lineage (GTDB taxonomy): Bacteria > Myxococcota_A > Polyangia > HGW-17 > HGW-17 > JAHJMN01. The sequence continues at coordinate 8,775 of JAHJMN010000189.1, forward strand.
TAATTTTTCCTTTGCTGGAATGAGTATGCAGAGTCTTTTTCTTGCTGATTTTCTCGCATCTTTCGGACTTAAAGCAGATTTTTTACAGGTTGGCAAATTTAAAGGAGCTGCGGAAAATCTCACCAGGAATTCAATGTCCCCGGAATTGAGACAAAGTCTTGAACAATTAGTTTCATCAATTTACACAAGTCTGATATCAGAGAAATGCCGGATTGGAAAAAAATGCGTTGACTCGGAGGTTTCAAAACTTGTCGATGCTGCTCCCCTGACCGCAGAAAAAACTTTCAAAGCCGGTCTCATTGATGCTGTTTCCACCTGGGAAGACTACGAAGAAAAATTTCTTGCGGGATATAAGATAAAAGTAATAAAGAAAGAAAAGAAAAAGCAACCTGGTCTAATGGAACTTCTAAACCCTGGAAGTGCAAAAAACACTGTCAATAAGCCTCATGTTGCCTTTATTGTTGCTGAAGGGGAAATTTCCTGGGGCTCTAAAAAAGCAAGTGACTTTCTGGATACGGAAAATTCTGTTACATCCTCTACTCTTGTTAAAACCGTTGAAAAACTTAGAAAGGACAAGAATGTTAAAGCTGTTGTCCTTCGAATAAATTCACCCGGTGGCAGTGCCCTTGCTTCAGACATAATTTGGAGCGCTCTTGATAAATTAAATAATGAAAAGCCCCTTATAATTTCCATGGGAAACATGGCTGCAAGTGGTGGTTATTATATTGCCAGTGCAGGTCGTTATATCTATGCAACTCCTTTTACATTGACAGGTTCAATCGGTGTTGTCGGTGGGAAAATTGTTATGGGGGGAGCCGCAGAGAAGTTAAAAGTTAAAATAGAAAATGTTTCAAAAGGGAAAAATTCTTCTCTGAACAGCCCCTGGTCCGCCTTCTCCCCCTCTGAAAGGGAAAGTGTTGGAGCAACTATGCGGGATGTATATGAACTTTTTAAGAAAAGAATCCTTAAACGTCGAAAAATAAACAATCTTGAAGAAATTGCGCAAGGTCGAATATGGTCAGGGTCGGATGCTAAGAAAGCCGGATTAGTTGACGAATTCGGCTCACTCTATGATGCAGTAGAAAAAGCCAGGAATCTTGGAGGATTAAAGGCAGATGATCCTGCTGTAAGTTACCCGCGACCAAAACCGTGGTTTGAAGCATTTACTGAAATGTTTGATCCTGATGCCTCAATCCCTTCCTATTTTATGGGCGAACTTCCAACTCCTTCTATCCGCAGGCTCCATAAATATCGAAAACTGTTTGGAACTGGAGAAAAAGTATTTGCACTGACGATTCTACTAGACTGGAATTTTTAATGATATCTTTGTCTTCAAAGTTACATCCTGGGGCAGTTTTAAATGCCAGAAAAAAAAGGTTTCTTAAAATAATTGCTTTCGGAACCGCTTCAGGAGCTATTTTAAGCCTGATTATAGGTTTCGCTGCAGCCCAAATTATTAAATCTCGTTCAATCAATCCAATTCTTGATTTTTCCTTTATTTTTCCTGTTTCGGTGTTGGCAATTTCAATCGCTTTCCTCTTTATTCTCCGGTATTTGCTTAACACTACGGTTTTGACTCTCACTGAAGAAAAAATAACTTACCGCCGATTACTAAGTGCTGGTATTTCCATTTCTATTTCCGATATTGATGGCGGGTTTGTAAAATATGTACCCGGAGGTTCTGCTCTTCTTCTTCGAAGCAAAAACCAGCAGGTTCAGATCGACCTTAATCGCATTAATTCTAACGAAATACTTGAATTTTTAGTAAACCTGGATCCTGTAAAATTTAATTTTATTAATGAGTTACTACTTCAATGGATCTCTCCGAAAAATATTAGCAGTGCTAAAAATGAAGAGTTGCTTCGTTTTTATTTACAATATGGTTTTGATGAAAAGGCATCGGAAATTTTATCTACTTCAGGAAAAATAAGTTCAGACGATCTTGGGAAGTTATACTTCCTTGACAGGGTAAATCAGGATTTTCTTCTTATGAGGGAATTGATTCCATCATATTTGAAATATTTAAAAAATCGTCTCCCACAAGAAGATCTTGTCCGCATTTCAATAATTCTGCATCAAAATTCATCTGAAATGTTTTCTGACTGTATGAATTATCCACCGGAAACCATCACAAACGAAACACTTGAAAAATGGAAAGAAACTATTAAGTTCAGGAAATATCCTGAGTTGCCATATGGCTCCATCGGTTCAAAAATCATGCAGGGCACAGGTAATTATTTGTATTTAAATAAGGAAAAAACCCTGAGTTGGAGAGATGGAATAATAGACCCTGTGTGGATCGTTGGTTATTGTGCAAACTATGGAGTTCTGGGGATTTCAGATATTGAAATTTATGATATATCAGGAAGACGGTTCTCCATAAACCGTGACACATTTGAGACGCTGATCATGCTGAGAACGCATTTGCCATGGGCCATGGAGCTTACTAAAGGGAGTTATATCGCTGCGCGCACAAGGTTCAGGAGAAAAAGAATCCTTAGTGCAATTATTCCGGATTCGATCACTGCAATGAATTAGTGTCTATACGGAATTTCGACAAAAACGAGGTTTTCAACTTTCTTTAAAGGCCAGATAGACACCGCAAGGTGCTGAAAATATTAGTAGTGGCCGGATAGAATTTTTAATAAAATCCTTCGCGAAGCGAATTACAGGACAGGAACTAGTTACTGTCCTGTAATACCGAAAATCAAATTTTTCGCCGATTTTTTGCTCAGGACAGTAACCGCAAGGTGTTGAATTTATTACTAGTGGCCTGTTAGGATTTTTAATAAAATCCTTCGCGAAGCGAATTACAGGACACGAACTATCTACTTGAGGAGAAGAGGTCATGAAAGTAACATTCGGAAGTCTCAAAGAGTACACAAGATCACGCATTTCTACCAAGTCTACAAGAGAAGCAATACTTGGAGCCCTTTCTCTCATGAAGGCAGATCCCATGGATATGGAAGTCCGTTTTATCATAACTGATTTGCTTATTTCCACAGGAAGAAAAGATTTACTGGCCCCGTTTCTTACAAGCAGTGCTGAACTTGCTGTTGTCTCGGGTCATGGAGCATGCGCTTTTTCTTTTACCGCCATGCTTAGAGATCTTGGCTTTGATGTCCAACCGGCCATTGAACAAATTGCAGATTTTTACTCTTCCGAAAGTAATGTCATAAGTGAATACGGAACAAGAACCGCACCCTTACCTTCTGATTCTGCTGTAGATGGTCCCGAAGATCTTCCAAACACTGATGAAGATATACTTAATAATATAGTTACATTCAGCGCCGATCGGACTTCATGGTCTGAACTTCCAGAGAAATTGCTTCCAATGCCACTTTTGAGTGATCTTGATACAAACAGTTTCCTTACTATTACTAAAGGTTATCGCCTAAACCGCTTGAAAAAAGGGGACTTTGTAATTCGTGAAGGCGAACCAGGAAATTCCTTCTTCATTTGTGCCCTTGGTTCTCTTGATGTATTTAAATCCGACACATATGGCCGGCAGTCGCATCTAGCCAGTCTGCATGATGGTGCAATTTTTGGAGAAATGGCTCTGGTTCAACTGGCACCGCGCAGTGCATCTGTTGCTTCAACAGGATTTGCCGAGGTCATTGAATTTCATGCATCCAACCTTTCTGAAATGGCCGGAGAGCTGCCTATTGTAGCCAAAGCTCTTGATAAATTCACAAGGGATCGACTCATTACAAATCTTATGAATAACTCAGCATTTTTTAAACCATTTTCACGTAAGCAGCGTAAAGATTTGCTCCGACATTTTCAAGCTTATGTTGTAGACACCGACACTGTTATACTTAGAGAAGGTGATGAAGGAACTGGTTTATACCTCGTACTTAGCGGAGAAGTTGATATTATTAAAGATCTCCACGGTCAGAATGAAGTTAAAGTTGCCACACTTGGCGCTACTGAGAGCTTCGGAGAAATAAGTCTTATTACGGAAAATCCCACTTCCGCAAGCTGTGTTGCCGCTAGAAGAACCACATTACTATTTTTAGCAAGACATTATTTCACAAGATTAATACAAAGTGTTCCAGAACTTAAAACATATTTCGAAATGCTTTCATTAAATCGCATTGCAGAAACAAAATCCTTACTTGAAGAAATCGAAAATGAAGAGGAAGAGGAGTTTATTTTAATCTGATGAAACTGAACAAATCTCAACTGTTCAACTTTGTTGTCTTCTCAGTTGGAACAGCTATAATTATTTCCCTGATCTACCGAATCGGCTTAACTCAGACAAAAGATCATCTGAAAACATTTGGATGGAGCTTTTTATGGTTGTTTCCTATTTATTTTATAACCATGGTTGGGGATACGGTTTCGTGGCGTCTTCTAATCCGGCATCCAGTATCATTTTTCAAGATTGTAATGGTGGCAAACAGTGGAACAGCTATTAATGCTCTGACTCCCAGTGGCGATGGGGGGGAATTTGTCAAAGGAAATCTTATTAAAGATGATATTGGTGGCCCTGAAAGTGTTTCCAGTCTTCTTTTATGGAATTTTATATATTCCGTTACAAAAAAAATCGTTCTCATTGCCGGTCCCATACTATATCTCATATTCGGCCCGTTTGAAGCAGATCCACAACCCATCGGAACCCGACTTGCCTGGGGTTTTCTTATTGCGGGACTTGCAACGTCCATACATCTTCCACTTTTCTATATTTTAATAAGGTACTATGGTGTCGAAAAAACGGCCAATCTAATTCACAAACTTCCCATCATCAGACGAATCGATTCAGGTAAAGTTGTTGATTTTTCAAAAAAAATAGATGAGGCATTTACGGATTTTGGTACCGAGTATCGTGGTCGTTTATTTCTAAGTGGTTTTCTACTTCTTATCGCTCACCTCAGTGTATGCTTTGAAATATGGTATGTGCTTAAGATTCTTGGAATGGAAATTCATCCAATAACCAGTGTTTTTCTTTTCGCTGGCAGTGCCCTTCTACAGACGATTGTGTCCTTTTCCCCTGTTGAAATGGGGGTCACGGAAGCAGGAAGCATGGGACTTTACAGGATCATTGGTTTTGACCCGGTTTTCGGTTTTATGCAGGAGTTTATTCGAAGACTCCGAAGGCTTTTATTTAACTTTATTGGCTTAGTTTACCTTGGATACTGCACGTTTATTGGTTCCAGAAATAAAAATGATAACAATAAGGAAACTTTATCAGAAACGGGAGAAGCATCATGATTACACCTGCAAATGCCCTGCAACTTGTACTAAATGAGACTGAAGTGCTTCCGCCAACATATTACCAATTGAACAAAGCAATCGGATTGTGCCTTGAAACCGAAATTAAAGCAGATCGCCCCTATCCTGCATTCAATAAAAGTCTGCGAGACGGTTTTGCTGTATACGTTAGAAATGCAGGGCATACTATTCCAATAATCGGAGAATGTGCACCTGGGAAAAAGCCTGAGCTCCTTAATTCTGACTCTGCTCTCTCAATTTACACAGGAGCACCCTGCCCTGATGGATGTGAGGCCGTAGTTAAAATAGAGGATTGTACAATTAACCCTGACCACACTGTAAGTTTGCCGGCAATCATTATTCCTGGTCAGAATATTGAAAAATCTTCCTCCATTATTATAGATAATCAGATACTTATAGAAAAAGGGAGTGTTCTTACACCACAAACAGCAGCAGTAGCAGCCTCCTGCGGCATCACCCAACTTAAATCAATCAGAAGGCCAGTAATTGCTGTTATAATAACTGGGGACGAAATTGTAAAATATGGAAAAACTCCGTCCCAATGGGAAATCAGAGACTCAAATTCGGTTCTGATAACGTCTACTCTTGAGATGATGGGCATAAAAGATGTATCGGTTCACTATTGCCGAGATAATCCGAGAGATTATGATACTCTCCTCGATTCAATTGAAGCAGATGTTGTAATAATTTCCGGCGCCGTGAGCATGGGTAAATACGATATTGTTCCAAAGATCCTTGAAAATGCCGGGGTCCGAAAGATTTTCCACAGGATAACTCAGAAACCCGGACGCCCCATGTATTTCGGAAAACTTAATAAGACACTCTTTTTTGGTCTTCCCGGAAACCCTGCCGCGGTGAAAATGTGCACAGATCGCTATATATGTCCAGCAATACAGAAAATGATGGGCCTTCCTGTTCACACTTCAAATATTAAAGCCATATTAGAATCACCAATTTCAGTTTCTGGAAATAGAACTTCATTTCTTTCCGGGATATTATCCTTTGATAACAAAGTCTTATTCAAACCACTTCTCGATAAAGGGAGTGCTGATATATTTTCAACTATCAATTCAAACTCTTACTGTGTTCTTGAAGGCGGAGACTATGAACTTGATGCTGGAAGTGAAGTCTCCGTATATGTTCCCCCCTATATTCCTATGTCTTCAGTCTTTGCAAAACCTGAATAAATTATTATACCAGACCTACAATGCCTGCGGCCACTTTCAAACCATCCATGGCGGATGTTGATATCCCACTGGAATGCCCGCTCCCTTCCCCAATTGCATATATATCCTTAAGCACTGTACCGTCTTTGTTCCTTGAATACTGCCAGGGGGGAGTTACGCGCGACTCAGGAGCAATGAGAGTACCATCAGAAATTCCCGGGAGAAACCGGGAAAGCTTCGAAAGGGTTCTTTTAAGCCTATCTGTATAATCTCCGGGAAATAGCTTCCCAATAATTGCTGGACGTAGACTTCGTAAATAACTGCTGTCAGTGGGCATACTAAGCCTATCATCAAGAAAATCTCTTATGGTTTGAAAAGGAGCTCCATAATCGTTTCCACCTGCTTTAAAACACTCCTCTTCAATCCTACTGATAATATTGAGGCTTTCTTTCCATGAAAACCCATCAAGTGAAGTAATTAGCGCAGAGTTTGAAAATATTCCATTTCTCTGGGAATAACTCATTCCATTTACTGTCAGATGGCCTTTGTATCCACTGGCGCATACGACTTCCCCACCAGGACACATGCAGAATGTTCTGATTTTACCATCGGAATCAGAAAAGTTATATTCCGCATGACCAAGATACTTAACATCAGTTTGTCCATATCGTGCCTTGTCAATCAAACTGGATTTATGCTCCATTCTAAGGCCAATCTGTAAACTTCTTGAATTCACGGTTACACCGATATTTTCGAGCATCAGAGGAATGTTCGTATTATTTCCACCTGTAGCAACTATTAACTTTAAAAATGACAAATCCCCTGATTCAAAATTACAAACTATTTCATCGCTTTGCATCTGGATCCTATTAAGATCCTGGTTGAAAATAAATTTACCCCCCGCATTTGTGATCTGATTTCGCAAAACAGGAAGGATTTTTAAAAGGACATCGGTACCAAGATGAGGATGAGACTGTATTAACACTTCCCCGGGGACGCCAGCTTCAAGAAGCATAAGTTTGAATGTATTCCACCACAGAGGTTCATTTCTTCTTGTCGTAAGTTTTCCATCAGAAAATGTTCCTGCTCCTCCTTCTCCCCATAACAATGAGCCTTCATGAGTATAAACACCTGATTCCATAAACTTTTTTCTCGCAATACTCCGCTCATGAGCCATGGAACCAGATTCAATTATTACAGGATTTAAGCCAGCTTTTGATAAAAGCCAGGCGCATGAAAGACCTGCAGGACCCGCCCCAATGATTCCAATTCGATTACAGTATTTTGAATTTGATAAGTCAGGAATAACCAGTTCCAGCGGTTCTTCCCACAAGATACCTTTATCAGGCTGACGACCTGTAAGAAATCTGCAAGTCAGTATCTTGCGGGGCTTTTTCCTGGCATCAATACTTATTTTTTCTACAACTACATCTATAATTTCATCTCTTCCCAAACCAGTCTTGTGTCTGATTTCTCTTCGTATATCTTCTTCAGTATATACCAGAGGAAGAGCAAGTTGTTCAATGACATACCACTTCAGATCTGTCATTTCCGATCAAACCCTGTCGATTGGAAACCTCGCTGAAAAATACTAATCAGCGCTGCCGTAAATTGTGAAACAGCTAAAATAATAACCAGAATATCTATTCTTCCTGCAATTAAAAGTGCAATTATCCATAGTGTAAGATCACACTCAGCAAATGGCCAGAATATTGATTTCAATATCCCACCAACCCATGGAACATCTTCAGACGGCTTATCAACAAGATCTCCAACTCCCCTCTTCATTTCCATATGTGAAGTGAGCCACTTAGTATACCCCTGAATAAGTAGACCACAGGCTGCGACAGAACCGGATACTGCAATAAAAAAATTCCCGTTTTGTTTAAATGCAATCCATGAAAGAACATTAAAAAGTAAGAAAAAACGTATTATATCAACACTCTTATCAAGATAACTACCGAAATAGCTTGTTTTCCCTTGATAACGTGCGAGTAAACCATCACCATCATCCAAAATCATGGATAAAAATAAGAGCACACTTATCAGATAAATATTTGATCCAGTTAAAAGCAGACCTGTGCCAATCAGAGCTAAAATAAAACTGATAATTGTAACGATATTAGGAGAGAGGAAAGATTTGAAGGGATAAAGTATAAAAGCGGCAATGGGTCTACCGAAAATTATAGATGTAAATTCCCAGTCCAGTGCTTTTTCGGGAAGAGACGGCCAATAGCGTTTTTTTTTTTCCATTAATGATCACACTTTGATTATTCTCAGGCAGACTTACTGGAGGAAGTGGTCTTATTTTTAAAATCAGTTTCATACCAACCGGTACCTGTCAGTTTGAAACTGGATACGGAAATCATTTTTTTCATGGAATTCTCATGGCATGCGGGACATTCAGTGATTGGTTCATCTGTGATATCTTGCAGAATTTCATGTGTTTTTTTACAATTTTCGCATCTGTATTCATAAATAGGCATAAAACACCTCCGGTTGCAAATTAATCCGGAAGAAATAAAAGTCAAGATTCGATTTTAAATGTAAGCGGTTTAGAAAATGAAAGTAGATTTTTTATCAAAGCATGCCATGTCTGGAGAAGAAGGAGCGAATTTTTCTTATGGCACTTTCTTGAATTTGGCGAATTCTCTCACGGGAGAGATTGTACTCGTCACCAATCTCTTTCAATGTAGCAGCTTCATATGCTTCAAGACCATATCTCTTTCGAATAATGTCCTGCTCCATTGGAGTCAAAACTTCTTCGATAGCTTCCAGACTTAACTTATGCTCCAGAGATGAAATAACCGACGCACAAAGCCCCCCCTCAGTAGTCTGATCTTCAAGCATTTCAAGAAAAGTGCGTGAATCATCACCATTTACTTTTCGATCAAGGCTCATTGTTCCTTCCTGAAGGTAACACTCTATTTTGTCTATTTTCCTTGTTGTAGTACCCATTTCTGATGCAATTTCATCAATAGTTGCCGGTCTGCCAAGTTTTAATTGAAGATCTTTTTTCACTTTTACAAGTTGCTGATACGATTCGATAAAATGAACTGGAAGCCTGACTGTCCTTCCCTTATCGGCAGTTGCCCTCGACACACTGTGCCGAATCCACCAGGCAGCGTAGGTTGAAAACCTGTATCCGCGATCGGGATCATACCGATCAACCGCCTTCATGAGCCCGATGTTTCCTTCCTGAATCAGGTCGACTAGATTCAAGTGCCCATGATGATATTTCCTGGCAACACTGATTACTAAACGCAGGTTTGCTCTGACAAAAATATGTTTATTTTCTATAAGTTCATGATAGGAAGTCATCATGCGATCGAAGATTCCCAGGATTTGATTGTGAGATCCGTTTCGTCGTTTTAGATTCCGGATATGACGAACAAGATCTTCAAATCTGTGAATCGAACAACCAAGAAGAATTTCATCCAGATCAGAAATAGCGAGAGAAGTAGCAGCCGAATTCAAAATATCACTACTGCACTCGCCCCGAGTGTTAAATTCTTCAAAAAAGGACATAAGAGGAAGCGGAATATCCTGGGAAATGGACTGGAAATCATCCAGTATGTGACTTCGCAACCCGGGAATAAGGAAAACATCCTTCCAGATCTGCACACGTAGAGATCTGATCTCATACCCGATCCTGAATTCTTCTTCAGAACTCAGTGTGGAAAACCGTCCCATCTCCCGGAAGTATAACTGAGAAAGCCTATCCCAATTGGAATAACTCCAATCTTCACTTTCATCGCTTTCTTCTGTTATTTCAGTGATTTGTTCCTGCTGAGGTTCGGTTTCTGACAGGGAAGAATTAAAATTATCGGCCCCTTCAAGTTCATCAATAAGTTGAAGCATGGAAGACCTCCATAAGCTAAGTTAATTAAGTAAACACACTAAAAACAATTAAACAATTAAGAAAAAACAAATAAGCAATAGTTATTATAGGTTGTGATTTGTATGATTTCCAGTTAAAAATTTCTTTCGGTATTCCAACCTTCGAACAAAAAGTAAATATTTTTTCACATTTACTTCTTCCTGCTTCTCTCTACTGCTTTCGGAATAATACGATAGTGACTTAATTTAAAGATAAATGTCTAACTCAATTTTCAAGATTTGTTAGAATTTCCTTGAGATGCTTTAATAGCAATAGCCGGGATTCATCATCAATGGTTGAGAAGAGTATATCATTCGCCAGATTGGACGCTGTTATCAAAATACCTGCATGCTGATGACCTTCATTCCTTACTCTCCTCGCATAGTTTACGGCACTTTCTCCAGGCATTCTTGGAATATCCATGAACATGTCATTTCCAGCAATTTCTTGAAAAATCATTGAGGCTTCATAACTTGTTATGCTTGCTTTTCTAGGGGCAGGAATGGTTGATAATGCATCGGATTGATTTTCTTGATCATGACCAGTGTTAAACCTGTGAAAAATATAGAATCCGGTAATTAAAAGTAAAATTACAAGTGCAATATATTTCAGGTTTGCAACAATAGATTCATTCCGGTGAACTTGGCGTGCTGAAATGCGTGCGCTTACCGTTGGATCATAAACAATCCAGCCCTTATCGGGAATGAAGACTCGAACCCAACTGTGAGCATCCAACCCTGTAAACCTTACGTGCTTCTGATCCTTTCCATTACGGGAAAAACCCAGAACCAAATCTGCTCTATAGCCAAGTTGTCTTAAAATGAGAACTGCTGCGCTTGCATATAAGCCACAAGGTCCCTTTCTGGTTTTCTCAAGGAAATATTCCACAGGATCCTGAGTCCCTGCCGAAGGAGCTACATCATCCGAGTAATCAAAATGTTCAAAATATTTGTTAAGAACATCAAGAACAAAACCACCCTTCATTATTTCTTTCTCTAATTTTCCAGCAACTCTATTTACGGCCTGATTATCGATTGAAACTGACTTAAAAAAAGGATCATTTCTGATAGTATTTGTAATAACGATAGTATACTCAGATGGAGGAGGTATTACTTTTAGACCGTTCCATGGAATTAATCTCTCATTTCCGTAAATATTGACTATTGTTCCGTCTATTGGTGCAAAGATTTCTTCAATACCTTCATATTGTTTCACTTCTATTTTATTTACTATCTTTTGTTTAATTTGCCCTTTATGCGGTTGTTCTAAATTGACTGGATACCAAATTCCTTTTTCATATCGACTCAGAACAACACCCTCAAGATACAGCCGTCCTTTCAGAGCTTCTGATGACTTTATTTCTAACAGTAACTTCTTGGAAAGGTTAAGTTTTCCGTATGTGTTAAGATTGAAGTTTCCATGTACATTGAAGCCGGTCCAGGATGAAACTTTCTTTACCGCAGTAGCCACAGGAACCATAAAAGCAGAAAGAATAAGTGTTGTCACCACCAGAAACGCGGAAGTTGCAAAAATAAAATTGCGCAGCCAAGGATCCAGGACCTTGCGGCTTTTCAGGAGCCTTTCAACCTCTACCATTCGACTTTCTCTACCTATGCGGTGCTTGATAATATGATGATTTTCGATGTCATGGCGAAGTAAAAGAAGGTGTGAATTTACAAAAAGTGTGAACAGGAAAAAACTTTCAAGAGCAACAACATATAGAGTCTGCCTGTACAAAGGTATTAATACAACTGCGCCACAGAATGAAAAAAGTAAAATAAGAAACTGATTCCTGAAAGCCCGTCTAAGTGAAGAAAAAATAACAACAAACATCAATTGAATAGAGATGAGTATATTAAATGCATTGAAATCTTTTGATATAAAGTAACCCAACAGACTAACAATAACCAAAATCGCAGGTAATTTCAGATACTTCAAATCAATAAAAATCAGAAGCAGGGGAAAAATCGAAAAAATACTTAAAAGGCTACCAAGCCTCTGTCCCGCAAGGAGAAAAGAAGCAAAAACTGAGAAAAAGGTAGCAATGCGCTCAACAGTTTCAAATGGCATCATAATTCCATGTTTATAATAAAATCGTCCGGAGACATTTTCGGAAAAAACCCATCTCCTGATTCAATTTTTGAAAGAAAAACTTGAATTCGATAATAGTTCTTCTCTCCAGCCACTGGTGTAAGGTAAGAACTTCTCGTAATGATTCCTACTTCATATCCGAGACTTAAAAGCTCATGAGCCAGGCCAGTTGTTATGGAAATTACTTTTTCAAAATTATCAAATGCTCTAATGTATCCACCCTGAGGATGAGGAATGATCCTGTTATCTATTCTGAGCCAAACAGGCTGTAACTGATTTCGCGAACTGCGTCTTGTCATAAGTCGATTAGAGCGAAAACTGGCACTCCAGTGTATAAACTTCATATGGTCACCGGGACGAAAAGGTTTTAAACTGAAATCAAGGTCCTGAACTGCAGATATTGCTCTGGAGTTAATCTTTAATCCGCTTCTATCTTTTTCGGGCCATACCAGATGCTCCTCCATCAATTCATAATATCTTGATATTTTTACTAAATTAAACGGGAAAACCGTTGATATCCATACACCTTCAAAACGAATTCTTCCTCTCTGAACAAAAGCATGACGATAATATGTGATCTGAGTGTCTAATGATGCAACTTTAAAAAAGTAACAGGGTTTATCAATGGAAATCTGGTTATGTACGTCCTTTATTTTGAGACTGTACATACTAAGGAATGAACTATTATTTGTAATCCCGAGACCTACAAGGCATGGGTCGTAACATACAAGAGTCCGTGGAACCTTTCGAACTGGAGTAATCGAGTTAAGTGTAATCACAGCGAAAATTATACTCATGAGGATCATGAGTATAATGGAAGAACCGAGAATTATCAGGCCATGATTTAAATAAAAAAAACCCGCCGAAAAAAGTATTACAGCACAAATTAAGACAATAACACCCACTGGGGTTATTGAAAATCGGGGATCTTTTTTCATTTATGAACTCCGTAAAATTCGATATATGGTATACCAGAATTGATTTATTTTGTACATTAGCTCTGGATTCTCTTATGGAATAAATATCGAGACCGCTTTCGGCTTAACATAGTTGATTGATTACATGTGTTATTGGTTGATTCATGCAATTTTTATTTTTAATCAGTCGCGCAGTTACCGAATCCAGTCAGACCATGGAATTTCACTGTAAATCCATAGCACAGGAATTAAAAAGGTTTTTATAAATACCATGAACTGTTACGGTGAAACTGTTTTATATTGGAAAATTAAAGAGTTAGAAGAGACAGCATGGAGTGGAGTACTTAGCTTTCAAAAGAATGGTGAAAACACTGGCCGGGTTCTGTTCAGTGGCGGTCACATAAGTTGGGCGGAAGGATCCGGACAGAAAGATAATCTCTTCAAAGCTCTCGTAGAAATAGCTCAAATTGGTAAGGAAGATCTGCTTTTTGCAGAATCGGTATTTCAGGAGAAAAAGGGTAAATCAGATTTTGTAGGCATATTGGAAGAATATGGTCTTGTTCCTTTCTGGACACTTCGTGAATGTTTAAGAATTCATATCAATTCCGCTTTAATGACACTTTTGGGTGATGAAACTCTTGAATTTATTGACAATCCTCAACTCAAAATAAGTGCCAGCAAACACGTTTTTACTCTTGAAGAACTGGTGTCGGCCCGTACTTTAGCTGAAGTAAAGTCATTTAACTTTTTATCCATTCCAGGATTAGAATTTGTTGAAGTAAGAACACATAATGACGGTACAGTAATGCGCTGGCCTGATACGACAAATACCGATAGTAAAATTGATGATTTCTGGAGTTTTGAAAAACGGTTCCGTTCAAAACTTGAAGATCATTTGGATTTCCCCAAAATGCACTCCTATCATTTTGGTCATGCGGTATATCTTCATATACCAATCCCGGATTTTTACCGCAGCTCACTGTTCATCAGAATTTCCCCATCAGTCTCTTTTGAAGAAGCGGCTGCTCTCTCAGTTGATTATTCAACTCTTATTGTGATGCAGATTTCAAACACTGTAATTCCCATGAAGTCTGTTACAGAAGGAGCCCCATGAGCGAAAAACAGCGCAATGAATTATCAAGTATGCTTGGAAACATGCTTGCAGACCGTTCATTTCTTGAAATTGACCGTCGTCTGCGTAAACCAAACATGTTTTCTATTCTTCGAATGCAGTATCGACGCAGTATCTATAGCTCGCTTCTGGCATATTTACTCAATCCTCATGAAAATCATGGACTTGAAGATAACTTTTTACGCCTGTTTTTATCTAAAGCTCTTGCATCAAACCCCGTTGGAATAACAGAAGAATCGGAAATAAGCCCAATTCCATTTGAATCCGTTGAAAAACACATTCTTGATTGGGACCAACTGGATGTTCTTTCAGCAGATCTCCGGGAAACCATGATAGCTACAGACTTTCCTCTTGGAGATGAAGGTCGCAGTGTTGATATCTGCATATGGAATGAACCGTACAGTTTCGCAGTGTATGTTGAGAATATGGTTACAGCAAGAGACAGTTGGCGAAAATATCATGGCAGTGGAGTAAAATCAGTAAAAAGTCTATCCAGCGAGTATCTTCTGGATCTTTATCGCCGCTGGTCTACTGAACGAAGTGAAATTGAATATCAGATTCTTCCAGTTTTTTTAACAAATTCTGGAACACTTCCCGGGGAAACCCGTTTAACGCGTGTACTCGATTATTCATGGATGGTTGACGAACTAATTGAATTCCTTAATTATCCTACAATATCAGAACATGCTAGAATGCTTTTGTCGGACTTTATTGAGCATCTCAGGCGAGAACATGCCGAAGTTCTTGACCCTGATTTTTATAATAAGATAAATGTAATTACCGATATATACGGACCAGCTATATGCCGTATGCATGATCATGTTGCAGAATGTCGAGGATGTGACAGTGATGATGATATGATCGTAGCTTTTCATGATATTTACAGACGGCACAGTGATACAGTTGAAACTCTATGGCTTTACAGTGACTCGAAGAATTTCCCCGTAATTAAAGACCTTCGTAAAGAAATTGACAGTCTCAGACACGATGATTCCATGAGAATTTTCCAGAATCCATCAACAATTAGTGCATCTCATTCATCTTGGCTTTCATTAGATAATTCCCTTGGAAAGAAAAGTGGACTTGAGAGTTTTCTTGCAGAGGTTTACTTCAGTGCATCCATCGGCACATGTGGAATATTTATTTATAAAGAACCATCAAGAGGGATGCTTGATCGAATCTGGATGAAAGCGCAGGAAATCGCTGAAGATATGGATATTGAATTATATCCTCGAAAAGATACATCTCATAATTTCCATTTGGTTAAGAAAAGTTACGAAGTATATAACTCACTTGATATTGCACGCGATTTTATAAGATTTTATCGAATGATGGATGAGATTTTTTCAGATATATTGCCACCACGTCCAGAATAGTTTTTTATCACTTGCTTGCAAATTTCTATACATTGAAGTTAATATCCTGGAGTCTGAATAATGTGGTCAAGACCGCGGAAAATTCCGCAATTTTTTATCAGACCATTATCACCTGTAAATACTAATCCTTCCAGATAATCCGGCATTTTACTTGAAGAAAATCCAAGATATCTTTTAAGACTTGCAATTACAAAATCATGACTGCAGACGAGGGAAGGCGAAACAGAAAAAGCGTGTCTTATAAGATCCAGAATCTCCATGGCATTCTCCTTGATTGGTC
Organism: Myxococcota bacterium; assembly: GCA_018821305.1. GTDB lineage: Bacteria > Myxococcota_A > Polyangia > HGW-17 > HGW-17 > JAHJMN01. The sequence continues at coordinate 24,852 of JAHJMN010000189.1, forward strand.
TAAAACCATCTTCAGCTCCCGATTCGATGAACCTGAAACATTTTTGCCAGAATAAATCCGGATTCATCTCTGAATATGCTTCTTCTTTAATAAAAGCTCCAGGCAACCCAAGAAATTGTTTTGTTTCAATGTCATCCCATTTAATCGCAACACCTGCACCGTGAGCATAATTTAAACATGTATCTATACACCGGGAGACTGGAGATGAAAAAAAAGATTTAAAATGATGTTCTTTGAACACAGCTCCGAGCTGACTTGCATAATCGCGTCCCTTATCAGTCAACAAAACATCATTGCCCCAATTTCCAGGCTTGATAGGAAATCGGCGTGAGTGACGCACCAGAATACAGACTTGCAACCCATCATCTAAAAATTTGTAAATTTCCTCAGGAGAAAATAAATGGAACTTCAGGTTGATTGACTCAACACTCTGAGTTGTTTTTGGTTTATATGTATCTAAAGATTTCATGTTTTTATTAATAAATTCCGACTAAAAACCAGAATTTTATCCTGATTACGGTTTTGACCTTTTCAGACATGTTTCATAGTTGGGACACAGGTTACAACAATTACAATCAGTTCCTGCACAGATAGATGTGTTGAAAACAAGATTTCGCAGTGTATTTATCATGAAATCAGAATTTACCGAATAATAGTGATGCCTGTCCTGACGGCTGGCGATTAGGACACCGGACTTATGCATCTTTGAAAGATGACGTGAAACAACAGAGCGGTCCTGTGGAAGAAAAGAAGCAATTGTACCAACATCGGACTTGCCATTTTCGAGAAGAAAAACAAGTATTTTCGTTCTCACCGGTTCACTAAACATTTTGAAAAAATTACTATCCAGCAAATCTTTGAGGATCTTCACACTGACTGAGACTTCTTTTTCTACCATATTTTACAACCTCAAAAAGCCATGTACTCGTAGTTCAGACTCATTTTAATGAATGGACTTATCTATAAGTTCATGATTTCAGATATACCACTCTCATAAAGAGAAGCAAATGCTAAAATTCTTTTAAAAATTACACAACATCTATATGATTCGCAAGGCAAATCGCATACACCACTTTCGGAATAATAGGATTGTTTTGATTCTTAGACCGCTTCATGAGTAAAAGGATCAAAACGGGAAAAGTACTTGTTTTCATCCTGCCATTTGTAATTATGCATTGATTTTGAATGTTTAACCGCTGATCCTGAACCTGTTTTCCTGACTGCCTGAGTCCCTGTTAAAAAAATTCAGATAAACAGGAAATCAATAGCAGTAACAGGAAAACAGGCTCATTCCTGAAGCATTTCTTTAAACCGAGTCACAATCGTATTACTCAGGAAGCGGTGTATTACGACACAAATCTTAACTGTGAAAAAAAAATCAATTTTTTGTGCCACTACTGTTGACAAAAATTGTGTGAGAAGGTATACAAGTCTTAGCTGTTAATTTTTTCACAGCGTGAAATTAATAACAGCAAGATGGAGAACCCAAATGAACGCGTCCCGCAAAACAATTGAAAGACTCAGCCATTACCGAATGGTTCTGTCCCGTCTTTCGGGGCAGGGAGTTCAGAATATTTACAGCCGTGAACTTGCTGCCCTTGCAGATTGCACTCCAGCCCAAGTGCGCCGGGATCTTATGGTCACTGGATATGAAGGAAATCCTAAACACGGTTATAATATTTCTGAACTTAAAAAATCCCTTGATGTGTTTTTTGATTTCAAAGGAAATCTTGTCGCAGTAATTGTCGGTGCAGGATCCCTTGGAAGAGCTCTCATCGCATACTTCATGCCTAAAAAAACAATGTACGACATTGTTGCAGCCTTTGATTCAGATATGAATAAAACCGGAAGACTTATCAATGGAACACCATGTTTCCACATCAATGAAATGGTGGAAAAACTTCATGATCTGAAACCAGATATTGCACTGGTTACTGTTCCCGCTGAGTCTGCGCAGGAAGTTGCTCTTAAACTTGTTAAGTCCGGAGTGTCAGGAATCCTCAACTTTGCACCAGTGAGGCTTAAAGTTCCAGAAAAAGTGTACGTTGAGAACATCGATGTAACCATGTCTCTTGAAAAAGTTGCCTTCTTCTCAAGGCAATACCGGGAGGAAAAAAATAATGGATAGTGAAATGACCCTTAATGAAATACTGAGTAATTTCAATGATAAAAGTCGTGATAATCTGATACCTATTTTACAAGAAGAACAACGCCATAGAGGATTTATTAGTCGAGAGGCCATAATCCAAATTGGCACTGCACTAAATCTTCCCGTATCTAAAATCTACGGCGTAGCATCGTTTTATAACCAATTCCGGTTTAATGCTCCTGGTAAACATTATATTCAAATTTGTCGCGGTACTGCATGCCATGTCAAAGGAAGCGCTCGCGTTCTGGATTCTCTTTTAACGGATATGTCGGTAAAAGCGGGTGAAACAACCAGAGATAAAATGTTCAGTATTGAAGTTGTCGCATGCGTTGGAGCCTGTAGCCTTGCACCGGTCATTGTTGTGGATAATGAATTTCACGCGAATGTGACTTCGGCGAAAATGTCATCCATAGTCAGCAAACTGAGAAAGGAAGAAAAGTAATGACCTCTCTTTTTGAAAAATGCTGTGAAAAGTGCTGGCACTCGGAATCAAAAAAATGTCCTGACTTCATTTCCTGTCTTACTTCAGGACCTTTATGTCACACAAATGATGCTTGCAAATCTCACCGGGATGGAAAAATAGCTTCCTCCATGCTCAAAAAAACCAGTGTGCCAGTTATTTATATGGGACTAGGAACATGTGGTCTGGGGGCTGGAGCAGGAAAAACTCTTGGCGCCCTGAAAGAATATTTAAAAGAAAACAATATTGAAGCCATTATAAGAAATGTCGGTTGTATCGGGCTTTGTACCCTGGAGCCCCTGATGGATATTAAACTTCCGGGAAAAGCCAGGATTTCTTTTGGAAATGTTATGCCGAAGGATGTAGGTCCAATCATTAGCGGTGTAATGGAAGGAAATGTGCAACTGCCTGGTCTGGTAGGTCAACATATTTCTGACTCAGATGAAAAATGGGAGGGTGTATCTCTATTTTTCGATCATCCCTTTTTCCGTAAGCAGAAACGCTGGGTACTGCAGAACTGTGGAATGAATGATCCGGTGAACATTGAGGAATATATAATAGGTGGGGGATTCAAAGCTCTCGAAAAAACTTTAAAAAGTATAACCAGAAAAGATCTATGCGATTCAATTGAAAAAAGCGGTTTAAGAGGTCGAGGGGGTGGAGGATTTCCCACGGGGACAAAATGGAAATTCGCTTTAAATACACCGTCTGATAAAAAATTTATGATCTGTAACGCCGATGAAGGTGATCCCGGTGCCTTTATGGACAGGGCCCTTATTGAAGGTGATCCCTATAGATTGATTGAAGGACTTGCTATTGCCGCATACGGAATTGGCGCAAGTACAGCTTATGTTTACATAAGAGCAGAGTACCCCCTTGCAATTGAAAGACTGAAAGAATCCATCGCAAAATGCGAAGAACTTGGAATCCTTGGCGAGAATGTTTTTGATAGTGGATTCTCATTGAAGATTAAAATCAAAATGGGCGCTGGGGCTTTCGTGTGTGGTGAAGAAACCGCCCTTATGCATTCAATTGAAGGCAAGCGAGGTATGCCTCGACCGAGACCTCCTTTCCCAGCCCAGAGTGGTCTTTTCGGAAAACCTTCCATTGTAAATAATGTTGAAACCCTGGCAAACCTGCCCTCTATCGTTTTAAATGGTCATGATTGGTTTGCTGCAACCGGTACAGCCTCCTCAAAAGGTACAAAAGTTTTTGCTTTGAGTGGAAACGTCAACCGCACAGGTCTTGTGGAAGTTGAGATGGGCACAAAAATAAGTGAAATAATCAACGATATCGGCGGAGGTATTCCAGATGGCAAATCATTTAAAGCCGCCCAAATTGGAGGGCCTTCTGGTGGATGTATTCCCCCTCAGCACATGGATATTGAAGTTGACTACGAAAGCCTCAAAACCGTCGGCGCTATGATGGGAAGTGGCGGACTTGTTATTATGGATGAAACAGCTTGTATGGTAGACGTTGCCAAGTTTTTCATGGATTTCATTCAGAGGGAAAGCTGTGGAAAATGTATCCCCTGTAGACAGGGAACCGCAAGAATGCTGGAAATTCTTGAGCTCATCACATCCCGACCTGAAAATACTGATTCCATGCGCGCATTAGAGAGATTTCAAGGAATTATTACAATGGAACGCCTCGCTGCGGTAATTCAGGACACCTCTCTTTGCGGTTTAGGTCAAACTGCACCTAACCCGGTATTAAGCACACTCAAGTATTTCAGAGATGAATACGAAGCTCACATTTATGAGCGACGTTGCCCGTCTGGAGTGTGCAGGGATCTTCTTACTTTCACAATCATCGAAGACAAATGCACCGGTTGTACACTTTGCGCTCGCAAATGTCCCACACAGGCCATCAAGGGCGCAGTTAAAAGTCCACATTACATAATAACTGAAAAATGCATTCGATGCGGTGCCTGTGTAGAAAGCTGCCGCTTTAACGCAATTGAAGTCAAATAAGGGGTAACTCATGATAGAACTGACTATAAACAACAAGAAAGTTACTGCTTCCGAAAATGAAATGCTTTTGAGCGTTATCCGGCGTGAAGGATTCCATGTACCTACTCTCTGTCATGTGGAAGGACTTACTCCTACCGGAGCATGCAGACTTTGTGTAGTTGAAATTGAGGGCATCCGTGGTCTTGTTCCAAGCTGTGCATATCCCGTAAGAAACGGCATGGTAGTCCAGACCCACTCCAACCGCCTTATTGAAGCCAGAAAGACAATAATTGAACTTCTTTTAGGAACCCATCCTGATGATTGTCTGTATTGCACCAGAAGAGATACATGTGAACTTCTTGGACTTGCAGAGGAACTGGGAGTCAGAGAAAGACGTTATAAAAAACAACCTCAAATTCCCAAAATTGATGTTTCCAGTCCAGCCCTTATGAGAGACCCGGCTAAATGCATCCTTTGCGGACGTTGCGTAAGAGTGTGCGAAGAAATTCAGGGTGTTGGAGCAATTGATTTTATAGGGCGAGGTTCAAATTGCGTTGTTGGAACTGCCTTCAACGAAGGATTGAACATCTCAAGTTGCGTAAACTGCGGACAATGCATAACCGCATGTCCCACAGGAGCTTTGGTTGAACAAAAGCATATAAAAAGAGTTCTCCAAGCCTTAAATGATCCCTCAAAAACAGTAACTGTGCAACATGCACCAGCAGTAAGTGTTACATTAGGCGAAATGTTTAACCTTCCATCCGGCACCGATGTTCAGGGTATAATGATTTCCGCTCTGCGCGAAATTGGTTTTGACCAGGTATTTGACACGAGTTTCAGCGCCGATCTTACAATTATGGAAGAAGCTTCAGAGCTTGTCCATCGAATACAAAATAGTGGGAAATTGCCCATGATGACCAGTTGTTCTCCCGCCTGGGTAAAATTTGTGGAGACCTTTTATCCTCAGTTCCTGCCTAACCTTTCCACATGTAAAAGTCCCATGCAGATGTTGGGAGCAGTCACAAAGACTTGGTGGGCTCAAAAAAATAACATCCCGCGTGAAAACATCTACAATGTAGCGGTTATGCCTTGCACGGCTAAAAAATTTGAAGCAACACGGCCTGAAATGGGAGATCTGACACCAGATATCGATGCTGTTCTCACCACAAGAGAACTCTATGAGTTGATCCGAATGAAAGGAATCCGCATGACAGAGCTGGTTCCGCAGTTTAACGATAATCCATTCGGTCAGCGCTCTACAGCCGGAAAACTCTTCGGTGCAACTGGTGGAGTAATGGAAGCCGCCGTGCGCACCGCATACTGGTTAATTACTGGAAAAAATCTAGAAACACCGGTAATTCCCGAAGTCCGTGATCTGGCTGGTGTAAAAGAAGCTCATATTGAAATAGATGGATTAAAAATTGGGGTTGCCGTTGCGAGCGGACTTGCCAATGCACGGAAGATTCTTGATGACATAGCTCTGGGTCGCAGTGATATTCAGTTTGTTGAAATAATGAGCTGCCCTGGAGGCTGTATAGGTGGTGGTGGTCAACCTTATGGGACGGATCTTGATGCTGTACGTTCCCGAATGCAGTCTCTCTATAAAATAGATCGTGACGAAACAGTGCGGTTCAGTCATGAAAATGAAAGTATCAAAAATCTTTATACCGAATTCCTTGGTAAACCCCTGGGACATGAGAGTCACAGACTTTTACATACAGATTATTACAAACGGACAGTGATGAAGTAGTTCGTGTCCTGAATTGACAAATTTTTGTCGATTGCCTTATTTACTATGTGCTACCTGGAGTTATTGATATGGATAAAAATCGCCTTCAATTGGTTCGGACAATCAAGGATAAATGTAAAACCTGTTACACTTGCGTCCGTAACTGCCCCGCAAAGGCAATCCGCATTTATGACGGACAGGCTGAAGTAATAACCGATCGCTGTATCGGATGCGGAAATTGCGTCCGAGTATGTACTCAAAACGCAAAGGAAGTTGTTGACTGCACCTCAACAGCACTGCACCTGCTGGGCTCAACAAAATACCGCACAGTTGCCCTTGTTGCTCCAAGTTTTCCTGCCGAATTTCATAATATTGACTACAAAACATTTGTTGGAATGCTTCGAAAACTTGGATTTTCCCTTGTAGTGGAAGTTGCGTTCGGAGCCGATATCATCGGGGAGAAATACCATGAGCTTTATGAGCGCCACCCGGAAAAAAGCTTCATTGAAGCCTCATGTCCAGCAGTTGTATCTTACATCGAAAAATATTATCCACATTTGACCGAAAATCTTGGACCTCTTGTTTCCCCGATGATAGCAATGTCTAAAATAATTGACCGGGTTTATGGTAGCGATCTTAAAAAAGTATTCATTGGTCCGTGTATTGCGAAAAAAGGTGAAGCAACGTGTGATCCGGAAACTGGAATTCACTGCAGCATTATGTTCCGCGAACTCCGGGAACTTTTTAAAATGAAAAATGTAACTCCGGAAAATGTTGAACCATCTGATTTTGATCCTCCCCTTGGCGGAATGGGGCGGGTTTATGCTCTAAGCCATGGATTTTTCCAGACTGCTGGTATTTCTGAAAACCTGCTGGCTGGAGACGTAGCAAGCGCAGATGGGCAGACAAACTTCGTTGAAGCGATCAGAGAATTTGATCAGGGAAATCTCAACGTGCGCCTTCTTGAAATGCTGTGTTGTCAGGGTTGTATTATGGGTGCCGGTTTCACAGCGACAAATCCGCGCTTTTTCCGTCAGGCTAAGGTAAGTGATTATGCGAGAATGCGTCGCAACTCGTTGAATCGTGAAGAATGGAAAAAATACGTAGAAATCGTTTCCGACTTGGATTATTCACGATCATTTGAAAATGACGATCAGAGAATCAACAGCCCCACATCCGATCAGGTAATGACGATAATGCATCAGATGGGAAAGCAACTTCCCGAGGATGAACTGAACTGCGGTGCTTGCGGATACGAGACATGCATTGAACATGCAAAAGCAATCCACAAAGGACTTGCAGAAAAGGAAATGTGTCTTCCTTACATCATTGACAGGCTGAAAAACACAGTTACAGAGCTGGAACACAGCCATGATGAATTAGCAAATACGCAAAAAGCACTCATGCACTCCGAACGACTCGCCTCCATGGGGCAATTAGCTGCGGGAATTGCGCATGAAGTTAACAACCCTCTGGGAGTAATCTTACTTTACTCAAATATTTTACTTGAGAAAGCCAACGAGGCTAATCCTAATGTTGAAGAACTCAGGATGATTGTTGAACAGACGGAAAGATGTAAACGAATTGTCAGCGGACTTCTAAATTTCGCACGACAGAATAAGGTAGCACGACAACCTGTTGATTTCCCTAAACTCTGTAGAAGAATCATTGAATCGCTGCATATTCCAGACAAAATAGAAACTGAAGTCAAATTGATTTGTACAGATCCGGTAGTTGAGGTTGATACCGACCAGATGGCACAAGTTATAACAAACCTTGCAACAAACTCCGTTGATGCCATGCCCGACGGGGGCAAACTTTCAGTAACGATGGATGGAACAGAGCATAGTGTTACTATCATTTTTCGTGATACAGGAAGTGGTATTCCTTCAGAAAATATGGCAAAGATCTTTACACCATTTTTTACTACAAAAAAAATTGGCAAAGGTACAGGACTTGGTCTTCCGGTAACTTACGGAATAATTAAGATGCACATGGGCCAGATAAACGTTGAAAGCAACACAGATCCTGAAAAAGGGCCCACAGGAACAGCTTTCAGAATCTCTATTCCACGAGCGGAAGGTGAAAAATAACTCACCTTTCAAGGAGTTTAGCTATGAATTATAATGAAATGAAAGTACTTCTGGTGGATGATGATCCTGATTTCATCGAACAGCAGAAAGCCCTGCTGAACGCCATCGGCTTTCAGGTAGTTTGTGCCTCTGGTGAAACCGAAGCCGCAAGAATTCTTAATACATTTAAACCGGATCTTGCAGTTTTAGACTTGATGATGGAAAAAATGGATGGTGGTTTTGTACTGGCTTATCAAATTAAAAAAATGTACCCTGAAACACCAATTATCATGACTACTGCCGTTACGAATATTACAGGAATGGAATTCGACGCCACAACAAAAGAAGAAAGATCATGGATAAAGGCGGATGTAATTTTGCCAAAACCAGTTCGCTTTGAACAATTAAAGGGCGAAATTAACCGTTTATTTTCCAGGAGTTAATTATGGACACTACTCATGATAAGCTCAAAGTTTACGTTGTAGATGATGAACCAGGAATTTGTCTTGGAATCGGAGCAATACTGAGGGATTTCACTTTTAAGGACAAAGCATCCCTTACCCCTGTGGAGTTTGAGATTTTCATGTATAACGATGGTGAAAGTATGCTTTCATCACTGGAAACTTCCGTACCTGATATTCTGCTTTTAGATTGTAAACTTCCAGGAATAAGCGGCCTTGAAATGCTCGAAGGTCCCCTGGGTGGACGTACTGATATTCTGACTATAATGATTACGGCATATGCGACCATTGAGACCGCTATTCGTGCGACAAAACTCGGAGCTTATGATTTTCTTGCAAAACCATTTACTCCCGATGAACTTCGTTACACCATCAGAAAAGCAGTAACCCACATAATGCTCACCCGACAGGCAAGAAAGCTTGAAGAAGAAAAACGTAAAATACGCTTTGAATTCATTAGTATACTTGCTCATGAACTCAAAAGTCCCATTAATGCTGTGGATGGTTATCTGGACCTGATGCAGAATAGAATTCTCGGTGACGACCTTTCTTCTTATATTGATATTATTAAAAAAAGCAGTGACCGCATTGACGGCATGCGAAAAATGATTGGAGATCTTCTGGATCTGACCCGGATTGAATCTGGTCAGAAAAAACGTGTAGTTGAAGAAACAGATTTGATTGATCTTGTGAAGAATTCAGTTGAATCCAATACTCTGGCTGCCCAAAGTCGAAACATCAGTTTTGATCTCGAAATACCAGAAAAGCTTATTATTCCTGCAGATACTGGTGAAATGCAGATTATTCTAAACAACCTTGTGTCAAACGCTGTTAAATATAATCGGGATTCTGGTAGAGTCAAAATTTGTATTGCGTGGGATGAGAGTGATAAATTATTGATTTCCGTACAAGATACAGGTATCGGTATGACTGCTGAAGAATCGGCACGACTTTTCAACGAATTTACTCGAATAAAAAATGCAAAAACTCGCTTGATTCCCGGAAGTGGTCTGGGACTCTCAATTGTTAAGAAAATCGCGATGTTATATGGAGGAGATGTAAGTTGCGAGAGTGAACCGGATCGTGGTAGTACATTCCGGGTAAAACTAGATGTTGTTAAAGTACAATAATTGTGTAAATTATAACAATTAACTGTGATACAGTGAAAGGAGCAAATCAAATGGCAAAAAAAATTATCTGCATCGACGATGACCAGGATGTAATCGATTTCCTCAGCATCACCCTTGGAGCAAAAGGTTATGAACTTGAAACGGCTTCTGATGGAGAAGAAGGCTACAATAAGGCATGCAGTTTCAAGCCTGACATGATCGTTCTGGATGTCATGATGTCCCACAGCACGGAAGGCTTCCATACTGCCTACAAATTCCGTCAGAATGAAGATCTGAAATATGTTCCTATACTGATGCTCACAAGTATCAATCAGGAATTTAACTACAACTTTTCAATGGAAAAAGATGGGGAGTTCCTCCCTGTGGATGATTTTGTAGAAAAACCAATTTCCAGCCAGCTTCTTCTTGAAAAAACTGCAAAACTTCTTGAAACTCCAAAAGATCAAATCAACATATCCGGCAAGAAAAAAGTTATCTAACTAGTTCGTGTCCTGAAATTCGCTTCACGAAGAAATTTATTGAAAATTTCTAACAATAATTTTTACCTATCAATAAGAGTTTGTTTTTTCTGATATATTTCAGAAAATATTCAATTCATTTTCAACTGTTTTCAAAAAAAAATAAAAAAAAACTGCAATCGGTGCAACTTCCGTTTTCAAACGGCGAAAATGGAAGTGACTATATCAAAGGAGGTCAAAAATGTTCGGTATAGATTCAATAGTTAAAATGGCAGCGCCGATTGCAAGTCAATTGATAATGGGCGCAATTCAATCAACCCCGCAAGGAGCAGCAATCATGGGCGCTCTGAGCATTTTTCAGCAGTTGAGCAATTCTGGCTCTTCCGGTCCTGATGCTATGACAGCTGGAGTATTACCCGATGCAATCTCAAAATTTATTGAGAATGCCCGAAAAATGCTTAATCGGTTTCCATTCTTTGGGCGTCCGGATATGCCAGGGCGAATTCAAAAAAAGGACAGTTCTCAGAGTGAAATCAATAGCATTCTCGCTTCCAACATGTCCATTGAAGAAAAGATCCTGATGATCGCCTCAGTAATGACGGACGATATGACTAAGGATCTCGAGAAGCTCCTTAAAAAACAGGGACAACAGGCAAACGGAACCGGGGGCAGTAACTCCCAGAATCTCGAAAACAAAATTCAAGTTCTCATGGGCAGGATTAACCGCCTTCAAACAACATCAAGTAATATGCTTCAAGCTATGCACACTACAAAGCGAGCTCTGATTTCCAACATAAGAGTATAAGGAGATTAACATGAACACCGTAGCAACAAATGATCGATTTTCTGAAGAAGAAATTTTAAAAAGAGCCGCTGCCCTTGCAAAAGGAGAGGACGAACCTGGTTTTATACTCAATATACCAAGAGATGAAGTTTACTCCATGGCAGCATTGTCACTTCTTTGTGCCCTTTATGGTTCTAAATCTGAGGCAATAACAATAATTGAAGGTGCACGAGCTTTTTTTCCATCTGATGGAACCATGGGAACGATTCATGCTCGCATCTGCAGGCTTTTTGAAATGCGCGAAGAACTCTTGGAGATTCTTGTATCTACAGAAAACTGGGCGGAAATGTCGTGTGAAGACCGTCTGGAAAGAATGGAAATGGCGTTGGAAGAAGGATTTTATGAACAGTTAACCAGGGAAAAATCGAGATTGGGAATAATCCCGGCCCATCTCACAGAAAGGCATAAAAATCTTATAGCCCGAATACCTGTTGTGGAAAATCGAAATTTGAACTGCAAGTATAGTTAGTCTGCGGACATATAAATTTTGACTAATATTCTTCCAAAACAAACACATACAATATTACAATTATCTCTATGTTTTATTGATAAGATAGAGTTATTGACAATCAAGTCTATTCGGTTTAGTTATTTCATGGGTAGGAATTTTATAAGGAATACATCATGAATCACACTGAGAAACTCGACTTATTGTGCAAATCAATTAAAGACAAGGTCGCAAAAAAGGCAGCAGTTACTTTCGAAAAATCATCTGTTTCCCATTTTGTACCAAATCCTGATGATCCCAGATTTAAAAGGGAAAAAATTAACATCAGGGATTTTAATGAAATTCTTTCAATAGATACTGAAAACAATACGTGTACAGCGGAAAGTGGAGTCACATTTGAAAAACTTGTTGCAGCAACCCTTGAACACGGACTCATTCCCAAATGCGTTCCAGAGTTGCGCACAATTACTATAGGTGGCGCTGTTTCCGGGTGCAGTGTTGAATCCATGTCTTATAAATTCGGTGGTTTTCACGACTCCTGCACAGAATATGAAACGGTCACATCCGATGGTAATATTGTCATCTGCTCTGAAAATGAAAATTCTGATATTTTTCATCTTTTGCATAACTCATTTGGGACTCTTGGCGTTATAACTTCACTTAAATTTAAATTAATAAAAGCCAAACCATATGTAAAAATGAACTATGTAGTAAAAAATACTATTGAAGAATACCGGGACTTTCTTGCTGAGTCAATGTCTTCAAATGAAATTGATTTTATTGATGGAATAGTATTTGGCCCCGATCACTTTACAGCTTGTCTTGGAATAATGACTGATGAAGTCCCCTACCTTTCTTCATATCAGGGTACGGAAATCTATCACCGCAGTGTCCAGACTAAAAATCAAGACTACATGAAAATTCAGGATTATTTTTTCCGTTATGATCACGACTGTCATTGGTTAACGGAAACAATTCCACCATTGACTTTAAAGCCTGTTAGAAAACTTTTCGGCCGATGGTTTTTGGGATCTACAAATTTAATCAAATGGTCCAAACGACTTAGATATATCATGAAAATGAAACGGAGACCAGAAGTTGTCGTTGATGTGTTTATTCCGGGGAAGAATTTCGTTCCTTTTCTTGAGTGGTATAAATCAGACTTTTCCTTCTACCCTCTATGGGTTGTTCCATACAGATATCCAGAGGTTTACCCATGGATAAACCCTCAGTTTGCAGAGGGAATGGGAGATGACAACCTCATCATTGATTTTGCAGTATATGGTAAGAAAAACAATAATCCAAATCTCGATTATTCAAAGTTGCTGGAAGACAAAGTCTATGAACTTAACGGTGTTAAAACTTTAATATCCCGAAATCATTATACAGAAAAAAGATTCTGGGAAATATATAACGAGCCTGCCTATAGCGATGTGAAAAAGCGTATGGATCCCGCTGGTTTGTTTCTGGATATCTATTCAAAATTTAACAATCAGAAATAGACCAATTTCATTCTAAATTCATTGAATCTAAAATAATTCCGATTCTACACTTTTTTTCAATCTTTCAAGACGAGTTGGATCAAGTTCTATTTGAATATTTGTCTGACTACTTACATATACTTTGCCCTGTTGGCCTTTTACTGCTTTGACAAATTTTTTCCTTGCGTACATAACATCGCCGCTACCATTTTTTCTCGCATCACTATATAAAAGAGCAATCGTTGCTGCATCCTTTAATGTTTCTTTATCAATTTCTATATTGCCTGTAAAAGCAACGACATGTGAACCTGGAAAATCCCTGACATGGAACCAATAATCATTTCCCCTGGCCTTTGAAAAGGTCAGGGAGTGATTATCAGAAGCCGTTTTTCCGCATAAAATTATAATTCCTGCCTCGGATATATATTTTCTCATGCCAGGCTCAGATTTAAATTTTTCTTTTCTTTTTTGACCTGACTTGAATTCATTCATAAATGACTGAATGTCATCTTCAGTAAATTCACGGTTTTTTACTTCTACAAGTCGGTCCTGTAGTTTAATAAGACGAGTTGATGCTACTTCAATAGTTTTCCTGCCTTTTGTATATTTTTTGTAAAAATATTCAGCTGCTTTTACAGGTCTAGTAACACCTTCCGGAAAAATAATTTCACAGGGCCCCAGCCCGTCGGGAGCTTCCGTCCATATTTTATGGCGCTCTAACGGATTCCATTCTGAAAGAGTTATATATATAAGGTCTCCAAGTCTACGTAGTTCAAGATCTTTTTGGGCTCTTTTACAATCGCTTTCTATATTTCCTATAAGCTTTTCAAGACGTTTTATTTCAGTTCTTCGTCGTTTTTCAAGAAGACCAATTACTTTGGCCTTTATTGAATTTTTGTAATCTTCGTAAAACCAGGAAAGGTAATCAATATCTTGTTTTAATAAATTTTGTTGTGGTTGTTCAAAGACTGCGGGAAGAGAATACAGTGCACCAGGCAAAAGATTTCTTGATACAGAATCAGAAACATAGGCACTGTATTTTATAATATTGTTTTCATCCAGAAGGAAAAGATTGGAATGTCTTCCAGTAAGCTCACAACATAAAGAGTATCCTGATGAAAAGGCAAATCTAACAATACGATCACCCTGTCGTTCGAGTTTAATTTCTTCAAGAAAGGCCCCTGTTAAGTGTTTGCGAAGTAGCATACCAAAGGGCGACATTTCTCCACGAGTTGGAATGTTTTCCACCACTGAAATCCATGAATAACCAGGAATAACGGAAATCAGCAGAATTTTTTTATCCAGATGAAAACCCCAAATTCCGACCGCAGGCTCAATAATTTTCACCAAACGTTTTCCATATATAAAAACAAGATTTTCTACAATGTATTTTAACTCTATAGAGCTTACGTTCATTTTCTAATCCAATGTGAATACTTGTTATAGTTAATGTTCGGTAATACGATCTTTTCAAGTTTAAAACAAATTTGGACTGATTCCACGAATACCTTAATTTTTTAACAGGTAAGCAGGCAAACAGGAATCAGGAGCATGGTGTAGATATCAGGCAAGGATCGAAAGAATCGTATTTGATGATTTGCCCTCAAGAAGAGCCTCAAGGAGTGTATCGAGAACCTCGATATCACTTATTGTACTTATTTTTTCCATTAAATGATCTTCTCCACGCCTATTAAGTCTTTTATATATCGCCCTATAGAAATCACTACGCAGGTTTTTATATGGAACATATTCGATTGCGGTAGAAGAATAATTTTCGATTTTCTCAACCATAATCTCTCACAGCCTTTCAAAATATCTCCGGAATTGCAATTTTTCCGGTTCTAATGTTCAATTAGTAACTCTTTTAAATTATTAAGAATATACTAATACACCTATATTTAAAGTTCACTGAAAATAAATTCCAGGACAATGTTCATTGGCAAAATATGCCATGGAGAGATCGACGGAGCAATTATTTGAATAAAATCCTTGCAAGTAATTGAAAAATGTAATTAATATTCGAATGAACACATCCTGTCAGATTTTGATATTTCAATGCATTGTTTGCATTGAAATCACGTATCTGTTATTATCGCGCACTGGAGGTTGTCATGAAAATATCAGCAGCAGCATTTCTCGTATTTTTTTTAATGTCAGCATGCAATCTGCCGGGGAAAAAAACAACCTCGGAAAGTTCCACGAATGATCAATCCAAACCATCAAATCAAACTCCCAATCAAGGAATTAGTTTAAGCAAAATACTTGATTTTTATGATGAAGTTCAATCCGTTGAAAGTAAATTCCAGACTGAAATCATTGTCGATGGCAACAGTCAGGGCACGAGTGAGGGTACTTATACTTATAACAGGGGATCGTCAAGATGGGTTTACTATAAAAACGACAAAGTTATCCGTATTGTTGAGTGCGAACCGGACAGAGCAATAGTGAAAGTTCCTGTTAAAAGTAAAAAAAATCCGGAAAAAATAGTACAAGAGAAAAAATCAAAATTTCCCTGTGTAATGCAAGCTATTGTTCATTATTCCGGAGCATTCAGCGGAAACACTCTTACTCGTAAAGAAAATATCTATACCGTTGATAAGCATGATGCAGCCGCCAGGCATATTATTCAGGTTACCCACAAAAAGAGTGGGATGACAATTATCTATAAGTTTCTTGATATTAAATTTACTCCTATGCCAGGAAAATCACTACCTGCTCCGGTAAAAACTGAAGAAAAGCCAGCTCCTTCCACGGATAAGGCTCCAGTTGGTGTGACTAAACCTGCAAATAAAGAAATAAAGAAAACTGAAGAAGAAGAGCCCCCATTATAATCATTTCGCCTACTGACCTTTCAGTAAAGTATATCCGGAAATGCCGGATTTTGAGGTATTAATGGCAAGCAAAATAAACCTGTGTATTATTTCAGGAGAAGACCGTGCAATAGTCCCCGCAATTGAGGAAATACTTCGCGATACAGGTCAGAATATTAATATTCAATTTGTTTCCTTTGAGGAATGTATAAAAACTGATAAACATCAGTTATGTGTTATACTTACAGGTTCAGGAGAGGTTGAAAAGACTCTTGAATATGTAAATCAACCTGTATCTTTTGCAAGGAAGATTATTCCCGTACTTTACACTGAAGGCACTCTTGACAATATGATTGCACTCTTGTCACATTGTGACATTGATCAGGTTATAAGGCGTGAATATAACTGGGAAAACAACCTCCGAGTTGTTCTTAATGTCCTTTTTACCGGTGAAATATTCGGAATGGAAAAATACATCGGGAAAGATGATCAGGTTTCTTATCTCAGATTTAATGACTACAAGGGCAGACAGGATGTCCTTGAAAAAGTAAGAAATATTGCTCAGGATATGGGTCTGAGGAGAATACGTCGTGAACATGCAGTTGAAGCGGCGGAAGAACTTGTCATGAACGCACTCTATAATGCTCCCCGTGAAGAAGATGGCGAAATGATTTTTGGGAATATTGATCCACATAAAAGAGTGCAAATGGATTCGCCCAAACCAGTATCTCTTAGATACAGCGTTACTCAGGAAGGTCTTTATATGGCTGTTAGAGATCGTTTTGGTGCGCTGGATAAAAACACGGTCCTTTCTTACATAAAAAAATGCCTCTACTCGAAAGAACAGATTGACCGAAAAACCATCGGAGCCGGGCTTGGAATCTTTCTGACTGTTCGAAGGGTTCAATCCTATATTGTTAATGTAGCCCCTGATGTAGCTACAGAGATTATAATAAGTCTTCGTCAAGCTAAAGAAATTGGGGTTCCAGCAGTAATGGCATTTTTCAGGTATTCAAGGGAATGAAATTAAAAAAACAGCATGAAACCAGTGAAATAAATACTTTGATAGGCGAAGGAACTTCCTTCAAGGGTGAATTAAGTTTTGAAGGCACAGTTCGAATTGATGGCACGCTTTCCGGCAATATAAAAGCACCGTCAGCAACTTTGATAGTTGGCTCAAAAGGCAAAGTAGAAGGCGATATCGTCCTGAAAGAGTTTAACTTATCTGGTCACTTCAACGGAAAAGCAGAAGTAACAGAAATAACCCGCCTGTCTTCTTCCAGTAACTTTACTGGCGAACTCCATACTCAGGAATTTCAGGTCGAAAGCGGAGCTCAGTTTAACGGCACCTGTAAAATGATGCATGAACAACTTAAACCCAACACTAAGTCTAAATAGTTACTGTCCTGTAATTCGCGAAGAAATTATTGTTGCTTTCAACTGACAGATTGATTCTTTACTTTCAAATCAATATAATCTAAATAAAACGCACTGTAAAATGTACACCCTTCTGGGTATTAAAGTCTTATATTGTTATATTTTTCGCCGATGTCAGGTAAAGTAACTTGATAATGTCCTGAAATAATATTATTTCTTCTTCTCGAAGCATATTTCAGAACACGAACAAATTAGAGATTTTAAGAATGTTTTTTATAGTTCTTCATCTAACCATAAGTATCACGGCCCTCCTTCTTGGGATTGCGGTACTGATTCGCAATTCAAAATCGAAGGTTAACAGACTATATTTTATAATATCTATTCTTCTTGCAACGCAGGGTTTTGTGGATCTCCATTTTACTGCATCTCCGAGCATTCAATCCGCAGCGTTCTGGTCGAAAATGAGTTTTATATGGCCTTTCATTTTAGCAGGCTTATTCCATTTTGTACTCCTTTTTACTTCAAACCGGTACTCTTCAAATAAATTTTTAATCCCATTTCTATATATCCCACCTATTTTTTATACGATATTTTTAGTCTCCGGCAATATGGAAATGAATCAAGTACATACGTCCCACGGGTGGGCTCATGATTATAATAGAAACTCAATACAAGTAATTATTACTGGCGTTCTTTCAGCATTTTACAGTCTGATTTCGGTTTTGTATGCCCTTAGATACATTTTTAAAACAAGTGATCGCAGGAGAAAAACCCAGGCAATTATTGTCTTTGCGGGCACCCTTGTTCCACTTTTGATTGCTATGATTACAACGAGAATGAGTCAAACAGTAGGACTCATTCCCCCTATTCATGCCGCAGGTTTTTTTGCAGGGTCGATAATAATCGCTATCGGACTTTGGAAATTTGATATTTTCACAGTCAGTTTATCTTCACTACCCGATGATATTCTTGATGGTATCCCTGAATCAATTTTTGTAACTGATGAAAAAGGAACAATTCTCCGTTCCAATTTTACAGGCAAACAGTTGACTGAAACTACAGACGAAATGATGGGGACAATAAAGTTCCATCACTTGTTTAAAAATTTTGACAGAAAAATTCTGCACTCTCCTGCATCAACCGTAGTTGAACTTAGTCACAATTTAAAAAAATCACCAGGCTTTATTGAAATTAATATATCAAAACTGATTTCGATTAAGGGCTCAGGACGTGGACGCATCATACTTGTAAAAGATATTTCCGAACGAAAAGCCACTGAATCCAAGTTTTCTTCCCTTGCAAACAGTGCAATGGAATTTATGCGGTTAAATACAAAAGATGACGTTTTTAACTATATACTGAAAATATTACCCGATTATCTTGCAGATTCAATTTTTATTCTTTCTGAGGTGCAGGATGGGCAGGAAAAAGTTACGGTACTTAAAATTGTCGGCCTGGAACATTCAAGATTTATATCCGCTATTGCTCGCATTGGGCTTGATCCTACTGGTAAAACCTTTGATCTTACACCAAGATTCCGTAAAATCTATTCCAGCCCAAAAATAACAGTTTTCCGTGAAGGACTTGCTGGGTTTTCTACTTCAAAAAATAATATTTCTCGCAGTTCCCTTAGACTTGCAGGCGAAATGCTAGGAATTACAACCGCATACAACCTTGGAATATCACATGAAGGAAAAGTATTCGGAGCTCTTACAATTCT
This sequence comes from Myxococcota bacterium, assembly GCA_018821305.1. Taxonomy (GTDB): domain Bacteria; phylum Myxococcota_A; class Polyangia; order HGW-17; family HGW-17; genus JAHJMN01. The sequence continues at coordinate 43,943 of JAHJMN010000189.1, forward strand.
TACTTTGAACAACAAAGGTCTGGAAAATCGTGGGTTTATCGAGACTTTTATTTATCAGGCATCTGTTGCACTTAACAACCTGCAGATGCGATCTGAACTCATAAAAGCAAGAGAAACCGCCGATCTTGCTAATCAATATAAAAGTGCATTTCTTGCCAACATGTCTCATGAAATTCGGACACCGATGAATGGAGTCATTGGCATGGTCTCTCTTTTAAAATCCACAGAGACCTCTCCTGAGCAAAATGAGTACCTTGAAGCTTTAAAGGTCAGTTCCGAAAGTTTGCTTTCTATAATCAATGATATTCTTGATTTCTCTAAAATCGAGGCAGGACGCCTTGAACTCATTTCTGAAAAATTTTCAGTAGCCACAATTATTGAGCAGACAAAAGAAATTCTTTCTTTCCGGACCTATGAAAAGAACATTGAATTCATTACTACCTTTTCCAATAATTTACCCGATTCAGTTATTGGTGACCCTATCCGGTTAAGGCAGATTCTGCTGAATCTTGCGGGCAACAGTGTAAAATTCACTTCCCGTGGACATGTGAGAATTAACTGTTCTGTACTTGCTGATGATTCCGGTGATACTGAGCAGATAAAACTTCTCTTTGAAATAAGTGACACTGGTATAGGCATTCCTGAAGATCGAGTTAAATCCATTTTTAATCCATTCACTCAGGCCGATTCTACCACAACGAGAAAGTATGGAGGAACAGGACTTGGGCTTTCAATTTCATGGCGCCTTGTTGAACTTATGGGGGGAACCGGAATAAATGTTTCGAGTGTTATGGGAAGCGGTAGTATCTTTAAATTCACCCTTGCTTTCAATAAAGTTGAGGGGTCCAACAGAAAACTCTATTCTGGACATATAATAATTATTGACACTAATTTTGCCAATATTCTTAACTTGCAAAGCATCCTTGAATATGCCGGTCTCACCGTCAACTCCCTTTCTGCGTTTCCTACGGATAATCTCAAATCCCTTGAAAACGCAAAAATGATTTTTGTTAATGAGAAAATATTTTTAAGAAATCTTTCTACATTCTCTGGGAATAAGGAAATAACGTCAAAAGTCTGTCTTTTACCGGACCGAAGTAAGTTTCCCGATGAAATACAGCGACTTAAGAATGTCCGTTTTCTCAAAAAACCATTTATCAGTTATACAGTAATGAATCTGTTTCAGGGAATTAAGGACAGTTTTGAGAAAAACCTTAATGATGGCGCACTTATCGCAATTGTACCTTCGTCTATGGTTGCTTTAGTTGTCGAAGATAATATTGTAAATCAGGCTGTGGCAACAAAAATTCTGGAAAAACTTGGATTGTCATCTGTTATCACATCCAATGGACGTGAGGCGCTTGATTATCTCTCCAAAAATAAGGTGGATATAGTTTTCATGGATTGCCAGATGCCTGTGATGGATGGCTACGAAGCTACAAAACAAATCAGGGAATTGGGAGAGACGAATCCAACCCTGAAAAATCTTCCCATTGTTGCAATGACAGCAAACGCAATGGAGGAAGACCGCAAATACTGCCTTAATGCAGGAATGAACGACTACATATCAAAACCTGTGACAGTGGATTCTCTCAGGGAAATAATCTTCGAATATTTACTTTAGAAAATACTCAACGTGAACAATTGTTATAATATCCTTCTCAAGAGAGCTGGTATCATTGTTTCCACCCCAGGATGTGGATGTTGAATTCGCAGGGTTAATATTGATAACGCCCATTATTGCTTTTTTAAGTTTACCCAAGGCTGTCGAATCTGTTTTTGCTACTATATTTTCGGCCCGGATTCTTGCATCTGCCGAAGCCTCAGCAAGCATTGCTATCTTTAATTCTCCAATTTTTGTATAATAATATCTTGGACTTGATGATTGAATTGTAATTCCCTGCTCTAAAAGAGACGTAATTTCACGAGAAATCTTTTCTATTTGGGAAACTTCTTTTGAAACCACGCTTATAGACTGTGTTATAATATAGCCTTTAAAGACGTTCTTTTCTGTTTGAACATCTCCTGTGGTTTGTTTTTCAACGGCGAACTTCTCTTCAACGGAAATTGAAGAAACTGAAATCTCCTCCGGCTTTACTTTTCTATCTTTAAGCCATTTTTGTGCTTTATCTATTCCGTTTGCCAGTTCACGATAAGCGGCAGTTCGATCCATATTTTTAGAAACGATAGTTGCCTCCCATCCAATTAAATCGGAAACTATGCGTTTTTTTGCAGAACCTGTAACTTTTATTGTTCGCTCCCTTGGGCGCATTTTTACGGTTTTCCATGAGGATGAGGCAATCCAGGTGGAAAAAACTACTGCTACCCCAATTATTGCATAGTTTGCCACGGACATAATATTCTTCAGTTTTTGCATTTCAACTCCCTGTCACTGTTGAGTGGGATCAATAATGTGTTTGTGAAAGGCTTTCTTTGGCAGTTTTATTTTATGTCTGGAAACCTTCCTGTAATATTTAACTTTGACCTCAAATTCTGATCCTGGCTCAATATCTTTCAGCAATACCGGAAGATTCATGTATTTATTCCTCTTGGCGGAATTTTTACCATCTATAATCTGAATTTGGGTACCTGGGTGGTACGTTGCAATTTCAAGTTCCATTTTAAAAGGCCTTAGCATTGGATTGAGTGGAGACTTGACATTGTCCTCGGCAAAAATCTTCTTCTTCCAGGGGAAAAACCCCTTTTTTTCTATAATTATTTCGTGATCTTTTTTATCCAGTGGCAGTTCAACGGTAAGTGGTGCTGAACCAGCTTTTTTACCATCGACAGTAATTATTGATCCTTCTGGTCCTTGAATCTCTATCCGGTTTAATCTGGGACTTTGTTTATTATCTGACGGCGATTTCAAAACAATGACAAGGGCTACAACTACACTTGCAATACCTACAAAAGCCACAGAAAATATTTTAAAAAAATTGGAAAGCCTTTTTTTTGCCCTTATGCGGTAGAATTCCGTTGGTGTTCTATATTCATTGTATGGAACACTGACAACACTTCCACCTCCAGATATGAGCCCAGTATTATTATCACTGAGACTTCTTACTCCCATATTTTCCTTGAGTATAATTGTCTGTTCAACTACTTCATTGTCCCAATTCTGGACTTCATTTACCGAAGGTAGTTTCCTGAGACTATTATCCTGCAGTATCATAGTAATATCTTCATGGATTTCCTCTGCTGGTGACGTAAGTTCAATCTTAGTTACACCATAATAATAATCCATGAAATCAATTAGTTCATTTCTACCACCATGCAAAGATGGAATCGAAATAGGAAGCTTTGTAAGTTCATCAAGCATCTGCCTGCTGGATTCAAAACGCAATTCAGGCTTATACGCCATTGATTTTAATATTATATTTACAAACTCAACGGGGTAAGATTTAGGTACAGGAGGCATAATCCCAGTATTATTTTTGATGGCTTCTACAATTTCCATTTCCGTTGCCCCGGAATATCTGTGAGTTTTTGTCATCAATTCCAATATTACGGTGCCAAGACTGTAGAGATCACTTCGACCATCAATTTTTCCACTATTTACCTGTTCAGGGCTAAGATACGGAATTTTCCCGGTAAGATTGCTTCTCACAGTGACGTCAATGGCATTGCGGGTAAGACCAAAATCAAGCAACTTTACATCACCCGACATGCTGCACATGACATTATTCGGACTGAGATCTCTATGAACTAGGTTAAATCTATTTCCTGTCTGATCCTTCAGTTCATGAAGATGTATAAGTGCCCTCAAGAGTTGCTCTGTCAGATAGTAAAGTAAATTTGGGCGCAGGTTCTCTTTCAGGTCTTTTAGAAGGTTAAAAATATTTTTCAGGTCATATCCTTCAATATATTCAAGCACCATAAAAGGCTCACCATTTTCATCAAGGCCAGCGTCAAAAACCTGTACAATATTAGCATGGTTAAGTGCAGCCAGAAGGCGAGCTTCCTTAAGAATCATTCCTTTAAAAAAGTCATTCCCCGTGAAATCAGGAAGTATTTTTTTTATTACAACATTGCGATTTAAAATACCACCTGCATCCGTTTCTTTTGCAAGATATAGTTCAGAAATACCGCCAACTGCAAATCGCTTTATAATATTGTATTTACTTGCCTGACCGCTCAAAAAGGAACTCCATCAAATTCACGTGGTTTATCCAGTAAAGTCTCTAATACGAATTTATGGAGGCAAACCACATTGAAATATAAAAATAATCGTACTAGACTCAAATCAAGTTCAGGTGAGAATAACACAATGAAGTATATTTCTTCAATTGATAAACTACTTAAAACTTGCACCAAAAATGGGATTTTTCCCGATTATGGCTATAGTATTTTCAAATTGGACAATATTATTGAAGGCGGAAATATTAAGATTTTTTTTGATATCGCCAGTGTAACGAAGCCGATTGCTTCTCTGTGCCTTTTACATCTGGTAACAAATCCAGATGCTCCAATTTCTGAAATTGATGAAAGATTTGTGCCACCTTTAGGTAATAAGTCGTTGTCATCTATTCTCAGACACGAGGCTGGTTTCGTCCCCTGGATTGATTTTTTTAAATATGTTAAAAAACCACTGGATATTATTGATTTTTTAAATACTTCAGAACTAATATACGATGTTAATTTGGAAAATAATTATTCGGATATTGGGTATATTATTGCAGGAATTCTTTTAGACAGGCTTACTGGGAATTGGCATGATTGGCTTAACAAGGTCCTGCTTAAACTATATATTCCTGAATCTCAATATATTTTCTACACGGCAAACGATGGTATTTCCCACGCAAAAAATGGCTATGAAAATAGAATAAACGACGACAATGCTTTTTTCTTTGGCAAATTGTGTGCTCATGCAGGACTGTATTCAAATATCTCTCTTATGTCAGAGTTCTTGATTTCATTGATTTCAAATTATACTGCAGGAAATCACCGAAAAATATATGATTACTATTTCAAAAAATCTTCTGATACGGCGCGATTTACTTGTGGGCTGGACACACCATCAATCAATGGTTATACATCCGCCCCATTGTGGCCAATTGAAAATACCTTCGGTCATCTTGGCTTTTCAGGAACAGCGTTCTGGTTTAACACTCAATTACAAGGAGGAGCAATTCTATTCACCAACAGATGTGCTAACGGAACATATTGGAAAATGGATGAGATGAAAAAAGTAAGAAGCGAATTTTTTCGCAATGCTTATTTACAACTAGTTAGTTAATGTCCTGTAATACGATCTTTTCAAGTTTACGCCGATTTCAGGCACAGGACATTAAGAATGAAGACCTTGAAATTATTATAGTGTTCTGAATAGCATGTTTTCGTAAACATTCTCAATTTTGATAAAAATTGAATTTCATTAAAAATTCTATCCGGCCACTATTAATATTTTCAAAACCTTGTGGTTACTGTCCTGTTATACGATCATTTCAAATTTTTTTAAAGAGGACGAGCTTACATTCCAGCGATGATTTTCCAGACACCTTCGTGTTTTTTAAGATCAATTTTCCAGTAATCAGATTTTTTCTTCCACTGTTCTTCAGTTCCGACCTTAATAAGATAGGATGCATCTATAAATATCTCAACACTTGCAGTCTCAGTATCCTTCCAGTTTATTTTCCGGTATTGCATTTCAAAACGAATATTGCGTGTCAATTTGAAACGTTTTGGCAGAGCCTCTTTTAATCCCTTGTAATCATAGGGAATATCTTCCGTTGTTACAGCAGGCTGGTAATAATCAGGATGAGCCATAGCAATTAACCCTGAAGCATCCATTTTCATTAAAGTCTTCCTGTATTTCTCTACAACTTCAATAAGTTCTCTATTCTGCTTATTATCAGGAATTTTAGTACCACGAATAAATTTAGGATCGCTACAGGACACTGCAAGAACTGCGACTATTGATAATATTAATATTTTCACAGAAAGCTCCTTTATTGTTTTTGATATCTGAAGAGAACCCACTCATTTTTTTCTCTTTTGAGTATCGGTTCAATTCCCCATGCATTTTTCACAAACTCCGCCTGCTCTTCAATAATTCCCGATAGAATAATAATTCCACCAGGAATAAGAGCATTCATTAGAGTTTCACGAAGTCCAACTAAAACTGCAGGATTTATATTAGCTAAAATAAGGTCAAACTTGCTGTCCGTTGGTAAATCTGTTGACGCCCAAACGGATACTCCGTTTATTTGTGAATTTTCAAGAGCAACTGGAATAACATCAGGATCGTTGTCAATGCCCGTAACTTTTGCATCAGGCCATAATTTAGCACTACCAATAGCAAGGATCCCGCTTCCGCACCCCATGTCAAGTACTGCGTTGTAACTTCCGCCTTCTTGTTTAAGCATATCAATCTCTTCAAGACAAAGCTGAGTCGTTTCATGGTGGCCGGTACCAAATGCCATAGAGGGATCTATCAGGATCTGAATTTCATCACTTGAAACCACGGGGGGTGAAAAACTGCTCATTACCCGAAAACGACCGGCAGAGACATCATAGTAGTTTTCCCTCCATTTTGTGGACCAATCTTCGGGAACATAATCGGTAACCTTAACATTATATGCATGTTCAGGAATCAGATTTTTCAGCCACAAATCAAGTTCAAATAAAAACTGTTCGAGTTCCCCTTCGGCAACCCAGGTACATACACCTTCTGAGGCTCCAAGGGTAGTTGAATCAGTTACTTGGGATCCAATGGCGCCAATGGTAACTGCATAACCTGCAATTTCATCAAAGTAGTCACTTCTGCATTCAATATGGACAGTCTTATATTCAGTCATCAGCGCCTTCGCATACAATCTTTTGTGGAAATACGTTTAAGTTGACCAATAATATCAGGAATGCGTGTCATCATTGCCATAGCTGAAATGACAAACGGTTTGTAAGAAGCTTCGGAATAAGTACGAAGTCTGTACTTTTCAAATACTTCCCCTGTAACTTCCCCTTCTTTACATGAAACACCACTGATATCAGCAGGCAGACAGTGCATATAAAGGCCTTCACCGTTTTTCGTAAGTTTCATGAGATCTGCATTGGCTTCCCAATTTTTAAACTTAGCATTATTTGCAAGAGCCTGTTTTTCAAGTTCTTTAAGGCCCGCCATATCAGAAGCCCGGAGAAGTTCTGTGCGCTGCTGCATAACAGTCATCGGAGCCCAGGATTTGGGATAAACTATGTCAGCATCTTTGAAAGCCTCTTCCATACTATGAGCAACAGAGAAACTTCCGCCACTGGCCTGTGCCTGATTACCTGCATTTGTAACGATTTCAGGTACAAGATCATATCCTTCAGGGTGAGCAAGCACTACTTCCATCCCATAGCGAGTCATTAGTGAAATAATACCCTGAGCAACACTGAGTGGCTTACCATAACTTGGAGAATAGGCCCATGTCATGGCAATTTTCTTACCACGAAGATTCTCGGTTCCACCAAAAGTAGTGACCAGATGAGACAAATCAGAAAGACTTTGTGTTGGATGATCAAGATCGCACTGGAGATTAATAATTCCAGGACGCTGATGAAGAACTCCGGCTTCAAAACTTTCATCCAGAGAACGTCCGACCTCCTCCATGTACGAATGACCGTATCCAAGATACATGTCATCTCGAATTCCTATAAGTTCAGTAAGGAAGGAGATCATCGCCGCGGTTTCTCTGACTGTTTCGCCATGGGCTATCTGACTCTTGGTTTCATCCATATCACTTACTTGAAGGCCAAGTAATTCTGAGGCACTTGCATAGGAGAAACGCGTCCGGGTGCTGTTATCGCGGAAAATCGAAACCGCAAGCCCGGAATTAAAAGTCCTGATGTCATGACCGTTACGGTGAAGCTCCCGAAGAGCACGGGCCAACTCCATCGTGGCATTAACCAGTTCGAAATCATATTCCCAGGTAAGGAGAAAATCCTTATTGTAAAGTTTGCCCTGAGCTTTTTCCAATAAACCATAAAGTGAATTTAAATCGAGGCTTCTCATTTATACTCCTGTGAAAACCTTTTGTGAAACAGGTTTTCCTTTCTTGATTATTGATTTAACATGCCTTGAACCAAAATAGTACGGAAGCATGCCGTAGTGATCAAAATTCCAGATTACGATATCAGCATCATATCCGGGTTTTAGTCTACCTTTTTTATCAAAACCTGCAGCTGAGGCAGCATTAACAGTGACTGCTTCCCATGTTTGTTCCACTGTCATATTCATCTGCAGACAGCCGAAAGACATCATAAGTGGCAGGTTGCAGGTCATGGACGTCCCTGGATTCATATCTGTGGCTAAAGCAACTTTAATTCCTCTATTTATAAATTTTCGGGCGTCTGGTTGCATCATTTTTAAAGTAAAGGCAGCACCCGGCAGCAATACCGCAACTGTCTCGGATTTTTCAAGTGCCTCAAACTCATTTTCTGATACGTTTTCCAGATGGTCCACACTGAGCGCCTTCATCTCCGCTGCAAGTTTTACTGCGCCAAGACTGTTAAATTGTCCTGCATGAACCCTCACTTTAACACCTGCAATGCTCGCTGCTCTGAAAATTTCAGATGTTTCCTCAAGAGTATATGCATTTTCTTCACAAAAAACATCAACAGTTTTTATAAGATTAGCACTTACAGCGGCGGGGATTATTGAATCGGTGATCAATTTTATGTAATCCTGACGCCTGTTTTCAAATTCGCGTGGAATTATATGAGCTGCAAGTAGCGTAGGGGATGTTTCACAGGGAGTCCTTCCGCCCACCTCCTGAATAATCCGAAGAGAACGAAGTTCATCTTCAAAATTCAGTGCATAGCCACTTTTTGCTTCACAGGAAGTTACTCCGTTTAAAAAAGATTCACATATTCTTCCAGCGGCAGTTTCGAAAAGAGTATTGTCTGAGGCTTCTCTTGTTTTTCTTACTGTGTTATGAATTCCACCACCAGCAGCCTGAATCTCATCATAGGAAGCCCCGGCAAGTCTCATGGAGAATTCCCTGCTGCGATCTCCCGCAAAAACAGGGTGAGTATGTGCGTCAATCAGACCCGGTGATACTGTTTTAAAGCAAGCATCAATGATTTCAATACTGGGTAAAGAATCTACTTCGGACAAAAGGTCATCGGTTTGTCCGACTTTTATTATTTTGCCACCGCCAATGAGCACTGCTCCATTTTCAATGAATGAGAAATTTCCATTTTCAAAATCAAGGAGTTGAGACGCATTTACAATAAGCAGCTCTGGCTCAGGATGGAATAAAACAGACAAATCATAATGCGATTTGATTCCGTCTTCAAATGTAATTTCAAGAACTTGTTTCGTATTTTCAATATTTAATATGCGTGGTGCGATGAGAGTTTCATTATCGGGATATAATTGAAATGCGGAAAGTTCAAATGTTTTCCCTTTGTCGGAAATCTCAACTGAACTCATACCTTTTGAAATCCGAATACCCAGTATTTCCGGCATAAAAACCCCATCAACTGCTTGGGCCATGTACTGATTTTGTCAGATCAACCTATTTTCAGTCAGTACAGTGACTTTGAAGTGCTGATTTTGCTTTCAATGTTCTGGCATAAAAGATCGTTCCGTTGTGAAAAAATCCCAGAACACAACCTATTTACATTCCTTAATCCTGCTCACATATTTTATTCTTATGTCAATCAGAATACTGTCAAGAAGACCTCTTTCTTCTTCAGTGAGGTTTCCTCTCGTTTTTTCCTGAAGCAATTCAAGAATTTGGATATAATCGCGCGCGAGACAAAGATCTGTTCCAGTAGCTCCGGATTCAGGATTTTCCTGTTCTCCCATAGCTATGAAAACTTGTGAAGCCAGAGACATTATAAAACCTGCAAAATCAATAGCTTCCTGTTGACTTTCCATTTTATCAGTTCTCCGATTCTTGCGGCAATGAATGATTCAGTCCTGGAACAAGAGTCTCCAGAAGAATTGCTTTATCAGCAGAATCAGGCAATTTTTCTATTATATCATTAAGTTCAGATGTGGTAATTATACCATCACGGAGATTTCTCTCAATGAGGCGTGTATCAAAAAGATAGCGTTCGGGTATATGTTTTCTGGAAACTTTATCCATTTTTAAACTCCGGTATAGAAAAGAACGTTCAGGGAGAGAAATATGTTATCACCGAGTCACCTTGTCAAGTTTAATATCCAATTATTATAGTTTTTTCTAAATTTTTCACTGAAGTGTCCCAGCAGAAAATTGAATTACTTACCGTTGATGCGAATTTTTATGCCAAATATTTAAATTTCAACCCAATGCTTTCAATTCCAAACTTTTCCTTAATGAACTTGCAAACGGGATCAATAAAAAATGATTCACTGACTTCATGTCCGAGGGCAATAAAATTGATACCAAGCTCTTTACATATATATTGAGCAGGCCCATTGTATTCCCCGGTGATAATTGTGGTCGCCCCTGTCAAAGCCGCCTCATCAATAAAAGATGCACCATCTCCAGGCATCAAAGCGATCTTCTCAATGGGATCTTTCCCATAATTAAAAACTTTTTCTGCTTCAATAGAGTTTTCATGTAACTTTTCAATAATTTGAGAAAAAGTTAAGTCTGTTTGACCTGTTACACCGAGCCATTTTCCTCTCATAAACCCATACTTGCCTGTTATTGTTATGTTAAAAAAATCTGCCAGACACTTTGCCGTCCCGAAGTCTTCGTGAATATCAAGGGGAAGGTGATAAGCAATTACACCGACGTTGTTTTTCACAAGCATTTCAACTCTTTCATAAAGCCATCGGTCGATTTTTATATTACTTCCCCAAAACAATCCATGATGGACAAAAAGGGCATTTGCTCTAATTTCTATAGCTTTTTCAATCATTTCCATACTTGCCGTAACTCCTACGGCCAATTTATCAATTTCCCCTCTGCAAGCGAGCTGCAGGCCATTTGCGCAGTAATCCTGGATCTGAGAACTATCAAGAATATCATTCAACTCCGTACTTAATTTGTTTATGTCCATCTTATTTTTCCTATTTTTTGCAAAGGCAATGGTGATTTTAACACAACTTTAATGTATATTGGCCCAATGGATTTGGGTTTACTTACTCAGTACCAACTGAATTACACAATCTGCTCTCAATGTAAATACCCGGTTCCCGAGAACTCGGGTTACTGCCTTAACTGTGGTTCATCTTATGGGGACATTGCTGGTGATCGAAAAAGAAAAAGCAGTCCATCTTCCCAAAGTATGGTTCAAACCCCTTCCTTGCCGCAGACTTTTGAAAAGCAGGATATAATTTTCTCAGAGTTTCCTGAAGAAATGAGAAAAAAAGCATTATCAAAACGTCAGAAAGAGGAAGATATAACAGGGTTTTTTCTGCGTTTCCTGAATTTTGTTCTGACCAAACCTGATTCCGGATCTCTTGGATTAATGTCTCTAGCACATATTAAAGTTGAACCGAGACCTTATCAGATTGAAAGTGCCATAAATATTATTGAAAACATGGGTGGAAGTGGTATTCTCGCGGATGAGGTCGGGCTTGGCAAAACTATTGAAGCGGGAATTGTTATTAAGGAAATGGTTCTTCGACGCACTGCAATGAAGATCCTCATTCTGGTTCCAGCATCATTGCTGAGTCAGTGGAAACTGGAACTGGCAGACAAGTTTGGACTTGAAACATGGACTGATGATGATATGGACAAACTTGAATCAGACTTCTCCGAAGGAATATTTCTTCTGTCCCTTCATCGGGCAAAAAGCAAAAAAATTCAGGGTCTTTTTAAAGCAATAATATGGGATCTTCTCGTTGTTGATGAAGCACACAGTTTAAAAAATCATTTAACCCAGGCTCATCGCTTTGTTTATTCTCTTCGTCGTAAATATACTATTTTGCTTACTGCAACTCCTATCCAGAACGATATGCGGGAACTTTACAACCTTATAAATATTGTAAAACCTGGATATTTCAAAAGTATACGATATTTCAGAAGAAAGTTTATGGCTGACCGATATCTTCCTCGAAATCCCGATGAATTGCGAAGACTCTGTAGTCGCGTAATGGTCAGGCACCGTCGTACAGACACATTGATTAAATTACCTCCTAGAAGAGTTAATACAACAGTAATAGATATTTCTCCTCTGGAAATGGAGTTTTACAACCTCACAATGGAACTGGCGCGGAAAGCAGCTTCAGAAGCATCGGAACGCAACGACAATCTAATGCTTCTGCTCTCTATTCTTCTCAAAGAGTCTACTTCTTCCCCTCAGGCCCTTTTGTCTACTCTCGAAAGCGCTATTCTGCCCAAAGTCATAAGAGACCGTGAATTTCATCTTTTAAGACAGCTTATTGATACCGGGAAACATCTTGATTATACAACAAAAATGTTGAAACTTATTGATATTATCAATAAAGAAGACAGTCCTATTATTATTTATACCGAATATGTTAAAACCATGGAGGTTATTGAAAGATTACTCAAACGCAACGATTTAGTTGTGAGTACCTACTCTGGAAAGCTCCGACAAAACGAAAAAGATGATGTTCTTGGTTTTTTCAGAACAAAGGGTGGGATCCTCCTTTCAACAGAAGTAGGCGGGCAAGGACTGAATCTTCAGCATTGTCACCGAATGATCAACTTTGATCTTCCATGGAATCCCATGCGTCTAGAGCAGCGAATTGGTCGAATCCATCGTTTCGGTCAACAGCAGGAAGTTGAAATCACGACAATGGCTGGTCGTGGAACTTTTGAAGAATACCTTGTGAATATACTGGTTTCAAAAATAAAGCTATTCCAAATGGTTATCGGGGAAATCGATTCAATTCTCGCATATCTGAAAGATCCATTACCCATTGAAAGGAAAATTGGCCGTATTATTCTTGAGAGTTCCGACTCCACTTCACTTCAAAAACGACTTGATAAACTGGCCACTGAAATCCTTGAAGCCAAAGCCATTTTTGAAAAAGATCAGGCTCTTAATACAGAGTTTCTGGATCTTCCTGCAGGAATGAATGATGTCTCCTAATTTTTCCGAAGATTCTGACATAAAAATTAAGTTTCAAAATCATGTTTTCAATCGATATGGGATCGCCATTGATGGTGATACTGCAAAAATCCCAGATAAAGAAAAAGAGTTGTTTATTGACGGCTCTGAGGTAACTGTCAGCCCTGACATGTCCCGAGGTTTCTTCTGGCAACGATTATCAAATCTAATTGGTGAAAGAGAAAGCTCCTGGTTCAGGATGTCCACCGATGCCCTCACCGCCGGGATTCTGTTTCCAGACCTGAATCCGAATGTACCTATTATATTGCTCTGTTTGAGGATACAGTATGAGGCTCACCACATCATTGAGGAAACTATTACCGTAGCTGCGGATGACTCACGCTGCATCACAATTGATGAAGCAATGATGATTCAAAAGCTAGATTTATTTAATACTGCCAAGATCTACATTACAGAAAGTGTTCTAAATCAAAGAGTTAAACTTGTTAACTCCGCTGTAAAAGAGTTTCTGGCTCCATCTACCGATTCAATACGAAAAACGATGTTTTCCACTTTTAATCAAGAGATTGACCGAATTGAAGAGTATTATTCTCAACTTGGGGTAAAAACTCAAAGTGATGAAGAGTTCCAAAGACTTTTGCATGAAAAATCAATTTTGATTGAAGAAACAAAACGAAAACTTCATCCTTCTTCGCTCAAGACAATCGTCATTACCCAGTTCGGGGCATCAATAATCACTCAATAATCAAAAGTATAAAATAGTCTGTTTCTTTTTCTCTTTATTCTGCAATATCCATCAACCTGATGAAGAAATCTCTATTGCTCTCACCACTTTTTCTTCCAAAAAAAATCTGCCCGCAGTTGCGCGGTTTTCTCCCCAAAAAGGATATTTTGAAAATTAATAAATCTGGAGTATAACTGTTTTCAATTGAGTACAAGTTAGTTCTTTTTCGAATGGAGTTTATATGAAAAATAAATTTTTTTGGGCGACCAGTATTATCTTTATTGCAGCATGTTCATTTGATACTTCAGGTCTCGACAATAACAATTCAAGTTGTGGAGACAACGTCATAAATGGTTCAGAAGAATGTGAAGGTAACGACCTTGATGGTGAAGATTGTATAAGTCTTGGCTTTTATGGAGGATCTCTAAGCTGTTCATCTGATTGCACTTTCAATACTTCTTTATGCACTGGCACTTGCGGTGACAGTATAATAAATGGTTCAGAAGAGTGTGACGGGGTGGATATCGCTAATCATACCTGTGCAGACGAAGGGTTCAATGCAGGAATTGTTACCTGTAACACAGACTGTACTTTTGACATTTCCGATTGCCATGGAGAAGCAGTTTGCGGAGATGGAATTCTTCAATCTGGAGAAGAATGCGATGAAGTTGATTTTGGCGATTCAACCTGTTTAACTCTTGGTTTTTATGGTGGCGTTTTAGGTTGTAACAATGACTGCACTCTCAACATATCTGATTGTCAGGCCAATGGTTATTGCGGAGATTCAACGGTTCAGACACAAAGAGAGGATTGTGACGGCACATCGCTTTCTAACACTACATGCATTTCCCTTGGTTTTTACGGTGGCAACCTACTTTGTTCTGATGAGTGCAGTTTTAATACTACTGATTGTGAAGCCCAGGGTATGTGCGGAGATGGTATTATTCAAGACGGGCATGGTGAAATCTGTGATCTTGAGAATTTCGGTTCTCACACATGCGCTGACTACAATTATTACGAAGGAACACCTTTATGTGTAGGTTGCACTGAGGTTAACACATCTCCCTGTATTGGAAGATGCGGTGATAATATAGTACAAACGAACTACGGAGAAGTCTGTGATGTTCTTAATTTAAACAATCGCTACTGTCGCAATGAAGGATTCTTTAACGGAACTCTTTCTTGTGAATCTAACTGCAGTTCTTATATTTCATCAAGTTGTTTACCTTTAACCGAACTGAATTTATTACAGGAAAACTGGGGCCGCGATATTATTATGGATGATGCTGGTAATATTTTTATTACCGGGAGAAAAAGAAATCTCGCAAATTCCAACTGGGATGGCTATGTCACAAAATATGATATTTCCGGAAATCCAGTTTTTTCAAATCTAATTGCCTCTTCCAGCGATGAAATGGGGTATTCCGTTAAAAAAGATTCCCTGGGGAATATTTATGTTATGGGATATTCGGAAGGTTCGATCCAGACCACAGGTACAAAACCCGGGGGAAGTGATATTTTTCTCGCAAAATATGATTCCGCTGGAAACCAGTTGTGGATCCGACTGTATGGAACAGCGGGCTATGATACTGGTCGACACATGGCCCTTGACTCCGCAGGCAATGTAATCCTCATTGGCTATACATCGGTAGCAAACTCCACTGGTACTGATTCTAACAATGATGTTATTATTATAAAAACAGATTCTTCAGGGACGGAGTTGTGGAAAGACACTTTTGGTGTAGCAAACGTTGATGACTTGGGCCTTGGTGTAACTGTTGACCATTTTGATAATATCTATATAGCTGGCATAACCTATGGAAATCTTGAAGGACAAACAAAAACGGGTTCATACGCTGGATTTGTCACTAAATTTCTTTCAACGGGAGCAAAGCAGTGGACGAGAATTCTCGAGTTTTCATCAATTACAGGAATTGATTATGCCTCTTTCATTTACTCCATAGATTTCAATAGAGTAAGCGGGGAAATCGTTGTTGGCGGTTATACTGTTTATGATTACGGCACCACGAATGAACGAAATTATGTAATTCAAACATTGACAACAGCGGGAACTCTGAATAATCCAATAATACATGAAATAAACAACTCAAACGAGATATTTGTAGAAGTACATGCAGCAGACGATGGAAACATATATGCCACAGGCTCCATGTCCAATGAGCTTTCCGGAGCAGATTATGATGGTCTCAAGGATGTGCTGATAGTGAAATTTGATTCGGCCCTGAATCATTTATGGACACGCTCATTCGGTGGTTCCGGAGAAGATGAAGGATTTGCAGTTTCAACTGCCGGTGGACTCAATGCCGGCTCTGTTTGCGTGACCGGGTATTCCGGAAGCAGCAACGGTGATTTTTCGGGATATACAACTAGAAATGCATTCGTTGCATGCATTTCTGAAGACTAAAGTATATTTTTTTAACAACAACCTATTTCACTCAGCGGGAATGCTCAAGAAACTCATTTATTTCAATAACTAATTCGTCCGTTACGTAAACTTTGTTTCGATATTTTAAAAACTTTGGAACCGAAACATGACCCTGACTTGGAACGAGGGGAAAACCAAGAATTTCTGTCCAGTCTTCGATTAAGGGTAGAAAACCCATTGGCCCTGAAGTAACGTCCCCATGATGATTTTCGATAGATACAGAAATTTCCGGGGGTATATGCCACTTTTCAAATAATTGGGCCGCAGCTCTGCAGTGGCTTGTCTTAAACATTTTAAGTTCGCTACGGTTCCCGTCTTTCGAATCGCCAAAGCGAGCAAGTACATTTGGATACAACCTTTTAAACTTAAGAATTAAAAGGAAAATCCCAATATCATGAAGCAAGCCCATGGTAAATGCTTCATCTGATTCGCAACCACTCTCTGAAGCCAGTTTTTTACACAACCATGCAGAGACGAGACTGTGTTTCCAGAACATATCAGCATCTAAGGGCGGTTTTAAAATATCGCTTGTCGTTATCACATTCATTGTAGCTGACAGTATTAAATGACCTATTAAACGCTGTCCAAGGAGAATTACTGCCTGTTTCAATGAAGTTACGGGTTTACCAATCCCATAAAAAGGGCTGTTAGCCAATTTCAGTACTCTTGCCGCTAAAATACTATCCTGACTCAGCAACTCACCAAGTTCCGCAGCAGTCGCGTTGCCCCCAGTTATAGCAGCCCTCAGTTTTGTACATGCGTCGACACTGCCGGGAAGTTGCTTTATTTCTTCTGTAAAATCAATTGTTTCTTCAGTCATTTATTTTCCACTTGTAAAAACATCCTGACGAAGAACACGCATTCTTATGGAAGTTCCGGAATCATCAGGTTCTGATGCGGATTCATCCTGCCAGGCAATAAAATAAAGATCTCCTACTTTTACTACTGTCGGCATTTTCTGATGATTCAGGTAGGTAGTATTGACAGAAATTTCGTCGCTCATGGGATTAGCGCCATAATCAAAACGACGCCCCCTTATCCCGGCACCGTTTCCATCCACAGCACGTCCCGTTCCGTAAGGGATACACAAACCTTCATGACACCAGGTATCGCCTGAACATTGTTCATCCCCCGTGCAGTTTCCCTGAGTATCTATGCATGTATTATCAAGGCAGAGCTGCTGCTCTGTGCAACATTCGTCTCCACACGGAGTAGTATCTGGATCACACTGAACAGAACCGTCAGCATCCGCCGCATCAAATACATCACCATCGGATGCGTCAGTAATATCAGTAATATCCGCATCAATTATATCGGAGCCAGCATCTGTTATTTCTCGTACGCAAATATGGTTTACGCACTTCAGGCCATCAGCACAAGCCAGGCGAATCCCACATTCATCTCCTTCACCTGAGCCATGATATTCCGTTCCAATAGTGCATGATGTAAATATTATAAGAATTACCAGATATTTCATATAATTCCTACCTTTTCAAGTTCATTTTCCAGTATCCGAGCCGATTCATTGGAGAGCTCTGATAGTGGAAGTCTCACTTCATGACTTTTTATGAGCCCCATTTTCATAAGCGCATACTTTACAGGCGCAGGACTTGTTTCAATGAAGAGCAGGTCACATAATCTTAAATATTTATAATAAATATCAAGGCTTTCACTTGAATTCGATGACCAACAATCAAACATTTTATGGAATTCTTTCGGAACCAGGTTAGCAACAACACTGATAGCCCCCTGCCCTCCAATTGCAAGGAGAGGAAGATTTATTTTATCATCGCCACTTAAAAGGGGAAAACCCGGGCATAATTTTAAAATATCTGCTGCCTGACCAACATTACCTGATGCTTCCTTGATTGCAATTATATTTTTGTGCTCATAAAGCCTTGAAACAACTGAGGGACTCATATTGATACCAGTTCGACCTGGAACATTATATAAAATCACTGGAATTGGGGATGAATCGGCAACTTTTGTAAAATGACGAGCAAGCCCTTCAGGGCCTGGTTTGTTATAATATGGGGTAACAACGAGAGCAGTCTGGGCCCCATACTCAGCGGCAAGTCGGGTTCTTACAATGGTTTTTTCCGTATCATTCATTCCAGTTCCGACAATAAGTGGAATCCTGCCCCCAATTTTATCAGCAGCATTCTTTACAACCGTACAAAACTCATCATCAGAAAGAGTTGCTGCTTCCCCGGTGGTTCCGCAGACAACAATTCCATCTGTTTCGTTTTCCAGATGATAATTAATTAATTTCAAAAAAGAATCATTATCAAGTTTTCCTTGCAAAAACGGGGTTACAACAGCGACAATAGAGCCTTTTATAAGCATTCAAACACCTCGGAAGTAATCGGTTATTTCTTTTCAAATATAACTCCGCAAAGGACATCGGAGAATATCTGCATAGTTCGTGTCCGGAAATCGTCAAAGACGACAACTGTTTTCACCGAAAACAGTGAAAGTCCTGAGAGAAAAACTGTATTCAGGACAGTAACTGCATAATAATGAATATGTTCCATTTTGCTTTTTTTTTCAACAAACTCTTGTACCAATTTCGAAAATGATTCTTTACAGGTGAGGTTAATTTGGCGACTTAAAGATTTCAGCTTGAATTTATATCTGAAATACTTTTTACTTTAAAACTAATAGGAGACACAAAGCGCCTCCTGAGGAATACATGAATCTGAACTCATTCAAATGGCTCGGTTATTTTTTCCTTCTCTCCGGAATGGGGATTGTAACCCTCTCCATGGGCTGGATTGCTGGATTTCACGGTCTCGGTACCCTCATGACTGTCTCATTAATTCCTCTTCTTCTGGCTGTTCTTATTTCGTTTTTTGTCATCAATATTCAGGAGAACGATCTTAAAAAAAGAGACCTGGAACGGAATCTGAACATGAGAACAATACAATTACAGGAAGCAAATCAGATAATCCGAAGGATTTCTACTAAAGATAGACTGACAGGGCTGTACAATCGCCGGGGACTGAGAGAATTATTGAAACGTGAAATACTTCGATGTGAACGTCTCAAGACATCCCTTGTTGTTCTGGCAATTACATTTGATGAAGGACGCGATAAAGATAATATAAAAAGATACTCAATGATGAGCGTTCTTGGTAAAAAATTGTCAAACTACATTCGCTCTACTGATGTTTTTGCGAGGGTAAGCGAAGATACACTGGCAATTCTTCTTCTGGATACTGGAGTAGATGGTACAAAAATCTTTCTCGACAGACTTTATGAACAGTTGAACCAGAGCAGTTTCCGATTTCCCGTTTTCAGAGCAGGGTTGGCAATTTTTCCAACACACAGCCCTAATCCTGATGATTTAATTAACATGGCTATGCATACGGCGAAACAAACGAACCCAGGCGATATGGGAATTTCTGACGGATTTATACCCGACAATGTACACTCCGGGATTGACTGATTAGTTCGTGTCCTGTAATTCGCTTCGCGAAGGATTTTATTAAAAATCCTAACAGGCCACTATTAATATTTTCAACATCTTGTGGTTACTATCCAGGAAAAAAAATCGACGAAAAATCTTTGTATTACAGGACATTAACTAATTATTCCTCTGTTTTTTATCAGTTTTTTCTTTTCTTTTTAATATTTTGCTTTATGAAGTAACTGTTTTGTTTGTTTGTTTTAAATTTATTTATTTTACCATAGGAGGCCATATGAGGATTTTCATTTTATCAACCACTTTTCTACTACTCTGGTCTACAAACGCCAGCGCTGCTCAGGAACTGCCTAATTACAGATCTTTTTATAATACTCTTCAGAAAAAAGTTGCGGATATAAAGAGAGAGTCTGTTTACAACACAACAAAAAAACCAGAGAAAAAAGCCAAACGAAATTTGTTTCGTATGAAAGTAGGATCGAAAAGCATCGATTATTCAAAACTTGATGCAGTAGTCCTGCCAATAGATCCTCTGAAATTTGACTGCTCACACACAAATATATCCCGGGGTATGCCAACAGATCCGAGATTTCGCAAGGGTTCAATCAAATCTGCCCTCAGTTGGGCAAAGGATTATCTTTTCTCATCTAAACCATCAAGATCCGGCCCCGTCGAAGCTTGCAACAAAGGCATGTGGAACCTCATGAAAGCCAGATGCATGGACAGCCGCGATCCTGAAATCGCACAACTCTATGTTAAAGGACGAACACACTGTCGTCGTGTTTTCAGGCGATGGTGGGTTGAAGAAACCTATAAAGCTGAAGGAAAAGAAATCCCACTGTGGGCCGTAGACCCCTCATCTTTGACGGAGCAAATTGCATCGAAAATCAGGTGGGGCGAGAATTACCTTAAAACTCCATCAAAGTGGTACAGTTACATGATTGAATATTTGGATATTCTCTCAATCGATCCCAAAAATCGTTTTGCAAAAAAAGGTTTCGATATCATGTACTCCAGCTACTTTGGAGTGTCCCAGGACGAAGCTCGTAAGGCCAGAAAATCAGGAATCCTTGGTGGACCTCTTTCTACCCTCCCAAAGTCTGATTTGTATAAAAAAGCAATTAATGAACTCCTCGGAAAGCATCATACAGTTTCTGGTAATATCCCAACACTTGGGCTGACTTACAGAGATGTTAATTATCTTCTCACGATGGTTTATCTACCTGCTATTCGGCGTAATCAATCTCAGTTCGCTTCACTCAAATGCTCAATTAATCTCAGAAAAGGCATGAAGGATTTTCGTGAAAAAGCTGTTACCGAAGAAATGAAACTGGAAAAATCCAGATATTGTTACCCATCAAGTCTCACGGTAGCAGGATCTGATGTAATGCGATACCCGACCATAAGACTGAAACTTATTGAGATTCTTTCAAAACAAACAGATACACCTGCCGATGTCTATGCCGAAGCAGCTAAAACTGTGGCCAGACAAATCGGAGCTAAAAAATCCAGAGTCTGCTGGCTCCATGAAAATCCATATCCGGAGTCAATTAATCCATCTGCTGGAAATAAAGCAAATTGCTCAAGTTTTGGTCATTCTGGATACCACAATGTTCGACCCGGTTTTTATAACTATGTATATGAACCAGTCAAACTGAACACTTTAACCTTCCTTCAGGTTAAGCTTGCAAGAAAACTTATTAAAGATATTCCTGCTGCATCAGGCCTTGACGGCAAACTTGCAAGAGTTGAAAAGAGAGCAAAAAAAGAAAAATGTCTCGCATGGGATATCACCATAGCATGGGATTACTTTGGGCGTGGAAAATGGGGAAAACCATACCGCTATTCAAACGGTGGACCTAAAGAAGTAAGCTGTGGTTCATTCGCAAGAAGTGGATTATTTTCTACAATTTTCAAGACATGGAACAACTTTTTTGACACTGTTTTTGGCGGCCGTTTTACTGGAGGCGAACGAATTATTCGTCGTCGCTACAGTGGAGTTATACTCCGGAAAACTCGGGAAGGCCGACTTTTTGTAAAGCGTAAAATCTGATTTCCCCACCTATCCTTTGATTCCTGCTTCTTTTTACAAACTATTAATAAAATTATTAGTGAATAAAAAATTACCGGTGTTATATTGGCACCAATTCACTTCTTGCAGCTTTCTGGAGTTCTCAAGCGATGATTTCCGATAATTTTCAGTCTTCGCCACTTTTCAATCAAATAGTTGATAATATTCTTGAAAATGTTGACATTAAACTTAGCTCCGGGGATCTGGCTGATCTTCGCACTGTTCTCGTGGGAGCAAGGAATCAACTTATTTCCATTGAAAGAGAACTCGCTAATCTGAGTATAAAAACTGAAGAGATAAAGCGAGCAAATAAAAATTTTCTCAAATTGTATAATAGTGCTCCAGTTGGTTACCTGAGCATAGATATTGAAGGAAAAATTATTTCAATTAATATAACTGGAGCATCTCTTCTGGGCAAGCTTCAGATAAATCTTATTGGAGATAACTTTTTCACTTTCTTATCTAAAGACGAACATGAGCTTCTTTCGGAAAAGATCAGAAATACCGCTATCACCGGGGAATCATTTAAGCATGATCTGACAATTAACCGACCTAACGGTTCAATGATGCATGCAGCTCTCGAAGGCGAAGTTGCCTCTTCTCATGACGGTTTTTTCAATATTGTTATCAGTGATATTACCATCCGTAAAATTTCCGAAATGGCCCTCAGGCGTTCGGAAGGATGGTTTCGAGCAACAATTGACGCCGTAAGTGAAATACTTGTAGTTGTCGATCCTTCTCTTAGAATTCTGCTTTGTAATGAAGCATTTAGAAGGCAAATGGCCAGGATTAAAAAGTTTTCTGAACCTGTGGGTGAAAACATTATTGATTTTTGTCCATTTTTGGGTGAACGAGAGCGCAATGAATTCCAATGGATTTTCGAAACGGGCAAAGCAGTCAACTCGCGTATTGATTTCAAATCGGACTCCTTTGATTTGTTTCTTGAAACTCGGCTTATTCCTATTTTCGATAATCAGGGAAAAGTAGTTCAGACCCTTGGCGTAATGACAAACATCACTGATAAAGTGATTGCCACAAATGCCAGTGAAGAAAAAGAAGTCTACCTTAAGGGCATTATTGAAAATGCTAACGACATAATCTTTTCTTTCAATCTCGACGGTTCAATTACATATATTTCCCCGGCGTTTTCTCGAATTCTAGGTAGAAATACCAGAGATATTCTAGGGAAAAATCTTTCTTCAAACCTTCATGCAGACGACATTGCCGAGTGGGAAAAAGCTACCAGAGTACTTCTTACGGACCATGAACCAATACGGAACCTTAAAATCCGTTTTAAAAACAAAAGCAATGAATGGTGGTGGTTTCTTGTAAGTATGTCTATTGTTGAAAACAAAGATGGCAACATCATCTATGGAGTCGGTGTTGCGACGGATATTAACGCACTCATTAAATATCAGGAAGCACTGGAAGAATCACGTCTTAGTTATAAAGAATTATGGGAAAGTCAGGGAGAAGGTGCCGCTTTTCTGGATCCCAATGAAGTATTTATTCATGTTAACCCCTTTGGAGAAAAGATTTTCGGTCTTGACAGAGGTGTTCTCAAAGGTCGTAGTCTTCTTGAATTTGTTGATAATCAGGACCTGATTACGCTCCGTAATGAAACAAAGAAAAGGAAAAAGGGAGAGTCCAGTAACTACGAGCTCAAAATTAAACTGCCGGATGAAACAAATCGCATTATTTCAATTACTGCAGCGCCTAAATTTGATGACGTGGATGGAACGTACCTCGGAACTTTTGCTATTTTCCGTGATATCACTTCCAAAAAGGAACTCGAAAACAACCTCAGGAACAGTGAAGAAAGACATCGACAATTATTTGAAAATAATGCTGCGGTGCAACTGATTATAAGCGCAATGGATGGAAGCATTATTGATGCAAATCCCGCAGCAAGTAAGTTTTATGGACATTCCAGAGAAAAATTGCGATGCATGAACATGACTGATTTGAATGGTCTGACAACGGATCATGTCAAAGAATTTATTCGTCAGAGATTAGAAGAAGAAAAGTATATATTTCATCTTAAACATAAACTGGCAAGCGGCGAACTACGAGATGTTGAGGTTAAAACCAGCCCCGTAAAGATAAACGACGACCTTTTAATTCACTCTTTTATTACTGACATAACCCAGCAGCGTTTGAGCGGGGAAAAATCAGCACATCTCGAAAGAATGCTCATCCATTCTCAGCGAATGGAAGTTTTCGGTAATATAGCCAAAAGCTTAACCACAGAATTTTCTACAATTTTATCCGAGATTGGAGAAAAAACTACATTTCTGCGGAAAGGTGGCCAACTTCCGCCGGAATCTGCGGAAATAGATTCTCTTATTGAAAAGGGACAAAAGCTTATAAACCATATTCTTATGTTTGGCTCTAATCTCCCCTTTGAGCTACAAAAGTGGGATCTTATCCCATTTATCGAAAGAATGCAGCCCATCATCGGTATGATTCTTGGTGCAAACTATGAGCTTTCCTTTCAACTCAAGGGTGGTGGAAGTGTCTTTCTTGACCCAATTCTTATGGAGCAGGTCATTGTCAACATAATTACAAACAGTCGTGATTCAATGCCGAGAGGTGGCTCTGTTACCGTATCAACTGATACTGCAACTTTTGCTGAACCCAGCCACGCTCTGGGTCTCTCTTCCGGTCGGTACTCAGTTATAACA
Organism: Myxococcota bacterium; assembly: GCA_018821305.1. Classification (GTDB taxonomy): domain Bacteria; phylum Myxococcota_A; class Polyangia; order HGW-17; family HGW-17; genus JAHJMN01. Next base: position 68,252 of record JAHJMN010000189.1, read on the forward strand.
ATTCATGATCAGGGAGTGGGCGTAGAAAAAGAAATGGAAAAACACATTTTTGAACCATTTCTTACCACCAGGCGTATCAAGTCCTCTACCACAGGCTTGTCCCTGATTACCGTGCATGGAATTATGAAACAACATTTGGGTGCCATTGAATTAGTTAATGAATTTGGCGTTGGGACCATGGTCAGACTATATATGCCACTGATTGATGGTGTTGAAGTAACAACCTGTGATGATAGAATCCTGAATAAAACTGTACTTATTGTAGACGATGAAGAGGGGATAAGAGCCGTAACCCGGAAAATTCTTGAAATGGAAGGATTAAGAGTAATCGAATCACCGTCAGGAGAAGACGCACTTAAGTTTATTGAAATACATCATCCAGAGATTGATCTTGCAATAATTGATATGATATTACCTGGAATGACTGGCAATATATTCAGCCAGTCACTTGCAGAATTATACCCTTCAACTCTAATGTTATTTATTTCCGGTTACCCGGAAAGCCTTGTTGCAAGGCTTGGAATTGATGAAAGCAAAGTAAACTTTCTATCCAAACCATTCAGTGTAAAACAATTCCGGGATAAAGTTCGCAGCATTCTCTGCATGTAAAATAGCTTTTTATTCAGGTGCCCCTGAGGGAAATAACTTCATCATATATAGATTCCAGTTTTTCATTAACTTTAATTATATCATAATGTTCAAGCATTCGCTCTCGAGCGTTTTTCCCCAATTCTTCTCGTAATACTCTGTTAGAAAGAATGCGAAAAAGACCATCGGCCATCCCTGCTACATCTCTCTCAGGATAAAGAAAACCAGTCTTTCCATCTGCAACAATATCCGGTAGACCCCCATGCCAGTGTGCCAGGACCGGAACACCACATGCCTGCGCTTCTTTTGCGACTATCAAACCAGATTCCCTGTCCATATTTGGAGCGACCAGAGAAGGTGTTATAACTACCGTAGCCTGTTTCATTGCCTTCATTACTTCGTCATGAGGAAGAGCTCCCGGCATTTCAACTAAATTTGAAACTCCATATTTTTCTGCAATTTCTATTAGTTCCCCCCGAAGAGGGCCATCTCCAATAATAAGCATTTTCGCTGCAACACCGCGGTGAACAGCATGTGCAAATGCTCTTATTCCAAAAGCAAATCCCTTTTTTGCTACAAATCGGCCAACCATGACAACCAGATTATCCCCTGGACTGACTGCTGGTGGTGAAAAACGAGAAATATCTATACCCAGTTTGTGTACTTTAATTTTATTTTCAGGACAACCGGCTTCAATTGCCAGCTCTTTAAGTTCCGAAGACGCCGCCAGAAATAGTGTGGCATGGTTGAAAATTTCATTTTTCCGCATTGTATAATAAAAAAATTCAGGATTCTTCTGATCAGGTCCAACTAAAATCGTCACATCTCTACCATGAAGTGAGACAACAAGAGGAATTTTAAACTTTTTAGCATAAGGTAAAGCATACAGTGTATTATGACCGAAGTGAGCATGAATAAGTTTAAAATCTCTTTGGGCAAAAACATTGTAAAAAGGTTTATATAAACCAGTAAGACCATAAATTAAACTTGCAGGACTTAAAGAACCCATTAAATTCTGATCCGTTGAAAACACTTCATGCCCAGGATAAACATCTCGATTCAGATACTTCCTGGCAAATACAGTGCCGCGATATTTTTTATGAAAACGAAGTTCATCGTGAATGAACGTCTCGGATAAATGTAGAAAATTATTTCTAAAAAGAGCAAATTCAAGTACTGACATTGGTGGTTCCTTTCTTGAATTTTAAATCTTTATTAAGTGAGAAGTAAAAAATTGCATAAATTGCCATGAGGCCACCCCCGGTAATTAATCTTGCAACAAGAGTTGAACGGGTAAATAACGGGAAAAATGGCCATAAGAAAATCAATAATCCAAGTATAATCCAGAAAGATAGTATTTTCAGAGATAAAACCATTCCTATGAGCTTTCTCGCCTCAATAATCTGCATTATGGAGACTATAGTCCCGGAAATTGCCGTTGCAACTGCAGCCCCCATGAGGCCCCAATGAGGTATTAAAATTAAATTAAATATGAAATTAAGCACCCCTACGGTAATGGAATTGAATAGATTCCAGCGGGAAAACCCAGCCATAATTATCGCATTTCCCGTAAGACCTGTTGCTATAGAAAGGAAGGGATTTATCAGGAGGATAATCATGAAGTCTGGATTCTGATTAAAAGAAGAATCAAAAAGCATTACAAGATCCTGTCGGTAGAATGCGACCACAAACAGGGCTGGAATTCCAAGGGATATTGCCCATCCTGTAATTTTTTCAAATATATTATTAAGCTCAGATATTCTACCTTCATGATAGTGCCTGGCAATGACCGGACTGTAGATTCCTGAAAAAATAAGCTTTACTTGACGTACATTCCGTACGATTTGAGCACCAATGCTATAGAACGCTATCATGCCTGGTTTAACTCCAAAACCAGCAAGCATAAGTACATCCATGGAAGAAATCAGGCGATTAAGTGCCATGTTCAAGTTCTGAGCAATGGCGAAAGTAAAAAGATCCGGGGTAGGTTTGTACACGAATTTAAAAGACATAAACTTACGGATATCTACCAGCCTGTTAAGCATAAAAATAGAGACAACCCCGGTGATGACCCAGCCGAGTAAAAAAGATAGCCCGGTGCCCACAGTACCCAAATCACACAAACGAAAAAGAACTGCCAGTACCAAAGTCGCGATGGGAAATACTCCACCTATTGTGATGACTTCTACACCCATTTTCAGGTGTGCTTTTGGAATAGCTACCGCAAGACGTGAAACGGCTTCCAGAGGTAAGATAAATGCCATTATCTGCAGCATAGGGACTAGCTCGGGATAATCTTTGTAATAAAATTTATTTAGAACAGGGGCTCCGAATACCAGAAGAAGGGCAAGGACAGTGCTTAGTAGCAGTGTTGAAAGAATAATCTTTCTCATGTACGAATTGAATACATCCGAGTTATTCTCATCGTGAATATGCCTTGATGCGAACATCACTGTAGCATCAATAAAACCGCTTATAGCAAGACCTCCCAGTATTTCCACAAGATTGTATGCAATAAAGAAAATTCCTATCGAAACTTTACCATACATTCTTGTGAGAACCAGAAAAAGAACAGGTCCCCCAATTATTTTTGTAAGCATTCCAATGAAATTTACAAAAGCTCCTTTTTTTATCTTTCTGGTAATATCAGCTTCAGTCATATTGGCTTTTTATCACATGTGAGAAACAGCAGAAACAGAATTTTCAGGGGACAGCGTAAATGCGAACGGACCAGGGCGGGAGAGAAACATTTACCTGTCCTGATGAAACAGATAAAGTGTCCGTCTCGTAAAGAACATCTGCAAGTGTAGTTCCATCAGAAATGCCCCAGGATGACTTCATTTCTATCTGGGTATTACAGCCATCATTTCCACCTAAAACAACAAGCAAACGTTCGTTTCCAAGTTTTTTAAGGTATGCCAGACAAGACGCAGATCCATGACCTGCATCATAACTTCCAGTCCTGAGAGCTTTGTAAGTATTTCTTGCATGATTAAGTCTTGAAACGAGATCCTTGAGATTTCTCTGAGCATCACTCAAATTAGTATCCGAAAAATCCATCATCCTGCGATTATCCGGATCCTTAACACCAGCAAGTCCGAATTCATCACCGTAATAAATAACAGGAAGTCCACGCACTGTCAGAAGAAAACCGAAAGCAACACCCATACGTTGATATACAGTAGCATCACCAGTTTGAGGTACAAGTGCCTCATTAAATGCCTGACATCCGTCTCCATTTGCCTGTCCTGCGGCTACCGAGGAAAATCTCTCGACATCATGGTTGCCGAGGAAAGTCCCCATAAGTGTACCAGTGGAAATTGAACCTTCCAACGCCCAATCAAGATCAGTAATGTTCTGACGATTAATATGATTCTCATATATAAATGTATTCAGATCAAGCAGATTGCTTACAGCACCTATTAAAGCAGTACGTATAGCTCCATACATTGGAAAATCAAACTGTCCCTGTAATTCTGAAGAGCTTATTTTCTCATTTATTATACCGTAATCGTACAGGAAGTTTTCACCAACCATATAAAATGGCGCAGTAATGGAGGATGCTTTTTGGTCTAGTTCTCGCCTGAGAAGTCTCAAATAGTTTGAATTTATATGCTTTGTTGCATCTACCCGAAATCCGTCCAGATCGAATGTATCCACCCACCACATGGCATCATCAATTAACTGACGAAGCAGAAGATGGTTTTTGTGATTGTAGTCAGGAAGATATTCTGTGAACCAGCAAGTGAGCGCATATTCATTCCACCCGAGGTGACCGCACTTGTTTTTCCAGAACTCATCAGTATTAATGCTTCCTGGATAATTAAACCAGAATTGATTTCCGTAATATTGTTCATGCAGCGGATGATCTATAAATATGTGATTGGCTGCCCAGTCAACCAGCACCCGGATTCCTCTGGCATGAGCCTCATAGACAAGTTCCTGAAGATCCTCAATAGTACCGAAATGATTCTCAACATCACGTGCTGCCTGAGGCCAGTAAGCATGATATCCAGAGAACGACTGACCACAATCACCCGGTAATGCGTAATCGGGATTGTCCATTGGCGTTGAAAGCCACAAAGCAGTAATGCCTAAATCTTCAAAGAAGCCATCTTTGAGTTTTTGAGTTATGCCCTTCCAGTCACCTCCACGCCAGTTAACCTGTTCCGGAAGTCCGGAGATAGGAGCATCATTTGAAACATCGCCATTATAAAATCTATCGACAAAAATGGAGTACATTATCATGTCTTCCCAGACTTTTCCTTCAGGCTCCATCCAGAAAGATAAATTTCTTGAATATGTTGTTCCATTTTCTGAATTTACGTTTATTTCAACTTTATATTTTCCAAGTACCAGATTTGATGCGGTTACTGTCCCAATTCCTGTTTGTGGGTTAAAATTAAGTGAAGAATTGACTTCAACCCCATCTTTTCTTAGTATTGCCTCGACGTTTTCAATATTTGAACCATCTCCTCCGCGATAGATCTGAAATGTCATGGATGCAGATTTTTCATCCCAGTTCACAGTTGTGTTTAACTCCCTGGTTGTAGCAGAACTACAATCAGGAAGAGTCATCAGTGAGTTTTCATTGATTTGAGTCTTATCCCAGATAGTATACGGATTTGATGAATCCAAATGCCAATTTGTAGAATCCGAAACTAATTTATATTCGTATTCTCCAGCGGGGAGGATTATTAAGCCAGGCCTGGATTCATGGGGATTACTCGTAACTGAAATAGTCCAGGTATAACCATCCCTAAGTAAAAGCCAGTCATCATCAATTTGCCACTCATTAAAGTTTCCTGCAAGATGGACACTGCCTTCACTTCCGGCATTATAAACAATATTAAAAGTACAATCAGTTCTAACAGGAATGCTGCTTGAATTATTTGTATTATTACTATTGTTTCCGGTATTAGTTGATGACTCATCACAACCGAGTGAAAATAGTGACACACATAAAATAAGTAAAAATTTCATAATTTACCACCTGCCTGTCCTGCGGGACATTGGTAAAATATATAGCATATATCAGCCTTTTTCTATTCTTTTTGATTACTTTTTTCTTTTTTAATTGATTTTATTAAGGATGGGTCATCAAGATCCTCAAAGTTTTCTGGTATTTCTATTTTTTTTCCAGGCTCTTTAGATTCTTGAACAACTTCATCGGACTCGATTGGATTTTCTTCTATTATATCTATGTCTTCAGAAGCATCTTCTGAGTCCGTCTCTGATATTAAATTATTAAAAAGACAAGGAACATTTATTTCTTCAAGAATTTCTATAGATTCAAAATCATCATTCTGAACAGGAGTTTCATTCTCCAGATCAACTACTAGTTCGCGGAACTCAGGGATTGGTTTTATCCAATTAGCCCACAAGGTACGGACAACATCGTTGGCGCCTGCAATAAAAATTTTTGTTTTGGGTGGAAATATATCGACTATTGCATCCCGAGTCTGTTTTTCATTATATGAACTGGTAGCAATAAAAAGTGCTCCGGATTCAGGATCGCTACAAAATGGTACAAAATGGTAATTTAAACAGACATTCAAACCATATTGATTCACAAGGATTCTGGGAATCGGTTTTTCTTCAAGGAGTACACAGGGCATATCCCATTGATATGCGAGACACTCTACGAGTTGAAACTCTGTAATCAACCCTTCAGAAATTAGAATCCGACCCAATTTTCCACCGAAATATTCCTGTTTCCACAAACAGAAAGCTAATTGCTCGTGGGTTATCAACTCTTTTATGATAAGTATCTGTCCTAATTTCATACGCATCCTTATCAGATATTTTTATTAATATCAGGACCAAAAACAGTTATTGCTAACAAGTTTCCCTTATAAAAGCACCGAATGATCAAATATTCAATTACTGATATACCACTCTATTAAGAATTAATCAATATTCACAATTGAATAGTTAGTTCTAGTATTTCACATATTGGAAGGATAATTCGAATAACCCTGAGCAGGAATGGTTTGAGGATATTCTATATATTTTCAGGAAAGGATTATTTTTGTTATAATGTAATATTCGAAGTAAGTCTATGAATGGTTCTCAAAAAGAATTGCTGTGTTATTCACTTCGGGGAGCATACTGCTTGAAGAAGAATGAAGCACCAAAGTGGAAGAACATGGTGTTTTCCCACATTTGATCTTTGCCATCTACTTTAATATATTCAAATGTCGCATCTCCACTTAAATCGGTGAATGTCCTGTAGTTGCGGTCACCATTTGCATCAAAACCAGCCTGATTTCTCTTAATATACATCCAGCGGAATTCGACATTAACTGCAATCCAACGATTCAGGTATACACGCAGACCAAACCCTGCCTGAGGACCAATTCTCCATCCACCATTTTCTTCTTCGATATCCATATGAAGTTTGTGCTGGTTTGAAGGATCATCAGGTCTTGTATTATCCGTAGATGGATTTGTGTATTTTTTCAGACTTCCAGCTTCGAGATTCACAAAAGCAACCCCTGCATAGAAGTAAAGATCGAAGTTGAAAAACAACGTCGAGAAAAGACCCATTTTTCCAAAGGCCGGTGTATATGCTATATGCGGCCCAATAACCATTCGAAGGGTATCAAGAGCGTCTTCCATAGCTTTTTTAGATGGAGTCGGGTTGATATAGGTATTTGCTTCGAGTTGATCCGGAAGTGTACTTTTAATTTCGTCCGTAAGACCAGTACTCATTGCAAATGGGGAATAATGGGCACTGAATCCAAATGAAAAATACTCATTTAAATGATATTCAACTTTAGCACCAATAAGAAAACTGTGTTTGTAGTCCTGAAGGAAACTTACGCCCAGAGAAGGTGTTACTTCAAGCCTCTCATTGAGATAAAGAATGCGTTTTCTTACGGCGGGTTCATCCTTGAGTGGATCAGTTCTATCAGCAGCATTGGCTGTAGTTACCGTTAGAATATTGAAAAGGAGGAGAAAACCGATAATGCGCTTCATACTTGTGCTCCTTCCTATTATTTAAACGTGGTGTATTCAAAGTCAGTCGGGAAGAATACAGACAGACCAACCTGAAAGACTATGTTGTTAATAAAACGACCGGAAGCAGCTTTTTCTGCCTCTGATGCACTGGCTTCAATACGATCAGAACTTTCAAATCTGTCCTGCATCATGTAGTTACGCATGGACAACCATACTGTAAGCCATTTACTTATAAATACCCGGAAACCAACACCTACCTGAATGGTAATGTTAGTATTGGTCCATGATTCATGACCCGCGTTACGAGGGATAATCTCCGTCTGAGTTGCCCCCAAACCACCACTCAGGAATATACCCCATTGGAGTATCTTCTTGTTATGAATGGCCATTTTACCGTATGCCGCTTCATAGTTAGCATTCAAGGTTGCAGTCCACAGGTAAGCATTCAGCGTAGGAAGTGTACGCTGCTGAAGACCTGTGAGATATGCGCGATCAGTCTGCTGTTTAAGGTAAGCATGGCCACCCAAACTGAAACTGAGTGCATCGGAAATATAGTAGGCTGCCTCACCACCCAAAAGGATGTGCCTAATGAGGTTATCGTTGATGGTAACACCCACATAGGGAATGAGCTCAACACGGTTCTGTTTGAGAATCAACTTTCGTGGAACAACTTTGATATCGTTCCAGTATGATCTCTCATCAGAATCTCCACTTGATGATTTCATTGGGCCAGATTTAACTGATTTGGGATCAACAGGACCTGTTTTCGGTGCTGTTTTGGGCTTTTCGTCGAGCCCACTGAGATCGTCATCAAGCCCGTCCCCACCCTTTGCCGGAGTATCCACCTTTCCGGTGGTCGGTGGTGCATCATCTTCAATCTTGATGTCATCACCTTCCTTCTTTTTCGAGGTACCTTTTGAGTCATCCTCGATTTGGATGTCATCTTCCGCTACTTTTTTAGTATCTTTTTTTGTTTCCTTTTTATCTACCTTCTTTTTGGCCTGAGAACTAACGTTCTGCGGAAGTAAAGCCAGTACAAAGATAGTCAGGAATGTAGTCAGCCAAGTCTTCATATGCAAACCTCACTTAAGATTCTGCGCCGTCCGGTCGCTAACATGGCTAGAAAAATTAAATAGAACTCAGAATTTTTCAGCTGGCACAATATCACGCCATTGTCTGGTTATCAACTTAATTTTCCGCCATAGACAATAAAAACTAACAAAACCATTATTAAACTTAGTTGTAAATATTAAAAAATACAATCAATACATGATGTTATGATTTTAAGTATTTTTCTGCAGACTCAATTATCTTCATAGGTAGCCCAAGTATACCTGCAATTAAAATCGCATCATTTTTCTTTACTTCATCACCACTAAAAATTGTATAGTCCATCAAATTATTTAATATATTCAATGTCAATTCAGCGTTTTTTATCTTATGCAAATTATTTTTAAGGCTTCCTGCACTAAGAGACAAAACGCCTGGATGTTTTCCTGCTTCATGAATATGCCCTGCGAAAATTGCAAAGTTGTGATCTCCTACTTTTATATAGTCAAATAAAGCTTTAGTAAGGGCTAGAGCTGATTCAACATCTGTACTTCTAGCAAATTCATCAAAAAGTAGAAAATAGTCACTCCCATCAAGAGATGTAATGAGATCTCTTATTTCCCGCCCAAATGACGAAAGGCCCTTTTCGGGAGAGTCGGAAACGGATCCTAACCAACGGATAGATTTAAAGAGTCTTGAACTGAAACTTGTGCATGGCAATCCAGCTCCCATTTGAAATAATGCTTGAAAAAAGCCGGCTGTCCTTAAAAATGAACTTTTTCCACCCATATTGGGCCCTGTAAGGTTAACCAACTGCGATGTAATTAAAACTGTCACTGGAGTATAGGTGCCACCACAGTGTTCCACCTGTTTTTTTATCCAGGGATGAACTCCACCCTTCAAGACAAATGAATTTTTGTCTTCAATAATCGGAATGCAGCAATTGTATTCTTTATTAAAAATTGCCAGTGCATTACACATATCCAATTTTCCTAAAAGCTCTAAATCTGACTTATAAATATCTCTAAGAACCAACCAGATTTCCCTGGATATCTTTCCAAATAGTTTCTTTTCCAAAAGAAAAGTTTGTTTTTTGATTTTATTAAGTTTTTCTAATACCTGGTCAATTTTCGGTGTTGACCCAAGCCTGTATTTCCAGCTGTCCTGGCTGTTCTCAAGCAGATTAAAATAACCACTTTTCAAAATAATTTCATTGAATCCAGGGTTATCTTTTCCAACCACCAGGTCCATTCTGAGAGATGATTGCTTAATCCCGAGGAATTGGGCGGCTTCTTTTCGGTGTTCCTGTTCTAAAAAAGAAAGCTGATTACTCAAATCATATCGATTTTTGCGTAAATCCTGTGGCAAACCAATCCCACAATTAAAGCAATCATCAGATATATATGGACCAATTATATCCAGAGCCCGGTCCCAGTTATCTGAAAAACCCCAATATGGATCACCATTGCTTTCCAGTAATATATTTTTAATAAGACCAATAGCGTGAGCTATCTTAAATATTACTGTCAACTCAATGTCAGTCCAACTCTCATAACTTTCTTCAAAAACTGAAATATCACGCACAGATTTTAAGGCTCTGAGAATTATGTTCCCATTTAGCTCTTTGTGAATAATTTCTGACCAGGATTTTAATCGGAAAAAGTGCTCCTCAAGCTCTTTTTCCATTCCTGTAATGAAAAACGAAGGTTTTTGAAGCCAGATACGTCCAGGTTCCGAATTAACACAAAGGGAATCAAGGAACTGCTTGAAAAAAATTGTTTTACTGGTTACAGAATCCAGAAATTCGTTTTTCTTGTTAAAATCAGTCAAAACCTGAAAACTCCACAGTCCAAACCATCCAGTTACTGTCCTGAAATACAAAAAATCAAATTTTTAACCGATTTTTTTCTCAGGACACGAACTATCCAGTTTTATCCAAAATTGATTTAATTTCACACTATTTTAAAAATTTAAAATCAATCACATGAAAATAAAAGCATTACAATTGTAGGACATGACTGAAATATTCAAAAGATTTTTTTTCTTAAGAAATAATGTTATAACCGTTCAGCGAAAGGCAGGATTCGAATGGAAAAAGCACTAATTCTTGCAGCGGGAATGGGCTCAAGGCTTGCTAAAGCTCACGATAGACCTAAACCTCTTGTAGATATCAATGGACAAGCTTCGATTATAAGACTATTGAAACAGTTCGAAAAATATGGGATACGGGAAACTGCAGTAACTCTTGGTTTCCGAGGCAATGAAGTCCGATCATTTATAGAATCTAACTATAACGGTTCAATAAAGATTTATTGGTTTGAAAACCATCGATATCAGGAACCAAACGGTGTAAGTGTTCTCAGTGCTTCAGAATTTGTAACTGAGCGAGTCATGCTTTCCATGGCGGATCATGTTTTCAGCGACTCAGCGGTAAACGTAATTTCCTCTATCGATAGCAAGGGGAGTACTTCATACCTGATGGTTGACTATGATCTTGACTCAATATTTGATATGGATGACGCTACAAAAGTATTGACGGATCCTGAAGGTCGAATAGTTGATATCGGCAAGGAAATTCCTGATTTCAATTGCATTGACACAGGTCTTTTTTGCATTTCTCCAGAACTGGTTGAAGCGCTGGCTCGTTTAGCATCTCCAACTCTGAGCCAGGGAGTAAGGGAATTAACAATTTCTGGTCAAATGCTCACGACACCAATCGGAAATGGCTGGTGGCAGGATGTTGATACCCCTGAAACTCTGAAGCACGCACTTGAAATAATATCCAAAAGAGGTAATGAATGATAAAAGCGGCCATCTGGTTGTGTCTGATGTTCGGAAGCAACCGTTCCATTGAGGTTACTTCAGGATTTGGAGGAATTGTTTGGGAAAACGTTCAGGATCATCCAATTAAATCCGATATTATGACTAACATTACTGTAAAAAGGATTTTTTCTGACGGATGGTTTTACGGCACTGGAATTACTTTTAACTCCTATTCCGGAGATGGTTATTATTTTTATGGCGCCGGAGCAATTATTCTGGATTTTATGATTTATCGTAAAATCAATATGGAGGATTTGAAGATAGTAATGGGTTTCGGAGGTGCCGCAACAATGCTTTATTCCAGGCGTCTTATTCCTGGAGGAGAAAGTATTCCTGAAGGAGTATATTCCTATTGGAATGCCGGATTAAGTGGTGCTGTCAGTCTTGGCATTTTCAAACCTGTTACCAGTGCTCTTGAGTTTGGTATAAAAATGAATTTTTATGCCGGTGGATACCTGAATCGGTGTTGGGAAAACGGGGAAGAAGACTGCCGGAAAAGAGATCAAACTCTTCAACAATGGTTTGTAGGAGTTGTTTTACGATTCAGTTATTAAATAGTTACTGTCCTGAAATACCGAAAATCAAATTTTTCGCCGATTTTTAGCTCAGGAGAACAAAAATGCTTTCTCTTTTCATGATTGTTTTGTTTTTGCAATCCCAGGAAGCCAGAATACTCTTTCCTTCAAGGGTTGTAGATTTTGAAAAATTAGTAAACGATGGGAATTTTAAACCAATTGAGGACTGTCCCAAAGCTGGGGGATTTGTTGCTGGATGGGAAATGTCTCTGAAATGTTCCAATGTTTCAGGAATCAAAGAAGTTTTTGTTTCCGGAGAACCCGTATCTGATAAACACACACTGATTCCGTGGGAAGTCGAACCGGAGCATTTTGCCACAATTATAAGATCCGTGTTCTCACCGGAAACTTGTAAACAGGGAATCCATATTATGACCAGTCGAAGACTTCATAAATATTCAATTTTATTAAGCAAAGCCATCAATCAATCCGGACTGAAAGCGACGTCTGAAACTATGGAAACTGAAGTAGTTGCACTTAAATCAATAGCACTGCTTTATCGTAAAAGAAAACAAGCATACTCCGCAATCTTACCATTGAACGACCCCGGGGTCATAACGCCACTTGTGCTCAGAGAGCTTCTTCAACTGCAGTTCCGGCGAGGAATACCACTAATCGTAAGATCGAGGCATGAAGTATTTACCGGGGGATTATTTGCTGTGGAACCCATAATGACGCTTGACTTTATAAAAAATCCTAATCCACAAACTCTATCTTATAAAAAGTATTTCAACCCAAAAACTGCTTTTTCTCTGGGATTGGGTGGCAAAGTTTTTGAAAAAAATAATTTTATGGCAATGACGAGGTAACAATGAACAATATCAACCAGGATGTTACCAGATTCAAACCCCACTTTTCGAGAAGAGTGTTCCTTATGATGGCTCTTACAAGTTTTGCAAGTGCACTTCTTACGGGGGGAATCGGCTCTTTCTTAAGCTTCAGAACAATAAAAAAAGCACGGATTAACCGTGGACAGGAAATGGTTTCCTATCTTGCAAATTCCAGTGAAACTGCGGCAATCAGCCAGGATGATACTTTCCTTGAAGGTGTCTTTGATAGAATCAGCAATTCAAAAATCTATGCTGGCGCAGGAGTTTATGACAATAGTGGAAAATTACTTTTCTCCAGAGTACCGTCAGGAGAATCAGCAATGCCTTCAGAATTAACTCTTCAGGCAAAACATAAAAATAACACGGTTCATACTTATTCTGAGTCAGGCAACACCCTCACTTTACTGGCGCCAGTGTTTGTTACTCGTTATAATAATTCTCAAATTACTCATGGCTCTGTTGATAAAATTGATCGAAAAGCGATACTTTCGGGATATGCCGTTTTTAAAATAACACATTCCCTCGAGCAGAATGAGAGAACAGAAGTTGTTGTTACTGGCGGAATTTTATTTATTTCTGTTTTTGTTATTGGACTTTTTTTCAGTTGGGGAAGTGCCGCTGCTCTTTCAAATCCAATCCGAAGGATCATAAAAGGTGTAAATCTCCTTAATCAAGGAGATCTTCACAACCGTATTGCAGTAGTTTCCCGGGATGAAATGGGGCAGATAAGCGATCTTATAAATATTTTGGCTGCAAATCTCGCCCAGCGCATGGAAGAACTTGAAAAATGGGGTCGACTTCTTGAAGAAAAAGTTCAACAGCGAACGAAAGAAGTTAAACTTACAAAAGAATTTTTGCATGACCTTATCGCACCAATTTCCGGTAGTTCAAATTCATGGGACAGTCTAATGGAAATCCTGAGGATTGGAACTGGCGCTGATGGAGTTTCACTATATTTTCTGAGAGATAAACGTTTTGATTTAATTGCAAAATCTGGGCAAACATCTCCTCCTGACCTAGATATTAAAGAGAGAAAAACTGTAAGTAAAGACAACTTGACAATCACTTTCCTTCCAATGATGTCACCAACTGGAATCACAGGACAGATTGTACTTACAAAATCCGAAGGAAGTATAAGTGTTGATTTTGCGGATCAAGTTCTTCCTGCATTAACAATAACTTCTTCAAATATAATGACGTTTGAACAACTCACCTCTGTGAGAGCTGCCCTTGAAGAAAGAACCAGAATTCTGGAAGTTCAGAGAGAAGAACTTATCCGGCAAAAAGAGCAGATTGAAGCAGCGGCAAAACTCAAAAGTGAATTTCTGGCAAATGTTTCACATGAACTTAGAATCCCTCTGAACGCAATAATTGGCTACAGTGAAATGCTTGTAGCCGGATACTATGGTAATATTTCCAATGAACAAAAAGATACTCTATCTGCAATTGAAGAAAGTGGACGGAATCTTCTCAACCTTATCAACACTATTCTTGATCACTCAAGAATGGAAGCAGGAAAATTACCTTTATATGTTGAAATGATTGATGATTTGCGAAAGCTCTTAAAGGACGTAGTTGGCAGAAATCAAAGTCTGACTAGAGAAAAGGATTATCGAGTCGAACTTGAAATACCTGATACTCCAGTCCCATGTATGACAGATGGAGGAAAAATCCAGCAGATCGTCACAAATCTTGTTTCTAACGCTGTAAAGTTCACTCAGGAGGGAAGTGTAAAAGTTGCTCTTGTTACAAGTCATAACAATATTGTTATTTCAGTAACAGACACCGGTATCGGTATTCCGGAAGAATTTCATGATCATATTTTTGAAGAATTCCGTCAGATTGACGGGTCTTCCACCAGATCTGCTGGCGGTACAGGGCTGGGACTTTCTGTCAGTCGCAAAATGGCACATCTTATTAAAGGTGAAATCACCGTAAAATCAACGCCCGGAAAGGGCTCCGTTTTTTCAATAACATTCCCTAGAAAAATTGAAAAATCTGAAGACCAGTAATTTTTGCTTAAAACTCTCAAATTAGTGTTGTAGTATCACAGTTCAATACTATGTGAATGCAGCAGTGGCCTTGCTTTTTTAATAGATGACCGCTGCCGCGTGAACCGGTCCCGGGAAAGGCAACTTAAATTTATGGTAAGTGCAAAAAACTCAGATACCGTACTTGAACTTCTAAATCTGTGCGAAATTATGTACATGGATTGGGAAAATCTCAATCTTCAGGAAAAAACTATTCTGGCCTTCCTTTTCTGGCATATTACCGGGGATCTTTCTCTTCTAGTCAGAATTTCAGGAGAAACAGATTCAAGGGAATTTCAAGTACTTAGCTTAGTAAGAAATGACGAGATTGAGAAACTGAAAACGCTTTATAACGAGCTTTCCTTCCGGTTTGATAAGTTGACTCTTCACGAAACTCGTTTATGGTCGGAAATATGGCTTTATATTATGAACCAGCCGGAAAAAGCTGAAACTCTAATTGATGCTACCAGTTTTGTCTCAGATCTTAATCGCGAGCTTTGTCTTTCAAAATTTCTTTCGGGAAAACATGCAGAAGCCCTTCCACTGTTTGAGTCCGGCGGCCTTCCGGAATCAAGATTTTATTCCGCCCTCATACATGGAGACATTCATGAGGACTGGCTTGAAGCAAGAAAGCAACTATCAAAAACTGATGCTCTCGAAACTCTCATGAAAAGTGAGTATTCAGCCCGTGCAAACCAGCATATTGAGCTTTTTTACGCTGCTGAAATGACTGTATTCGGCAATATAGGAGAAGCGGATTTCAAAGACGCTGTCCTGTTTCAGTATGCCTCAACGGGTGTGGACGATCTCTCAATAGAACAATTAGTATCCCTCACGGAACGCACCGGATGGGCTATGCCTCTGGCTCTCCTCACAGCTATTAACGTAGCCGCAAATAAAAACGAAGATGTGGTACTTGTAAGGCTGTACCATCGAGTATTTCAAGCAGCACAAACTACAGAACTGCGCGGAGCTGCCGCACTAAGAGCTGCTCTTATCTCCGAATTCAGATTGAAAAGGTATCGTGAAGCGGAAGAGTTTTACAGATTAGCCATTGATAATAACTCCCGACCGTCCATTTCTCGTCATGGCCTCATGAGAATGCTTCTACACCGGAAAGCTTACAGTGAACTTGTTGATTTGGCTTTCAGTTGTGACGATGAAATGATTCGAAACGCCGGTATGCTGTCGGCGGAATTAAGACTTCACGATTTTGATAAAGCCTGGCAATTACTTCAGGTTCAGGATATTTTCTCCCGTATTCGCTTATCGGTCTACCTGAAGAAATGGGACGAACTACATACAATTTATAAAACTACGAACCCATACATACCACAATCTGTCACAAAGTTGATAATTGCCCTTTATCATGCCCACAAGGAAAACTGGAGAGAAGCTGAAGGGAGCCTGTTTCCCCTGGAATCCGTCAGCGAATTAGTGACTAATCTTGTTATGATGTACTGGAATCGCTCCCGTGACCTCATTGAAAAAGCTATCAATTGTGGGGAAAACGCCTGCGCAAAACTTCAGAGTCAAGTTGCTAAACGAGCTGTATATTTAATTATGGCTAAATGGACCGAAACTTCACTTCCTTCAATTTCTTCGCAACTTATGGGAAAATATCTGGAAAATGGTGGGGTGATTTCCGCCAAGACAGACAGAGAACTTCTTGATCTTCTTTTAAACCATCCGGATCCGGATCCAGCCTGGTTTGCCGATATTGAGCACAGTATTGATGATTTCATTCTCGAATTTGATGCGGCGAAAGAATGGGATAAACTTGCTTCCCTTATAGAGCTTAAAGTTCGAATGGTCACAAGCCCACAAAAAAAGGTTGAACTCTACCTCAGACTAGCCCATCTTTTCGAAGAAGCAATTGAAAACATTGATAAAGCTTCAAAGTATTATACCGAAGTACTTAATCTGAGCTCAAATAACAAGGTAGCACTTGAAGCTTTAAGTCGAATTAATGAAACTAATGAAAGCTGGGACGAATACCTTCAAGTTCTCAGACTTTCCATGGAAGCAAACGATGACCCACTGATAAAAGCAGGTCTATATTTCAAATACGGCTCAGTATTGGAAACTCAATTTGGAAAAGATGAGGAAGCCCTCAGGTACTACAAACTGGCCATTGATTCCTGCCCTACTTCGTTACCCGCCCTTCATGGGATGAGAGATATCTATGTTCAGAGAGAAAACTGGAAGGGCGTGCTGAATACTTTAAAAATGGAAGCCAGTATATGGGATGATCCAAAAGAGAAAGCCGGTATTTACACGCAGATGGGCGAAATACTGCATGAAAAACTCGATCGTCGCGATCAGGCTGAAAGATATTTTGAAGCTGCCCTGGCTCTTCGTCCCGACAGCCCCGGTGCTCTGAGAGCATTATTCTCTATATATTTCAAGGATGAAAATTGGGAAAAAGCCGGCGAGATTGCAGCAGGGCTTGGACCAAAAGCCCTTACGGAGGGTACCTCTGAAGAAAGAGCTGTCCTTAATTTCCAGCGTGGTCTTGCTTTTCTTAAAGTTGGAGAGCAGCATGAAGCTGCAAATAGTTTCATAATGGCAATTCAACTTGATAAATCTAATCTGGCCCCTCTCCATGCAATTCTTGGGTTAACTACTGATTACGGAAATGAAGTTGAAATTTCAGTTTTTCTCGACGAAATGGAAGCCGTTTATAAAGATAGTGACAATCCCATTGCTATAAGTATGATATCTGTTGCAAAAGCCAAATTTGCACGACAGGAAGGGAATAACCTTGATGCCCTTGAGTTTTTCAGAACGGCTACATCAAAATCACCAGACATGATTGAAGCTGTTGAGGGCGAAACCGAGTTACTCCTTTACATGGGAGAAGAGGACAAAGCCTTTGAGAGATGGAAATCTTTTTCCGACTCATTCATGTCAAAAACAAAACCATCGGACATGCTTCGTATGGTTGATTTCTATTCTGAAAATCTTGACAGAGGCCGGGATGCAATGGCAGCCCTCCGAAAACTCCTCCAGAGCCACCCCAATGATTCAGAATGCCTGTACGAACTTGCTTCAGAGCTTTATGCTTCCGGTCAATTGAAAGAAGCTCTCGTAACAATGGATCGACTCCTTACTTTGAGCCAGCGTGAAAAAACAAGCATCCGAATGAAATATACGTCCATGGCCATTTTACTTAAACACAGTGCTGGAGAAACAAAGAAAGTTGATGAACTTCTAAGTCAAATCAATTTTGATGAACTAAAGCCTGAAGATTGCTTTAATATTCTTTATGTTTACGCAATGAGGGGAGAAATTGCTCGAGCTGTCACAATCGTTAAGAAAGTTAAAACATCCTCCGAAAAAGAGTCAATCCTGATGAATCTTCATATGGCAATTCTCGCTATTCTTGCAGGAAACACCAATGGAGCGATTGAGGAACTCGAAGGTATTGTAAATAAAAGCACCACCTCGCGAATGATTCTTGCCGATTTGGGGATGCTAGCAAATGACCGCAATCTTGTGATGAAATATCTCGAACTATTGGTTGATGACTGTTGGGATAACCCGCAATATCTTGAAAATCTGGCACAGATGATTCCAGGACGTTCCAATCGTGGCCGCCGACTGGCTCAGGTCAGATCAATTTTCGATCCCGGCTCTGTCTCGGATGTAACATCAATTCCCTGGCTCAAAGCAGGACTAATGTCTTCCGATGAATTTAAAAGAAAAATTGGAATCAAAGATCCAACAGGGCATGAAACACAGATGTGGTTCGCCATCCGAACGGGAATTGAAACTGTATTCCGACCAGTGGATCCTGCCTTAACTGAAGCCCGACCAGCAAAAGGCGTGGAACTTCACGGTTGGGAAGAAGTTGAAGCCACTTTAGGTACAAAGGGAAAACTGTGGGTTGCAGATCTTACAACAAGATCATGCCTCATCCTGAATGACAATCAGGAAATATCCATTGTAGTCAAACCAGAAATCTTTAATTTTCCCCTGTCAACTATCCGATATATATTTGCAAGGGCCCTGGAAGCTGCTCGAAGCGGGTTCTCAATGTTTTTCCAGACAACTGCAGCACAGAGAACGGATATCAGGATTCTTATGTATGGCCTTGGCCTGCCTCCGGAGGAGAGAGATGAGACGGTCAAACGCTTCCTCGAAACCCTGCCAAGGCAGGAACAAAGGGCGGTTGAGCGTGTTTCATCAAGCAGTGTTGATATTTTCCAGACCCTTGACCTGGAAAAATGGATGAATCATGTTGAAACAGCTCTCGACCGAACTGGTTTGCTTGTTTGCGGGGATATCACCGCAGCATTTCAGGGCAATGCATGGCTTGCATCTAGACATAGTGTAGTTTCTGACAATAATTTAGCTAATTTTGCCGTGGCACCCAGAGCCGGGTCTCTGGTTAAAGAATTTATTTCCCCAAAGTGGGACACTTATCTTGAACTTGAGCCTTCATCAAACTGATGTAGCAAATTACAGGACACAAATCAGGTAGTACTTATATTTTTTCAACATGCGGATATTGCAGATATCTAAAATATTTAAGTTTTTATTTTATCAGGCTTATTTTTTTTTAGCATAGTGATCTGAATTTTTTAACAATTGAGTATTTGACACATTGGGTGAAACCAGTGTATATATTTGATGTGATTTCTAAAATGCGCATATTTTATAATTGCGTCTCCCCAATAGGGGTTATATTAATAAAATCAACAGAATCACAGTTCCAGAGAATTCTCGGACAGGGTTCTGGAGTGAATCTTTTTTAAAGGATATCATGGACCAGAAATTCAACTATACGCTCAAAATCAAAGACAAAATCACGTATGTCACCATTATCGGTATTATTGATGAAGACAATAATCTCGAAGAAATTGCTGACAGAACTGGAAGCGGCACTGTTTTGCTTAATCTTTCCCATGTGGAAAGAATCAATTCCTGCGGCGTAAGAGACTGGGTAAACTGGCTTGGGAAGATTGAGTCAAAAGGAGCTCGAGTTGTGTTGCTCGAATGCTCACCTGCTATTGTTGCACAAATCAATCTGGTAAGTAATTTTACGTCCAAGAGTGTAATTCAGAGCTTTTTCGCTCCGTATTATTGCCAGAGTTGCGACAAAGAGAAAGTTCTCCTCATTGAATCAAGCACCATGAAGAACATCAGAGAGCCAAAAGCTCCAATTTCCCGCTGCGATGAATGTGATGCAGTTATGGAATTCGATGATATGGAGGAAAGTTATTTTGCTTTCCTTCAGACTGCAAATCTGGGCCCTCTTCCAGATGGTCTTCCTGAAGGATGGGAAGAGCTTATTAACGTTGAAAGTACTCTGACCAGTGATAAAAAAGTTAAAACCAGAGAACGAACTTTGAAAAGCAAGGCAAGCCAGCCTTCCCTTATGTCTTCACTTCCTGGTTCACTCCCAGGTTCATCCTTACCATCCCTGCCCAGCTCTTCTCTTCCATCACTTCCCGGAACGAGAGACTCGAAAAGTGGTACATTCAGTTCCCTTCCGTCTTTTCCATCCGGAGAAAACGCTCCGGGTAAATCCGGTTCATCTGGCGATTCTAAAATTCAAGGAAGTAATAAGCAGCAGACAATGATGCTTGCGGTTGTAACCGGTCTGTTTATTATAGTTATTTTAATTTTAATAATAGTCCTTATCAAAATCATGTAATTTAATATAAGCCCTCAGCTTGAATTTCGATCAAAAATCCATACACTGATCAGAGAGTTTGAAACTCCGGAATACCCAAGTGCTTTTCCGGAAGAACGTGCACATCTAACCCCGCCGGTGCCATATGTTAAAAAACATTGTTTTCTTTTTATTCCTAGCAGGACTCTCTTTCGAAGCAATGGCTACATCCTGTCGCATTCCTGAAGGCTCTGATCCATCCAACCATCCTGAATGTCATCAGATTTTTATACATCCTCTTGATACAGGAAGTTGTATTCCATATAATTTGATGACCAATACAGAAAGCCCCGTTATTTTCCTTAATTTTGAGGGTGCAGTGATCAAAAGAGCATCCTTCGATAATCCTGAAACTGACGAATCATGGATTCCAGACTATGAAACTGTTGATATACCGCCGTTTGATCATACACCCTTTATTCGTGATAATATTGACACCAGGGAAGCAGTAATTGAAGCTGTTGTTAATATGGTAAGGCATTATTTTGCTCCGTTTGACATAATAATTACAAGAAAAAGACCCCCATCTGGTTCAAAATATACGATGATGATGATTGGTGGAAGTGGCTCACTGATTACGGCTAACCCTGGAGCAATGGTAGGAGTCAGCCCCTTTGACTGTGGAAACCGCTCCAAGTCTGATATTGCATATACTTTCAGCGACGATTTGTCCAATATACATGATATTGTTACCACAATTACACATGAATCCGGTCATAATCTGGGGCTGGCTCATGTTGATAATGTTTCCGCTGTAATGAATCCATATGTCACAAGTGATCCCTATTGGGGAAATGGTGTGGTACCCGACGGAAGTGCCTGCGATGGTGGTTCTACACAGGATAGTTTTGAAGTGCTCGGAGAGAATCTTGGCCTGACACCAGATAGAGAAGCTCCCTGGGTAGATTTTGTCATGCCATCGGGTGGTTCAAAAGTTCCTTCAACGGTTGGAGTCCTGGCCATCACCGGAGATGAGCATGGTCTCGGTCGTTATGTCGAACTTTTTGTTGACGGAGAATCAAAAGGTGAGAAAACCTATCCTTATTTTTCCTGGAGAATTAATAATTTAACTGAAGGTTCGCATACACTTCAGGCTGTTGTTAAAGATGAAGGTGGAAATTCCAGTTCTACCACCATTAAAGTTACTGTTGATGGGGCATGTACGGATCAGGACTTTTGTGACGATGGGAAAAGAGGCATCGGAGAAAACTGCTCAAGTGAGAAATCATGCAATCTTTCCACCTGTGTTGAAAACGGCGATGGAAGTTGGTGTTCAATCCATTGTACACCTGAAACAGCAGGCTGTGCACCTGGCATGGTCTGTCTTCCTGAAGAGGGCGGTAATGATTACTACTGTGGCTATGGGTCAGGAGAGCTTTCAATAAAGAGCACATCAAAAGATCATCTTATCGGATGCTCATCATACCCTGGAAAACAAAGCAGTAGCATTCTTTTTCTCGTAACTCTCCTGAGCACATTTATGTTCGGTTTTCGACGACGATACACAAAATAGATTTTTTTCAAATATATTCAGGCAACTATAAAAGTCCCAGATTCTGAGGTCAAAATGAAGATAATCTCAATAAGTATTCTTTTGTTAATTATGGTGGCTGGATGTTCTAAAAAGTGCCCATCTTTAGAAAAAAACGAGGAAAAACAGGGACCTCAAATTAAGAAAGACACTAAATTTCATGGCGAAAAAATAAAGCCAAGGCAGGACACAAAAAAGTTGCCACATGCGCTTTCTGAAAAAATCATTAAAACACTTATATCAAAACATGGAAGCCGGGAGACTTTGAGAATTAGAAAAGGTGTAATTCAGGCATCCAGCCTCTGGAATCCGGCTGTTGACGGTGACTCAAAAATCTTTGAAGAATTCTGCGATAAAAACTTTATTCCTGACGGTCCTGTCCGTGAAGAACTGTTCACTCGCATGAGTCGTAACCTTGAGATTGTTTACGGAAATTCCAATAGAATACGGATTGATCTTAAAGCTCCGGTGGATGTTGAAATTGGTAAGATTCTCCCTGTTGACCGGCTTTTTGCAGCATGGAATATGGCATCCCATTTTATTGAAGATATGTATTCAAGTAAAATTGCATTTATCACAGTCCTTAATTTTCCAAACTATACCCTTGAGGAAAAAAAGTCCTCCGGAACTAACTGGACACGCCTTGAATGGGCATATGCCAGACTTGGTGATGTTTTTACTTCCCGAGTCCCCTCCAGCGTTAAACAGGGAATTGAAACCGCATTTACCCAGGCAGATACATATATTTCCTCTTATAATATTTTTATGAACAATGTAATTGATGAGAAATTTGAAAGCCTATTTCCGGTGGGAATGAAACTCATTACACACTGGAACCTCAGAGATGAACTAAAGTCAAGATATGCTGACAAAACAAACGGTTTTAAAGCTCAAAAGCAGATTTTTGCCGTTATGAAGCGAATTATAGATCAGACTATTCCCGTGGATGTTATCAATAAAAATAACGCCAAATGGGACCCTGTAAATAATAAGCTTTTCCATGACAAGAAAGAAGTAAAATTCACAACTGAACCTGATACAAGATATGAATATCTTTTAAAAAATTTTATAGCCGTTAAAACTGAAGATCAATACTCCCCCGGGTATCCTACTTATATAAAAAGAGTTTTCGACAGGGATCTTGAGTATACGGAAACTGAAATTGAAGGACTTTTCGTAAAACTGGTTTCATCTCCTCTTGCAAAAGAGGTAGGAAAACTCATTGAAAAACGCCTCGGAAGAAAACTTGAGCCCTTCGATATCTGGTATGATGGATTTAAAACAAGATCCTCAATTCCTGATAAAGAATTAACAGCAGAAACCAGGAAAAAGTATCTATCTGCAGCGGCATTTCATGCAGATATGCCCAGAATCCTTACTCATCTTGGCTTTACTCCGGAAAAAGCAACTTTTATTCAATCACGCATTACAGTTGACCCAAGTCGCGGAGCAGGACATGCCTGGGGTTCGGAAATGAGAACAGATAAAAGCCATCTCCGGACTAGAATTGGCCCCGAAGGAATGGATTATAAGGGTTACAATATTGCGATCCACGAACTTGGGCACAATGTTGAACAGACAATTACTCTGCACGATGTTGATTATTATTTGATGAAAGGTGTTCCAAATACTGCTTTTACAGAGGCGTGGGCATTTATCTTCCAGCGTCGAGATCTTGAACTTCTTGGTAAAAAAGAAACAGATCCTCTTCGCCAACATCTTGCTGTGCTGGATAATTTCTGGTCTTCTTATGAAATAATGGGAGTAAGTCTTGTGGATATGAAAGTGTGGCGATGGCTGTACGCTAATCCCAACGCTGACAAGACAAAGTTAAAAAATGCGGTGATTTCTATTGCAAAAGAAGTATGGAATCTTTACTTTGCACCGGTATTTGGTGTAAAGGATCAAACAATTTTAGCAATTTATAGTCATATGATTGATTATCCACTTTATTTACCGGCCTACCCAATTGGGCATCTGGCCGAATTTCAAATTGAACAGCATATTCACGGAAAAAATATCGGGACAGAAATGACCAGAATCTGCTCTCAGGGACGCCTGGTGCCGGACCTCTGGATGAAAGGGGCAGTAAACAATGCTCTGAGTGTTGATCCAACTCTGAAAGCCACAACTGAAGCTCTTAAAAATGTTAAATAGTTAATGTCCTGTAATTCGACATTTTCAAGTTAATGACGAATTTGTACACAGGACATTAAGAATGAAGGCCTTGAAATTATTGTAGTGTGTCCTGTTCCCTGATTCCCTTCAAAAAAACAACAGGAGCTTGCAAGAAGGAGCTGGCGATCAATGTTGTCCGAAAGGACAAACGGTATTTTTGAGTTATCTCTATTTTAATGTAACAGTTGAGGTCCGAAAGGAACTATTAATGTCCTGGAAATTTTCACTTATCCTTCTGTTTGCAGTTTTTATCGTTGCCTGTGATCGTGGAGAAAATAAAACCGGGGAAAGTGTTTTCCCTGCAACAAATTCTGCTTCATCAACACCTACTGTTAACCATAATATTTCAACTTCGCAAACCGAAAAATCCAAACCAGCATCAATTCCTTATTCTCCTTTAAAGCCAATAAGGGAAGTTATTCAAGAAGATCAGCCAGAACCACGGAATTTCGGATGGTGGAAAAAACGCCATCGAAAGATTTCCGACGTCGTGAAAAATTGTAAAACAAATGCCATTTTATTTGCCGGAGACAGTATAACAGAAGACTGGGAAATCAATGGGGCAAAAGCAATCGAAAAACATTTGAGTCAGTGGAATATTATAAACACCGGTATAGGTGGGGATCGAACAAGGCATCTTTATTACAGACTTAATTCTTATGATTTTTCCAAATGTAGAGTACAGGCTACAATCCTGATGATTGGAACCAATGACACCCACGATCTTAAATCACCAACTCTAATCGCTCAGGGAATTCGAAATATCATATCATTGCTCCTTAAGAAATTCCCGGATGCCCCTATACTTTTATATGGGATTTTTCCAAGAGGATACGCGGAAAATCGCTACAGGGAAAATAACAATAAAGTAAATGAAATCATATCGAAGTACCATGATAAAAAAATCATTTTTTATTACAACATCAACAGAAACTTCCTGAATTCCAGAAATCAAATCACACGCAAAGTAATGTATGATTATCTACATTTGACCCCTGGAAGTTATGCAATCTGGGCTGCTCATATTTCCCGCAATCTTAAAATCATTCTTGGAAAAAAATCAGCGGACTATATAAAAATTACCCCCTGGTCACACCGTTTTATGCTTTTAGCCCAACCAACTGCGGCAAGTCAGCGCATTGATTTTATTTCAGGGATCTGATTCTCCATCCGCCGGTTCAATATGAACCAGTATATCCCAGTATCCTTCTCCCATTTTTTCTTTCACAGCTATCTCAACATTTTCAGAAACATCATGACCTGATCGAACAGTCATCTGCCCATCAACAAGTATGTGAAGGTCAAGGTAGTTTAAACTTCCTGATTTTCTACTTCGAACAGCATGATAGCCTTTGATTTCAGGTATACTCTGTAAAATTTCATCCAGTTTTAACTTCTGTTCTGAAGAAATCCCGGTGTCCGTAAGTTCATTACATGATTGAAAAATAATTTTCCAGGCTGCCGTTAGAATGAAAACGCAGACTAGTATTGCTCCAATGAGGTCAAGGTATCCAAAGCCTGGAAAAACAATGGCAGCACTAATTGCAATAGCTGCAGGAATAGAAGAGAACCCATCACTGCGATGATGCCAGGCATTAGCAATAACAGCAGATGATTTTATTCGAGTTCCTTCATGAAGAGTCCATCTATAAAGTAATTCTTTAGTAATTATAGAAATTACAGCAGCAAAGAGAGGGAAAAATCCCGGTGTAGTATTTTTCCCTGAGTGGATTTTCTGGATTGAGTCAAAAAAAATGCCGATCCCTGCTGCACCCAGGGCAAGTCCGATAAATATTGATATTATATGCTCAATTTTCTGATGACCATAAGGATGTGAATCATCTGGTGGCTGAGTCCACCAGCGCACTCCAATAAGCAATGCTATATCAGTAATACAATCAGACAAGGAATGAGTTGCGTCGGCTATCATGGTATGAGAATGACCCAGAATTCCTGCTGTATACTTAAGCGTACTCAAGATAATATTTACAAACAGAGCAATAATGGCTGTTTTCTTAACAGTTTTTTTTATTTCATCATGTTCAGATTCGGGAACCAAATTACGCCATCACTTTCAGAATGCCAGAACCACAGATGCAAAATTTGCAGCTTTTTTATAATTATATTAGATTCCGGGTGGTTGCAATGCAATGAAATATTCCATTTTTTTTCTACTATTTCCACTGTTAACGTCCTGTATGAATCTGCCGGAAACCAGTTTCCTTGAATTCTGCTATTTTCATCCAGCTTCTACTGGAACTGATCCTTACTATATTCCCGATGATCTTGATATTCCATATATTAAAATCATTGCTCCTTTTGATAATGATTTCATTGATGAAAATTACCCTTTTCTTGTTGGAGCATGGAATATTCATCGACTCGAATTTTATGACAATGACTCTCTTGTAAAATCAATAATAGTATCCGATACATATAATGAGTATACCCTTATTCTCGATTCCAGGATAGAGACACACTATCTAGAATTTCGTGGGTTTGACGAACATAACGATCTGATTGCGTCTTCCTCTATTAAGATAAATGTCATGCCAGGAATAGACCTCAGTCGAGGAATGATAGTTGGCGACATGTGGATCTCCTACTACTACATTGGTGAGGAAGCAAGGTTCCGTGGTGAAAAAGATATTTTCATTACGGATATGCAATGTATACCACTGGCAGAAGTGAATTGGGATTTCCTCGCAGAACTATGCATGGAGGGTAGTGGGCGATTAAACGATGGGAGCATCCTGAACTATGGTTCCCGTTGCAAGTGTGGTTTTCCTTGTCCCTGGGGAGGAAATATCTGCTACGTGGAACTTGATAAGGTAAAGTATCCGTGGGGTGCTGGAAGCCGCAAGAAAAGCCTTGTGCCCCTGCGAACGCTGGCTGTTGACAACAATGTCATTCCTCATGGAACAATTGTCTATATTGAAGAATGGGACGGTGTAGCCATTCCCGATATCGGCGGAATCGGGAATTTTATCCACGATGGCTGTTTCCGGGCTGATGACATCGGAGGATGGATAAAAAATGATCATTTTGATTTTTTCAGTGGTACAAAAGAAATGTGGCTTTATTTTGAAAAAATAATCCCTACAAAGAAAAGAATGACTGTGAGGATTGATGCGGGACGCTGTTCCTATTTGAAAAACGATTAGATTTAATGTAAAACGGATCGTATATCTGTGGAGTTATCATGATAAAAATATTAACTGGTTTTATTTTCACTATAATTTTTGCAGTAGGATGTAACCCTGAACCTCCTGTACGTTATAAACGTTATGTCGCTGCAAGAGCGGTTGAGGATTTGAGTTGCACTAAAGAAGGCACCACCTATGTCCAACTGGAAAAAACTAAATATGCAGCGCGAGGGTGCGGTGCCTACGCTATATATCGCGTAAAATGCAATGAAATCGGAGTATGTAAGGCACTTATGATACAGGTGCCCAGGGCTGACAACGGTGAAATTGTGGATTCTACAGTTAAGAAGCCTGTATCAAAACCAAAGCGCAAGGCTGTTGTCACGCCGGATCCGGAACCGGATCCGGAACCCTCTAAACCCAAACCTTCACCAATGAAGGAAGAGAAAATTATCGATGAACCAGATCTGACTCCTGAAAAAGATTGATCTGCTGATTTTTTTAAACTGAAGTTAATCATTCGGGCTGCACAATAAATTTCTTCGTGAAGCGAATTAGTTACTGTCCTGAAATACCGTTTTTCAAATTTTTTGCCGATTTTTTGCTCAGGACTCTCACTGTTTTCGATGAAAACAATTGTCGTCTTTGACGATTTCCTTCGGAAATCCGTTTTAGACAGTAACCGCAAGGTGCTTACGCTTCCGCGCTTCGCTGCGCGAGAGCGCTATAGTTGAATTTATTACTAGTGGCCTGTTAGGATTTTTAATAAAATCCTTCGCGAAGCGAATTACAGGACACGAACGAATTACAGGATACAAACTATTTGCCCAGTCTTAAAGAGGATTTATGATAGCACCAAATATTCCCGCTCTGGAAACGTTCTACTGTAAGTATCTTCTGCGCCCATGGATCCGTCACAATAAAGGCGAAGTATCATTAACTGGCGTTGACGATATTCCCAGGGGCACACCTTGTCTATTCGTACTCAAGAAATATGATCGCAGGATTCTACTGAATTTTCTACACATTCTTTACCGTAATGAAAATATACGTTATTCAATTCCAGTATCCAGTTCCGATGATGAAAAACCACTCTTTCCATTCAACTTTTTTCACAGTTTATCAATGCCATCGCCGGGCCGGTTTATTTCCGATTATTTTCTGACTCTTAACGGTCGTCTTCCAACACAGTTTGAAATTGACTCACTGAGATCCGTCATTTCCCATGAAAACAAACTACTTAATCAGTTTGAAGAGGGACTTAAAGCCTCATGGAAAGCAGATTTCCTTCCCACCGTAAAAACCTTTTATAATCAAGTCAGAAACTACACTCTGGAAAAAAACTTCAATCTGGTGTTATTTTTAAACGACGACCGGTTCTATACATCAGATATTCAGGATACGTCCATCTGTGCCGGGGCTATCATTAGTTCCGGTTATCCGGCATGTTCAATAAATGTTAATGAAATTAAAAACATTTCCGGCAGTTTCAATACTGTTTTTTCCGTTTCATCAGTGTGGGATACTTTTGACCCACCCCTTTCTCTTATTCCTTCACAGGAACAAACACAGGAACTAATTTTGAGTCTCTTTCCGGATTATTATCAATGAAACTATATATCTTACTTTTTCTTGCTTTTTTTTTGTCCTGCAGCAATCCACAAAATGCAAAAGCGCCCGGGGAAACAAAGATATCAGAGCATCAATCCCAGACTGAAAATAAATTAACACCTGACAATACTTCCTCCCGCATCATAACTGTTGTTGAAAAGTCAGGTTCTACTGTTTCATCCGTATCAAACCAACCCGACAGCCAGACTGCGAAAAAAATGTATCCATGGAAGAGATCTGCGTCGGGCTACGTTTCTGTCAATAGTAGAATTCCAGATCCCGCTGGTTTTAAACGAATCAAAGCCATGAAAAACTCTTACGCATACTGGCTCAGATATCTTCCTGTAAGAAAAGCTGGCACAAAAGTCTATGATTACTCCGGAGATGAATTGTCTGATTCCACTGCAGCCGCATGGGCTGTTATAGATTTGGACATCGGCAACAGGGATCTTCAGCAATGTATGGACACAATAATCCGGCTCCGGGCTGAGTATCTTTGGCAAAGAAATTTAAAAGGCTCCATTTCTTTCCCATATCATGGAAGTACCTATTTTAAATGGACTCAATGGGCAGCGGGTCTCAGGCCATCTCTCAACCGGGGAAAAGTAACCATGATCCCAAAAGCAAAAGAGCTTCATTCCCGGCAGAATTTTCGGAAATATCTGACCTTCATGTTTGCAATGACTGGAACTGTTTCTAATACAAGAGAGCCAAGTGTAAAATATTCAGACGCAAAACCTGGAGATTTTTTCCTTCATCCAGCTCCTTCCGCTAGAGTTCTTGGACATGCTGTAATTATTCTTGATATTGCACAAAATACAGCCGGTGAAAAGCGTTTCTTACTTGGACAGGGCTTTACGCCAGCTCAGGACATGCACGTACTGAAGTACAATTCAAAAACTGCGTGGTATCCTCTGAAGTCCTCAGACGATATTAAAACACCTCTATGGAAACCTTTTTCCTGGGCTGATCTGAAACGATTCAGATACTGAAAGGAACAAAACCATGCCCTCATCAATTCCAACGTCTCTTTATCCCGCAATGGTTGCCGGTATTATTGGTTGTATCCTGCTTCTACCCCAGTTTTTCAGATTATTTTTTGTTCAGCCTATCAACATCCCCATATTTTCGAGTGTTATTCAGAAACTGATTATTGCGGGTAATATTGAGCGGGCTATTAAACTCTGCAGTGCCGCCCCCACGGCTTTAATTGCTCGTGGTACAAAAGGAGTCCTTCAGGGCGTTATGCGTGGAGAAAAAGATCCCGAATCAATCAGAAGGAATTTTGTTGATCAATTTTCCCCCTTAACTCTTGATGGCGAATTAAACAGGTATCGCACTTTAAGCGCATTGGGCTTTGCTATCGCCATCGGAGGCGGCGCTTATACAACGCTGGCATTGAATGTCCCTCCTGGAAAACATCTTATCCCTGTTGGTGTTGCCGTTTTCCTTGATTTTATAATTATTTTTCGGACTATGAAAATGAAAACACAAATTCAAGGATATCTAATTTTTATGTCCCATGTTTTTGCGGGAGAAAACCAGAGTTCTATCGCTAAAGTAAATGAAAAAATTAAAAACCACGCTTGTCCTGCTTGTGGAAAAGAAAACCCCGAGCATTACCGATTCTGCCTTGGCTGCGGTGGAGATCTTAATCAAGGTAGGCTAACAGAAGGTGCAACCACTGACGAACAATCTGAGGAGATTGGAAATTTTGTTACCGAAAAATCAAATACTGCTTCCTCAAAAAAAGTTGTCTGCAAGAATTGCGGTTCTGAATTGAAAGTAGCAGCTTCAGTTCTTGAAGAAATAAATTCAGAGTTTGACATTTTCTCCCGTATTGACTCCTCCTGCCCCAAGTGTGGCTCCTCATTCTTTGAACTCCATGGGTAAATTTGGTTCATGTGCTTAGTAATAAGATTGTGAGTTATTTTAAAGAAATGCTTCAGGAATGAGCCCCCTGTTTTCCTGTTCCTGCTACTGATTTCCTGTTTATCTGAAATTTTTTAACAGGTACTCAGGCAGTCAGATAAACAGGGGCAGGGTCAGATCATAAACATCTAATATCAATGTAAAATTACAAAAACTAGAAGTAAATATTCACTTTTTAGATTTTGATCCTTTTACTCATGAAGCGGTTTAGATCGTGTCCTGTAATTCGCTTCGCTAAGGATTTTATCAAAAATCCTAACAGGCCACTACTAGTAAATTCAACACCTTGCGGTTACTGTCTAAAACGGATTTCCGAAGGAAATCGTCAAAGACGACAATTGTTTTCATCGAAAACAGTGAGAGTCATGAGCAAAAAATCGGTAAAAAATTTGATTTCTTTTATTTCAGTACAGTAACTATTTGAAAGCAGTAAATGACTTGCCAGTTTATGGTAAATATTCTAATCTTTTTCCAGCGAAAAGAACCGGGAGACACAAATGAAAACTTATACAATGGATACGGCTTCTCAGGACCTTATTGAAGTAGGCTCATATCACCTTGCCATGCTTAAGTCCGAAGAAGCGACTTTAGTTCTTGCAGAAGACTTTCAATATATTCAGGATAATCTACGAAAAACCAGAGATGCCCTTTCGGAAAAACATGAAAAAACACTCACATGTTTAGCCCTGAAAAACCGAAATGATCACATACTGGACAAAGAAGTGATGACTTTCGAAAAAGCCCTTCTGGAATCTCTTGGAAAAGATCGGAAAAATCCCATTTATAAAAAGATATTTCCTTCCGGTCGTTTTAAAGTCACTAAGCTTCCGATAAACAAAGTAATGGAAGCCGTTATTATTCTTGAGAAATCTATTGAGAGTGCTGAAATAGATGACAGCCTTAAATCTTTTGGTGAATCACTGAAAATTCGTCGTCAATCTCTTCATGAAAGCCTGAATTCATACCGTGCTGCTCTCCGAAGTGAAGGCGAAAGCCGAGTTGAACTCCAACTTGCTAAAGAAGAATGGTTGAGACTTTATGCAATATGTCAAAACCTCGTAAGAAATGTCTATTCTAATGATCCCGACATGTACGCATGTTTCTTTCCGGATTTTTAAAATTTTAAATTGAGCAATCAGGGGGACCGACACGATAGTAACTTAATTTAAAGAAAAGCTTCAAGAGAAAGCCCATCGCATTCCGCTGCGCGAAATTGCCTACCTGATTTTCCTGTTGTTGCTACTGATTTCCTGAATACCTGATTTTTTTAACAGGGAATCAGGAAGTCAGGTAAACAGGGTCAGGAACAGCGGATAACCATTCAATATCAAATAATAATTAAAAAGAACGTAATTTTTAATTCAATTTCCCAATTTCGATCCTCGTACTCAGGAAGCGGTCTGGATGGGAAAACTGGTCTATTTGTCTTTGATCATTGTCGGATTGGTACTTGATTTAATAAGGTCTTCAATTTCAGTCCGTCGCTCACCATATCTTTGCTTAACCATTTCATCAATTACATCCTGCATAGTTCTTTTTTCTACTATACTTATAAGCTTCAATCTTTTGTGTGTTGAAAGAGATATCTTAAGAGTTGTGGTTTCTTCAGACATAATAAAATCCTTTTTTCCAAACCGGCTTAAAACAATATAAAAAGCACGTTTATCTATACCGGTACTGGGTCATATTGCAATCCGCTATTCGGATTTGCTTTCATGGCCTGTATGAAGAAAGATTACCCAGCCTCTTCGTGAAAATCAACAATAATGAATCGAAGAAAATCAAAACGGCTCAGCGGCCGCGTAAAATTGCACTGAAAAACTCACGAAAATTGTAAAGGTGGAAATCTTTTGCCCTGATTGGAATAAAAACAAGGAGAAAAAGATGCATTGCTGTTATGAGAATTGCCTGCCAGCCGTTATCCGAAAATGGCCTCCCGGGCAATACTGCCGCGACAATTATCTGTGCGATAGTGAACGCTTCTGTAGCAAGAATGAAAATGTAACCGATTCGAATATATCTTATTAAAAATAAACCACCCAAAACAAGTAAAAACACCGCCGCTGCAGAATTGGGAAGTCCTGAACTCTGAGTCCGGCCAAAATGATAAACGGTAGCTGAGGAAAAAAACAGCATCAGTGCCTCAAAAAAGAAAACACCGGCGCTGACTCCAGGGCCAATCCAGGTGGGAGCTAATCTTTGGGTTTCCTGACGAAAACTTTCGACACTCACGTTTGCAGTAATTGATTCTATAAGATTTTTAATTGTTTTGCGTATACTTTCGAGGCCTGGATATTTGGAAAAAAAGTAAAATCTCGCCCCTTCAACAACTACGGAATCTGAGATGCCAAAATGGATGTGCGTCTCTGACTCGGGAGACAGGATCTTCCACGGAGCCGCTGGTTTTTCCTCTTTTTCATATTTCCCCAGTTTAAAATAATCAGTTAGAAAAACCCTGAATGCTTCGGGATCCATATCGTCACCGGTCACAAACATAGTTATAAGTTTCTCAGGTTCCATCTCACTGTTCCCTGAGGACTTTCCATTTATAATGTCAACCCGACGGACTTTCCCAGAGGCTTTACGAATAGAAGCGACTTCCCATTCCACCGGTAAAATAATATTACACAATGCCTGGAGATGGCTAGGGGCCATGGGATCAACTCTGAGTTTTTCCATTATCTCCGTTTTATCGAATTTTTCGTCCATCTTAACCTCCAAGGGCTTTTTTCAGAGCTTTTTCATACCGTGGATCTTTGCCTTTGTATTTCAGTTTTTTAGCTTTATTAAGATCGTCCATGGCTTTCTTATACTGCTTTAGATAAAAATGTGTCATGCTTCTGGAAAACCAGGCCTTGGCATAATTTTCATTTAATTCTATTGCCTTACTTAGATCAATGAGGGCTTCATTATATTTTTTTAATAAGTTGCGAGTAATACCCCGCATATAATAACTTGTGGCGGAATTATATTTATTTTTGATACATACGGAAAAGTCCTGCTCAGCTTTTTCAAATTCTTTCTTATCAAAAAATATGATACCTCTATTAAAATATGCTTTTATATATTCAGGACTTCGCTTTATTGCATCATCTAAAAGTTCGAGAGCTTCATCAACCTTTCGGGTTTTCGCGAGCAGTCTTGCAAGATTTGTTTTTGCCTTTACCATTCCAGGATCAATTTTTACAGCAGCCTGATAATCACTGATTGCTTTTTTAAACTTTTTCATCTTTTCATATAAAAAGCCACGATTATTCAAAGCCTCCTCATAGTTAGGCTTTATTTTTAATGCTTTAGTGTATGAAGCTTCTGCATCTTTTAATTTGTTCATTTTTTCAAATATAAAACCTTGATAATTCAAAACTTTAATGTTTTTTGAATCTTTTTCCAGCAGCAATCTGGAATCATCAAGAGCCTTGGCGTATTCCCCAGATTTTTCATAACACAGCATTCGGTTGTACAAAGCCCGCTCGTAATTTGGTTTAAGTTCTAGAGCTTTTGAATAATCGGTAGCGGCTTTCGAATAATTCTTACTTTTCTGAAAAACAAGCCCACGATTATAATAATGGGAAGCGTTTTTCGGGTCCTTTTCAATCTTTTTATCAAGCTCCTCCCGGGCTCCTTCAAGATTGCCGGTATTTATCATCATTCGGACATTACCGGTATTTACTACTTTTTTATCGGTCCCGGTTTGGGGACCATCACTGTCTCTCACTTCTTTCTTTTCTGCGGGATCGCTTCCATTTTTAGTTGTAGATCCAGGAACAGTCTCAGGTTTTCCCTTACTGCACCCTATAGTGATAATTACGGTGATAATTAAAACTCCAAATCTCATAGTAACCTCATGAAAATATCCACCTCAAGTCGACTTCGTCACTGATTGAAATAAGTGCGTTTGCCTTAATTAAGTGGGTAATTATTTTTTTCCCATCAACAAAAGTACCGTTAGTACTTGCAAGATCAATACACCATAACCCCATTTCATCATGGAGTAAGAGAGCATGAACCCGACTGACATTATTTGTAAAAGGGAGCTTATGAAGACCAAGTTCACAACGTTCATATCTCCCTATCAGTATTCCACTTGAAAGAACTTTAACACTTAGAGGAATTGAAACATCCACAACTCCGGATCGCACTACTAAAAAACCTAAGGCTCTGGGATCCGAAAGATCTATCCTCGTCACATAGGAGGGACCCGTAATCCTTGTTACTCTTGAAACTTCACTATGGCTTTCAGTTACCAACTTAAGTCTTTGATTTACTTTTATTTCCGTAGGTTTTCCTTTTTCGTCCATTTCCGTAAAATCTAGGATCCGGTTTTCCGGCATGGAGTTCCATACTTTTCCGGCATTTTCACCCCATGAAGATCCAGGCTCGATGTAAAACATCATAAACGTATAACGCCCCGCCTGGAAAAAAAGAATATTATCGCTCGTCAAACCTCGAACAGTCTTTCCTGTTTCATCATCAAATGCCGTGGGAGTGTTAAGATCAAGTACTTTTACAAAGGGAGAACCCTCTTTTGTAATACAAACTCGGACAAGAAGGTGGCGCAAACTTAAAAATGGATCTTCTAAAAGACACATCGGACAATTTTCATGTCTTCCAATCACTGCATCATTGATTGACTTTGAAATTGTGGGGATGACGAGATATTCCGGTTTAAAACTGATGTTTGTTCCAGCAAATATCAAAAAGGATGGTTTTTCAACAGAGTTTACTTTTTCCCTCATAAATTCAAAGTGTTTTGTAAAGAAATCAGAGTAGGAAATGCGAGTTCGATTGTAATTGCCCGCAACAACAAACATGGTGCGTTCGTTTACTTTTTCACTACTATCATGGGTGTTGTCTCCAGACAAAAAGTACCTCCATTTTGTAAACGAATACTACACCCTCTGGATATGTGTTTGCAATAGAAAGCAGCGATAAAATTATTTTTTATACTCTGGATTATTGAGGACTCCGGCGAAAATTATATGACCAGTGAGTGTGTCGCGAATGAAGAATACAAATGGCCTATCGGCGGTAAAGTGAAAAATTTCTTCCTTGATCGGCATTCCGCCCGCTTTCATCATAATAACTGCTGTTGCGGCGGCGGCTTCTGTGCCCTTTTCATCAACATCAACCCTGGCCTTGTGAATCACGTCCTGGATCTTCAGATCTTCAAAGGCCATTTTTTTGAACTTTGCCATATCAGAAAATGAAACAGGCATCCCGAGTTTTATGAGAACTTTTTTAAGAGAAAATCCTTTTTCAAAACTGAATTTAGGAATAGTCACCGAAGTCTTTCTCGATTTCAATCCTGAAATTGCTTTGTTTAATTTCTCTCCGTCCATTTTTTGAATAAATTTCAATGGTTCAGACCCCTTTTCCGGGAGAGCAATAACCATGGATAATCTTCTACCGGAATATTCCATCTCAAGAAAATCACCATCTTTTAAAGAGCCTGATTTGAAATAAGCCGTCTGAGTCATGTACCTGACTTTTGTTTTACCGTCAGGCCCATTAAATTTGCCATCCCAGGAATTAGTCTTTTTGAATTGACTGAGCCAGTCAGCTTTCATATAAATTGCGTTTACAAGTAAAAGTCTTGTATCTTCGGTAATGTGTTCTTTTTTAACTAAGTCTTTAATGAGTCTGGATGTTTTATCCTCAACCCATTTATTTATGACTCCAACGGCTTTGCCAGGATCTTTGAAATCAAGTCTCTGTATACTGCTTGAGAAATAAGTGGCATTGAGTTTCAGAAACGGTTCTCTTAACTTGAAAGAATCACTAACAAAAATACGATTTGCTGCCGTAAGTTTGAACTTTCCTTTTACATCAGAATAATCATACATATGATTTACAGCAGCAGAATTCTTTTCGTAATCAGCATCAAAACCCAAAACCTTTTCGAATTCCTTTTTCTCACTACCGCTGGACCCATTGTAAGTCATGGCCATGGCCGAGAGAATTGAAGCGGGTGAAAAAAACAAGTTAGTTTTCTTATCTTCAAGCAATTTCAAAACATTAAAGGTGAAATTTCTGTTTCCTTTTATCGTAGTGTTCAGAGCATCTTTATCTACTTTGACCTTCACACCTGGCGCTACAACCTCTAAAGGCTTTTCTGTAACAGGTTTCTCAGGCTTTACAGTCTTTTTCTCAACCACAGTTTTTTTGATTTCTTTTTTCTCCACAGAAGTTTTTTCATTTCCATCTTTTTTCAATGTTTTCTCTTCTCCCGCCGGTGATTTTGATGGTTTTGAACACGCGAAAACCCCAAATATTATCGCAATTGACAAAAATGTTCTTCCCTTCGACATAGCAACCTCCTTTTTTTCAAAATTCAACAGGCATTATTACGCATTGCAATCAGGAAAACTACCCCTCTTTTTTTATTTTTTTATCTTCGTTTCAAATTTGTAGAGAGCTTGAAAAATCGTAATTCAGGACTGAGACTTTTTATTTTTTCAGATAAGATTTATAAACTTTTTGAATTTCCAAAGAAAATCGATTTTCCAACACTTTTCGATTATTCCTTTTCAGTTTTTCTTCTGTACTATCAATCGAATACAGTGTGTGGGTATCAGAACTTGCCTTTTCAGAAAAATCCATTGATGCATACATGAACCCATTTCTCACATCAAACATCCACACGCGGAGTCTACTTTTAACCGTAACATCAAACATGGGTAAAAATAGAGGTGTAACAGGAATAATCGAAGCGGCAACCCAACCATTTGGCGAAGTTGACCACTCGTGAGTAAGCATTGTTATAAAAACTATATCCGAATGGGCCCGTGCAGCAATAAGACGCAACCTTTTTATATCGATAGGTTTAGACTCCTCATATCTGTGGGGATGCCTTCGATTATCAACCATTCCAGTGGCCAGCAGTGCAGGAATTTTATATATCTTTCCAGCAAAGGGGTAGGAGGAAATAAGTTTTGAAATATCTCCACGCTCCGGACCTGCATTAAATACGGAAATATTTGAAACCGCATTCAGTTGAGGAGAAGCTTCATAAGCTTTTCGGATGTCATCATCTGTAATCTGCCTTGAATCATGAGGATCAATTCTAGCGGGAGTATAAACGTCCATTCCTGAGCATGAAGTAACTAAAAATAAAAATAAAATAAGAACTTTCATGGCAACCTCCAATAATTCGTTATCCTGACAAAGTTAATAGTTCGTGTCCGGAAATTCGCTTCGCGAAGAATTTTATTAAAAATTCTATCCGGCCACTACCAGTAAATTCAACACCTTGCGGTTACTGTCCTGAGCAAAAAATCGGCGAAAAATTTGATTTTGGTTATTTCAGGACAGTAACTAAATAGTTCGTGTCCTGAAATTCAATTTTGGTCAAAATTGAGCATGTTTACGAAAACATGCTATTCAGAACACTATAATAATTTCAAGGTCTTCATTCTTAATGTCCTGTGCCTTAATTCGGCATAAACTTGAAAAGATCGTATTTCAGGACATTAACTAAATAGTTCGTGTCCTGCAAAGAACCAAAACGGTCAACAAAGAATAATGTTCAAAACTAATTTACTTGATTGAAGAAATTTATAAGTCTTGCGGAAAATGCGGATTTACCGAACCGCAACTGAGACACCTTTTTTTATGCATACACAGTAACTCATTACACTCCGAACAAGTCCAATGTTGTGCTTCCTTGTCCAAAAAGGCAGCAATTCCGTTTAATTTAATAAAATTCATATTTTCAAAATTGTTCACACCATACCGATTAGTATACCGTTTATTAAGATCTTTCAGGCGCCGGCATGGAAAGTCCCTGCAATCATTACAGAAGTAAATATCTCTTCGTTTATCGCAACGCACTATTTTGCAAGTTCTGCAATAAAGGAGTGAGCTTTCGTCAAGTCTGTCAATAAAACTGCATCCGGGGCATGTGTTTTTTTTGCGCTGATGACCGCTACACAAACTGCAGTTAATACCACATGGAGATATCATTTCTTTAACAATCACAAAATTTGACCTATTTTCTTTATGACGCCTTGGCTTTTGGCCATGGGCCTCTTTCTGTAGCTGGAGATCCATAAACAATTACCCGGGAAGAAACATTTTTTAATACCAGTGATCCGGCTCCGATCATTGATTCCTCCCCAATCTCTTTTTCCTGAATGATAATTGATCCTGCTCCAAAAAATGAAAGTTGACCTATTTTTACCCCACCACAAACGGTTGCACCAGGGGCTATGTGCACGAAATTACCGATGCTACAGTCATGATCTACCGATGCATTAGTATTGATTATAACTCCGTCGCCCACAGAACTTCCGGGACCAATTACTGCTCCAGCACAGATGCAGCAACCGTTTCCAAGTCGCGCAGAGGGTGAAACCACCGCAGATGGGTGAATCACCGTCATTATAGGAATATTATTAGCCCGGAAAAGCTCGAAAAGTATTTTCCTTACCTGCCCATTTCCCACGGCAATTACAGCAGCATCAAAGGGGTAAGGCTTTTTTACTAAAAGTGCTTCAGACCCGAAAAGTGGGCGTCCAAGTACCATCTTTGATTCATGATTTTCCTCCCGATCCATAAAACCTGCAACGGGTATATTCCTGATCGCAAGAATTTCATGAACTACACGGGCATGCCCGCCTGTGCCATATATTACAACACTTGGATTATCCTTAGACATTATTGACTCCGCGGATTCAGTAGTTTGTGTCCTGTGTTAAGATTTGACTTAAACTTCAAAGAGGGTTTACAGGACATCAAAAACTTAGACTACATGAAATTTGAAAACTCACAAGAGCGTCATTTGCGTGGGGCAGGCTTCATAATTTTGGGTTTAATTGTGGACTTCATTGGAGGCGGCATCTGCTCGATGATCTTTTTTCTAAAAGTGAGTTCAATATCAACATTAGAATCCACTTCAAAATTCTGTGATTGGTTATCATACCCTTCCCTGTACGCACGAATCAGAACTGCAGTACCCTTGGGAGCACGAATTATAAAGGGAGCTTTCTTTCTTGTTTCAACCTGTTTTCCATTAAAAAATACATCAACTTCCACATCGGGACTTCTGGATATAATTGATATTTCTCTCTTTCCATCATCAACTTTCTTTTTGACTTTTTCAACCTCGTACTTAACATCAGTTTCCTGTGGAATTTCCTGTGGTTGAGAATTGGATTTTGATGCATTGAGATGAGAAACAACTTTTTTCCAGATAAACCAGCCGGCGGTAGCCCCAGCCCCTAAAATTAGCAGTAGACCCAAAATAAGCCATACTCCGCTGTGATCCGAAGGTTTAGTATAAACTCCACTCTCCTGATTGACATTATAACCCTGCCGGATTTTACGGAGATCATCATCAAGGTTTTCTTCTTTTCCTATATTGACAATTTCTGCAATCAGATCAGGGCTTACTAAAGCGGCTGCTTCTTTAAGTTCTTCAAAAAAATCCGTGACCGAATTCTGACGTTTCAGCGGATCTTTCTCAAGGGTGCGATTAATTACTTCACACACTTTTTTCGGTAAGCCTCGTGTAACCTTTTCCAGTTTGAGGGGAGGCTCGCTCACCTGCTTGAATAAAAGCTCTCGAGGATTTTTTGCATTTATAGGAAATTTGTCGCTTAGCATCTTGAAAATCATGACACCAAGCGCGTAGATATCGCTGGCGGGGCCAATTTCCTCGACACTACCCGAAGCCTGTTCAGGACTCATATAAAGCGGAGTTCCCATAACCATTCCTCGGGAGGTCGTATATTTACTTTTGACATTCCCGCCTAACAGTTTTGCAATACCAAAATCAAGTATCTTGACGTCCAGTTTTCCGTCCTGCTCATCTACAAATATATTGTCCGGCTTCAAATCCCGATGGATTATGCTGTGATCATGCGCTGACTGCAGTCCGCTTGTGATTCCCTTCATGATTTTGAGAGTCTCTCTCAAACTCATGGGAGCACGTTTTTTTATCAGTTCTGCGAGTTCAACGCCTTTTAAAAGTTCCATCGTGAAGTAAGCACGACCATCCTCAAGTTCCCCAAAATCATATATCTGTATAATATTAGGATGATTAATCAGATTGACCGCACGAGCTTCAGCATTGAAACGCTTGACCATTTCCTCGTCCTGAGAAAGGGAAGGATCAAGAACTTTAATCGCCACTTCTCGTTCAATACTTGGATGTTTTCCAAGATAAACATCACCGAAAGCGCCGGATCCTATGAGCGAATGGACCCGGTAATTGCCAATAAATTGACCAATAAGTTCATCCTGTTCGTCTGAATGTTTTGAATCAGTAGTCATCGGGTCCTGTGCCTCCCTGAAGGCCTGACCTTTTTACCATGATTTTTCTCAGGAACAAGAAGATATCTCTGCTGGAGTTTTCCTTTTGGAGTTTTCTCCACGAAAACGCTCTCTCCAGTTAAAGGATTTATCCCCGTATGGAACATCACCGATGAAACCGTAAGGGGAAGAGGAATAAAATCCTGAGCCTGTTCGGAAGTCAGCCCTTCGCCCCGAAGAAAATCCACCGTTTTTTGCATCGCTGCATAATCACTTCCAGGGTGGGAAGACATTATGTAGGGAACTAGAAACTGTTCCTTCTTTTTATATTTCTTGAATAATTTTAGAAATTTTCTGAACTTCGAATTGGAGGGTTTATTCATGAGGCGAAGAACATTGTCATCCACGTGTTCCGGAGCAATTTTAAGAATACCGCTCACATGGTTTTGACATAGAATTTCCATATATTTTTCATCTTCCATGGCCAGATCATATCTGAGGCCGCTACCTATAAAAACATGCTTTACCTTCGGAATATTCTGGACTGACTGATACAATTTCACCATGTGTGAATGATCACAATATAGATGGGAACAGATTTCGGGGGTAAGACAACTCACTTTCCTGCATCCATTCTTTTTACCGTCTATTTTACAGTATAATCCATACATATTTGCGCTGGGACCACCAAGATCCGTCACAGTACCATGAAAATCGGCGGAATTCGCCAAATCCTTAACTTCC
The DNA here is from genome assembly GCA_018821305.1 of Myxococcota bacterium. GTDB lineage: Bacteria > Myxococcota_A > Polyangia > HGW-17 > HGW-17 > JAHJMN01. Next base: position 110,184 of record JAHJMN010000189.1, read on the forward strand.
GAAATTATCGATGCGGAAGATCTGGATTGGATTGTGCCACCCTGGGTAATATATATACTGCAGAAATTACATCCCCCAAAGCACCCGCGGTGCGTTTGCACACTCCATTTAACCGTTTCCAGAGCTGGAATTTTTTCTTTGTAGGAAGGATGGGCTTTTCGAGTAAAAGGCAGACTGTAGATTTTATCAAGAGTTTCTTCAGACTGGGGCAAAGCAGGTTTGTTATGCTTCAAAAAGCGTTTGTCATGCAATTGCCAGAGGGTTTTTCCCATCCAGGGGTTCTGATTAGCATAAAATAAATTAAAAGCCTTGATAAAATCAGTTTTTGAATTGCGGCATTCTTCAAGGGAAGGAAGTACATCCCCAGGACCAGCCTCACTTTCCATAATACAGATTCCGGCCAAATCAGAGCATTCTTTAATTATCAACCGTTTATCACCACCAAATCTGCGAGCAGCGGCGGCAATTCCGGATAACTGACTTTCGGCATTTCCATACACAAGAATATCAGCTTTAGAATCCGGAAGAACACTTCCCCTCACTGAATCGGACCAGTAATCATAGTGCGCTATCCTGCGGCAGGTACTTTCGGTTCCCCCAATTACAACACAGATATCTTTCCACGCACTTTTAACCAGAGATGTATATGCAATTACTGCCCGATTTGGACGAAGTCCATGTTTTCCTCCGGGAGTATAAGGATCATCGTGACGTAATTTTCCTGCGGCGGTATAGTGGTGCAGCATGCTGTCCAAATTTCCGCTGGATACAGCTGCAAAAAGTCCCGGTCTACCCAGGCTTTTTACCGATGAAGTGTTTTTCCAATCTGGTTGAGCTATTATTCCCACAGTGTAACCCAGACTTTCCAGCCATCGTCCGATCAGTGCGGCACCAAATGATGGGTGGTCAACATAAGCATCACCAGAAATAATAATTATATCAAGATATTGCGATTCAGGATTAAAATCGGAAAGATTTCGGATATATCCTGAATGAATCAGATCTTCGGTTGTCATGGGGAGATGTTGCGGCATTTAAAATTTTAGAGCTCGCTGGTTTTAACCATACTGAGAAGAATTCCAGGACTGTGAGATCCAAGAAAAATGCTTTCCGTCAGAAAACTTCCGGAAACAGTTTTGACTTCAAAGCCACAGGACGTGACAAGAGACTTCAGTTCCCCGAGGGACCAAGCCCTTACAAGGATCTTATGATTTCGCTGTCTTCCGTTCATAAAAGCAGTATTTCTTTTAATCTGAACTCTGGATTCGTCATGAATAAAATAACTTTCATCCATAACCATACAGCCGTTTCCTTCCCACCATATTCTTGACGGGAGTATGCTCACTGCAAAATCCCGATTTACAGCGTGAATAATAGCACGTCCGCCAAGTTTGAGATTGCGGTTAAGAAGTCGGATTATTTCGTTGTTTTCTGCATCGGTGAAGTATCCGAATGATCCTCCAATGCAATACAGGGCATCAAATTGAGTCTGAGAGATAAAATCTCTCATGTCTTTTTTAATAAAATTTACTGCCGTGTTAAGTTCTTTAGCTACCTGAGATGCCTGCAGAAGGAAAGGAACCGAAGTATCAATCCCGGTAACATCACAACCTTTTGATGCCAGAGCAATAGCATGACGACCGTCTCCACAGCCAATGTCCAGCACTTTTTTCCCAGTTTCGAGAGCCAACTCTTTCATCAGAAAATCGACTTCCAGCTCCGTTATAACCCGGGAAGGGGATTTCATCGTCAGAAGATACTCGTCATCAAAAAAATTATCACTCCAACCGGATTCTTTCTTCACGGGCATCGGAGGAGGTTTTTTCTCTCCCGTTGGAATTGCCGGCGGTTTTGGAGGTGGAGGAGTTGGAGGAGGCTTTGTCTGTTTTTCATCCCCCGACTCTTCTTCAATTTCTTCAATTTCTACTTCTTCCTCATGGGTAGAAGGTTCATCTTCCTCCACATCTTCCGCATCAATTGCAATCTCTTCTGAAATCTCCCGGGGGGATGATAGCAGATCATCCATAGTTACGGGTCTAAGCGAATAGCCCATAAACCCCGTCAGAGAATTGAAAATATGGACATCCCGGCTGTCATCGAGATCCACACCCAGTTTTGACAATTCTTCCTTACTATAAAGGTTTTTCTCCATATGCCCGCCCTTTTGCTGCATAATAACAAATTAGGTTTTTAAAAACAAAATAAAAAACAGCCGGACACAAACTCTTTGTAACCTGTGAGAAAAATCAGTTCAATTTATATAGGATGACACAGCTTGTTTCCACCTTACTGCTTCCGGGAATAAAAGGATCGAAACAAGGCATTCATTCTTAATGTCCTGTGTCCAAATTTGGTGTAAATTTGAAAAGATCGTATTTCATGACTGAAAAATATACTATCGTTCGATCTGGATCAAGTTACCTAGAGTCTGGCCCATGGAAAGAGGCATTCCCTCTTCTAGATTTTCAACTAAGTTAATCATATTCTTCTGGAAAACTACTACGACAGTGGAGCCGAGATGAAAAATTCCGAGTTCATCTCCACGGTTTCGGGCTACGGTCTCGAAATTGTCTGGATTAAAAATCTTCCAGTCCGGTCTTAAGCCATCTCTCAAGGGCAGATAACTCAAGGACATGTTCCCGACACCCATCGCCGCTACCATCACCACCGCCATTTTTTGCCCGCTAGCTGTTTCAAGGCATGTAACTATTCGTTCGTTTATACAATAAAGATTCGGTACATTAGCAGATGAAAACTTCCCCACGGGATAGTGCTGACCTTCAATGTGACGATAAGATTTTACTACTCCTGAAACAGGAAAATGAACTCGATGATAATCATGAGGACTCAAGTAAACCGTAAACCAACCACCTTGAGCAAATTCCCGTGCATATAGCCTGTCGCTTAGAAGTGCCGTTAGAGAATACTCAATTCCTTTTGCCTGAATAAGGGTCCCTTCACGTATGGCGCCGAAATTTGCGAGTCTTCCATCCGCCGGTGAAACCACCGCCGCTGGCGATTCATCTATAATTCTGGCACCTTCCTTCAGTCGTCTTGTAAAAAGAGCGTCCAAAGTAGGATACTGGTCAATGGTCATTTCAGCTTCCGTTTTTTGCAGGGAAACTACATCAGAAAAAATCCGGTTCTGCAGTTTTGAGACAAGGGATGGAAGTCGCAACGATGACCATGTTCCAACGGCTCTGGAAAAGGTTTTCTTGGGAAATATATCAAGTGCTTTCAACTTAAGATCATCTATAAATCTTGTTTTCATGAGACCAGCCTTTCAGAACACGGACAAGTTACCACCGCAAAAACTCAAGTCAAGTCCTCTTGTATTTTACCCAGCGGAGGTGCGCATTTTAGTAGAATCGTTATTCTGGCCTTTTTTTGAATTTCCCTGTCGATCTTAAGATTCAGCTTGAATTGATGGAGTGATTAAACGTAAAACTGTACCTGGAGGCTAAGATTTTTTCCATGAAATTGAAATTATTTTCATTTATTTTCTTCATGTCTTTGGGGATTTCCAGTGCTTTTGGAGTCTGGGAGTTTTCTGAAATGAAACCTTCTTCCGGTTCCTGGGGCAGCAAAGTCATCCTCACAGGCACTGATTTTTCTTCTGAACTTGTAAAAGTCTATTATAACTCGAAAATTATTACCCCACTTCGAATCACGAAAACATCAATAACTGTAGAAATCCCTGAAAATGCAGTTACAGGCTGGTTTGAAATTGAACAGGAAGGTAGAAGACTAAGAGCTCCAAGGCTTTTTACAATTAAAAATGAAACCGTCCTGCGTCAAGTAAACCCACTTTCAGGACCTGCAAACGTCCACCTGAAAGCAAATGGTTATTTTTTCACTTCTCAGACCCGGTTTTATCTTGATTACCTGCTTTTAGAATCACGTATCGCCGATGCAAAGACAGCGGTACTGCATATTCCAGCAAATGCGAGATCAGGTCAGATTTATTACACAAGCCTCGGGAAAAAAATTCGAAGTCCATTCCGCTACACTGTTTTGCCCCTTCCTGCAGTATCTGCAGTTAGGCCGACTCTGGGATGGATAGGTGATACTATTACTATTACCGGCAGGAATTTCTGCAAAGATGTTCGGGTAAAGTCCGGCTCAGTTTTCTGGGAAATTCTTTCCAAAACTCCGACATTACTCCGACTCAGGCTTACGGAAGGTTCAACAAACGGCCCTGTAGAAATCCACTGCTACGGAAAGATTATCAGAACCCCGACATTTACCCTTAAACCGCCTGCCGGGTCTCTTGTGAGTGCCACCCCTTCTTTCGGGCCTCCGGGAACATGGGTTACAATCAAGGGAGTTTCATTCACACCCAAGGATCGTTTCTGGCTTGGAAGCAGTAAAATAACATCTCAAAAATATGTTGATAAAACGACTTTTAAACTGCTCATACCTGCCGGTGCAGTTACGGATATATTCCATCATGAATCCTGGGGCACTGTTAATCCAACATCCGTTATGTTTACTGTTGCCTTCGCTCCACAGTTAATGCGAATTTCTCCACTTCGCGGCTGGTACGGTGATCGAATTACCATAAAAGGTGATCATTTCTGCAACCATCCTGAGGTCACAATTGGTACTAAATCCGCCGATGGAATTAGAAGAAGAAGCTCGACGGAAATATCATTCAGAATCCCCAATAGAGCATCATCAGGCAAAATTTCAGTTTCATGCCGCGGGATCAAGGCAATTTCTGCTTCAAATCTGCACATTGTTCCGCCCCTTCCTCAGATTGTCGATATTGACCCGCCCAAGGGTCCTCCTGGGACAAAAATCCTCATTCGCGGTCGCCACTTCACACCGGGAATGATTTTGCTTTACGGTAGAGTTGTACTGAAGCCGGTTTTCATCAACTCAACTTTGATGGAAACTACTATCAATTCAAATAAATCAGCTTCTTTCACCATCCTTACTCAGACAAAACAGTTTAAAACAGGAAAATCCTTCAATGTAGAATATGTTAAACCTGATATTTTTGGTTTCTATCCTCATATGGCCTGGCACGGAAATACCGTTCATATTTCAGGTAAATCCTTTTGTGCAAAACCAACAGTCACATTAATTGGATCCTCGGGTAGTGAAAAACTCTCTGTACTTAAAGCCACTTCCGAATCTATTTCCGTTAGACTTCCTCCTAAAGCTTTTTCCGGAAAATTTGAAGTTTCCTGTCACAACATGAAAGCTGTTTCCGCCAAATCCATTGATATTAAAATAGCTCTTCCAGCGGTTTCCGGCATTTCTCCATCGAGCGGCCCCGCCCGAACCTGGATAACTTTAAGTGGAAGCGGATTCAAACGAAATATTCAGTGGTATCTTGGTAAGACTCTCGTGAGAGCCCGCTTTGTAAGTGATTCTGAAGTTATGCTTAACGCTCCTAATCTTCAGGAAAAATCCCCTGTTTCTTTCCGGTATGCAGGGCTCACAATCAATACCGGATTCATCTTTACCCCCAGTTATGCCATGCCTGTAATTTCGACTTTCTCCAGAGACATGGGTTGGCATGGTGATAAACTGACCTTGACAGGTTCCAATTTCTGTAGCGAAGCAAAAGTGATATTTGAAGGTGGAAAGGAAGGCCGCATTTTCAGACGTATCGGCCATTCTACCATCGAGACTGCAGTTCCCGTCGGGGCAAAATCCGGAAATATTAAAGTAAAGTGTGGCCGCAGCATCGCAGTTTCCGGTGAATATTTTACCGTTGCACCGCCGTATTCCAGAGTTATAAGTGTCAGTAAAAACATCGCTTGCCCCGGCGATATCATTGAAGTAACTGGCATCAATCTCACTCGACAGACCCGGATTTTCATTGGAGATACACAGGTAATATTCACACTGAAATCCGGTGTAAAAGCAACCATCCGGATTCCTGCAGGAGTGCGGAGTGGGGATCTTAAAGTCCGTTCCTTTGACCGGACTCTTAACACAGACACTTCAATTATTATCAAAAGCCGATTGTGCAAAAAAGGCCGCTGAAAGGAGACTCATATGATTTCCATAGTTTTAGCTTCACTCATTTTCACCGCTCCCGCAAGACTGGTCTGTCCCGAAAGTCCAGCGAAATCCGTTAAAATTGATGGAATCCTTGATGAATGGGACGAAATAAATCCCCTGACCCTGGCAAAAATAGATGCGGTAAAGGGTGGGGATCGCATTTCCAGTTCATCGGACCTCAGCGTTTCCATAAAATGCACTACTTCAAAAAAAGAAGGTATCTATTTTTATATAGAAATAACGGATTCTCGAATCATCCGCAGTAAAAATCCGGGTAAAAATGATGATCACGTAGAACTTGCCCTGGGCAGTAAAAATGGAAAAATTCTTTTTTATCCTCCCACAGATTCTTACAAAGGGGCCTTTAAAGGCTTACCTTCAAAAGGAAAAGCCAAAATTGTAAAGAAAGAAGGCGGCTGGGCCGTGGAATTCGGTGTTCCCTTCGGTTACCTTGGAGTCATTGATGGTCTTCCGGAAATGCCATTTGCTTTTGCAGCTTATGACACGGATTCATCAGTTGCTGGAAAACCGGAAACTGTCGTTGCCCTTGATGCAAAAGAGCTTCCCAAAATGACCCGCCTGGAATTCGGAGCTGCCCGGGCCATGTACTCTGCTCTCCTTGAACGCCTCAGTTTATCCGATGCTGATGTTGTCCAGAATCATATCGGGAATTTTTCCGACGGAAAGGGTGTTGAACGAGCAATATGGATTGATCGCTGGCTTGTGGTCATGGGCGGAGACATAGGATCCAACTTCGTCTCAACGGGCCTTGGTGTAGCAAAATCCAATGTTAAGCGTTTTCAACTGATCGATATTGACGGCGATGGAGTTACGGAATTTCTCACGGAACTTACATACGGGGATTCTGCAACAGAAAGGAAAGTACTGATAGTATGGAAAGCCTGGCCCAGTGGACTCAAGAAAATCTTTTCGCACCTGATCGAGTTCAAATCCGGTTCGCATTTCATAAAAAATTCCTACAAAACCGTGAAATCCGGCAAAAGGTATAAAATTGTCGTTAAGTTTGACAGTGCTTCGAAATCAATTACAAAAGACAGCTGGAAAGGTGATGTTCCGGATTCCGATACTCTGGACTATATTTTTCCCTGGGCAAAATCCAAAACTGCAACATTCAGTTTCGCCAATGGTCGCTATTCTGTGGGAAGATAAAAAATCCACTACGTCTATCTTAGAATTTAATATTCGTCTCAAATTTGAATTGTGTAAGAAATGAGGGTAAAACAAGAGTCTGAAAGTGGTATACTGTTTCAAACCGGTTTAAAATCGAACTTTTAATAGTACCGGATAACGACTGCGATATATAATGATAATCTGGCTAATTACTTTTCTTCTTATTCAGGCACCGGAAAAAGCGGACCTTAAAATCGTCCGTCAGCACTCTCACTATTCTCAAGCTCTTATTTTAAAACAGATTTATGCAAAGGGTATAACTCAGAAAAAACTGAACAATCTTTACTCGAAACTTGTTCTATCACCCTACCGAGAATTCGCTCTTGCTCACATGGCGTCAAATACACCGGATGCAAAAATCAGACTTGAGCTTTTAAAAAAAGAACTTCCCATCTGTCGAAAAATTCATGATGGAAAGTACACGGCAAAAGAAATTGCCCAATGGATTTCTGCAGATCGCTGCAGCATTGATATACGAGCAAATCTTGTGGAAATCTGCGGAAATTCCGGTTCAAAGATTACCACTATGTACATAAACGAAATTCTGTGGAAAACCCTGCCATCCCACGTAAACAGCCTTTCATGGCTACTTCGGGCTACAGAATATGCAAAACAACTTGATAACAATAGAAAACATCAACTTGAACGATTTCTTCTGGTTTTCCACCCGGATTCTATAAACGATAATGACTTCATACGCATGACGAAATCCATGCCATGCAATCATCGAACGGATCTCATTGAAAACATGCTCAAACGCGGGTCCTATGCCCGACTTCCACTTCTTTTCAAAGATTGCTCATTCCCCCTTGCTCAAGCGCGCCTTGAATATCTCACTGGAAACTATGGAAAAGCCTGGGAATTCATCAAGGATCAGGGCCAATCCAGATGGAAAAATCGGATCAAAAACTTCTTTCTCCCTCCGGAAAACAGTCTTGAGAACTATTTGAAACAATACAGTATTAATAAAAAGCCTTCATCTCTTAAAAGACTTGTAAAATCAGGTCTCCTGAGCCATGAATATACCAGTGTAATGGGCGTGCTGGAAGCATGGAAAGGGGACGATTGCTGGCTGAACTTCATGAAGGGCTACCTTCGCTTCGCCTCGGGAAACAAAAAACAGGCTTCTAAATTCTGGAACGAATTGAAATGCAACCATCCCGCGGAAGTTGCCCGTTCAGATTACTGGAAACACAAACTAACAGGGAAAATTCCAGCATTCAGATGGACCCGTAAAGTGCCCGAAGAAGCCTATTACAGGCAACTCATTGATAATTCACGACGTAAACTGGCCCCGGCTCCCATAGAACTGTTTGTTTTAAAACCAAGGATTTCAAAGTTTTCACTTAAACGTATTTCTGAAAACACTGACCTTCCCGAGGAACTGCGCTTAGGACTTTCTCTCATGAGTACAGGACTTGAAGACCTTTCCACTCCTTGCCTTTACCGTGGAATGGTTAGTATTTCCAAACGAAACCGTCGCACTCCGGATCAACTTTTAACATGCTGGGATCTCGCGGAAGGCAATGGAGCAAAATGTAAAAAAGAAAAGTTCCTGACGGATAAAGATCACGGTATTTCTCCGGAAATTCATCGCTCAATAGCTATGAAAATGGATTGGCCTCATCTGGCTCCATTCTGGGGAGAAATGCTACCGAGACCTTACGAGAAAACCATGCGTCAAATATCAACTACCGTTGGAATTCCCGCTGGGCTGCTTTATGCAATCATGTACAGTGAAAGTAATTTCGAACCATTTATCATAAGTAATGCTCAGGCCGTTGGGCTTTTCCAGATTATTCCACCCACGGGCATGGAAATCAGCCTCAAACTTGGAGATCGCAACTTCCTCCCACAGCAACTGCTCATACCTTCAGTTTCTATCCGTTACGGGGCAACTTATCTGAAGTTTCTTGCAGACAAGTTCAATAACAACTGGCCCCTTGTAGTTGCTGCATACAATGCGGGACCACATCAGGTCGAAAGATGGCTTAAAAATCGAAAAGGCATTGAAATGGATCGCTGGGTTGAGGAAATTCCTTTCAACGAAACCCGAATCTACGTAAAGAGGGTCATGGGTCGCTGGATCCTCTATTCCCGTGAGCTCGGGGAACAAAAACCTTGGTGGCCTGCAAAACACTCGCAAAAAACGAATTTATAATATGGAAAAAGCAGTAACTGAAGGCCAGGAAAAGCCCAAGGGCGGGAAACTGAAAAAACTGATCAGGAAAATCATCCTGTGGGCCCTGATTCTAGGTAGTTTTTACGTTCTTTTCCTTATTTTCAAACAGGACTTGATAAATCTTCTGAAAAAAAGTGAAACCGCCTGGGCTATGTATGTTCACATTTCCGGGCAGATTTCCGGAAAGACACTTCTCGGACTTGCCTACGCTGGATTCTTCGGCTCGCTGTTTTTCATACTTATTCCCCTTGAGGCCGTTTTTTTCTACTATCTGTCCTTGCCACACCATCCCTGGCTGGTTTTAGTAATTATGTTGTTTACTTCAGTTATTGGCCTTTGTGCGGACTACCTTATGGGTCGTCTGGTAGGTGAAGGCGTTATGCTCAAACTCAGTGGCCCCAAATTTGTTAAATACCGTGATGCCATGACTCGCTGGGGCGGGATGATCATTGTTATTTCAAATATTATTCCATTCCTCCCGGTACAGATCATAAGCCTCGCCGTGGGCGCTACCCGCTACGGTCTGAAAAGGTTTTTTGTATATACAATGATAGGCCGTACTGCTTATCTCATTGCCCTGCTCTACGGAGCTGATCTCTTCAAAAAATACCTCGGCGCCCTTTTGTAATAATTTTTCTGAAAAATAATCTAACGAAAAGTAAACATTCCTTCTCTTGAAAGTATCTGAAGGTTAACCTTTGAAAGGAGTGCTCCATGCCAGTTTTTAAATTATTATTCCTACTTACAATTAGTTTTTTTCAACTTTCATGTGATGAAACAACTGATAAAGTTTCGAATAATGAGAATAATATCAATAACACAACTACAACCAACAACCTGAATAATTCAAACAATACAAATAATACAACTGATACAACTCTGGAAATTCCTGACTGGACAGAGGAAACTCATGGAAAGGACACAACTCCGAACTACAATGAAGTCTTCCCTTCCGATGGTTTACATCGTTTTGATATTACTATTGCTCCTGAAGATTGGTCTGAAATGCAGCAGGATCTCGAAGAAAACATTGGGGATATCCAAATGGGACCCGGAATAGATCTCGGAGATTACGAACCAATTTTTGTACCTTGCAATTTTAAATACAAAGACCGCAACTGGTATAAAGTGGGCATTCGATTCAAAGGCAATTCAAGTCTCGTAGTTTCTTATAATAGAGGCATCGGTAAACTCTCATTCAAGCTGGATTTCGATGAGTTCGAAGATACGTGGCCAATCATAAAAAACCAACGGTTTTACGGATTCAAACAACTTAATCTGGGAAACGGTTTTGATGACAAGAGTATGATGCATGAACATATGGCATCTAAATTATTCAGATCATTTGGTATAAAAATGGCGGACACTGCCTTTGCTGCTGTGTATGTTGATTTCGGAGAAGGTCCTGTTTATTTTGGTCTTTATACTCTGGTGGAAGAAGTTGACGATACTGTCATCGAAACTAAATTTGAAAGTGGTGGAAATCTCTACAAACCTGAAAATGCGGGGGCCACTTTCGCAGAAAATACATTCAATCCTGATGATTTTGAAAAGAAAACTAACGAAGAAGAGAATGATTTCTCCGATGTCGTTGCCCTCTATGAGGTTCTGCATTCGGAATTGAGGTTATCGGATCCTGAAGCATGGAGATCCTCTCTTGAAAATGTTTTTGACACTGAATCCTTTCTGAAATGGCTTGCAGCAAATACAGTTATTCAAAACTGGGACAGCTATGGTCTAATGCCTCATAATTACTATTTATATAACAATCCCGAAACGGGCAAACTGACGTGGATACCGTGGGATCACAACGAGGCTTTTACGGATGGAAAACAGTCAGGAACTCTCGATCTCAATCTCGATGAAGTTGGCGAAAACTACCCACTGATTCGATTTCTTTTAGATGATAGCTACTACAATAATATGTACATAACCATGGCTCTGGATTTTGCGCAGAACGTTTTCAATCCTGATTTAGTTCAACCCCAATATGACATATTAAAAACTATTATTGAAAGTTATGCCACAGATGAAGAATCCCCATATACTTTTACTTCCTCAGATAATGATTTTTATAATGCAGTCAACGACTTAAAGAACCACGTTGAGGAAAGATACAACCTCGTTAGTACTGCATTTGCTCAATAGTTCTTGTCTTTAACTTCACTTTTTTATTTCCAATCCAAGTCCTGCGACTATTTCCTTCTAATGATTTAATGAAAATGACCGAAATATAGAACTTGGATATTACTGAAAACTGTCTGTTTTACAGACCGTTTTCCAATTTCCGGACACATACAATTTAACAATATACATAATTTGTTTTCGACCTTTTATTTCGAAAGCGTTTTTAAAGAGTAAAAAAATGAGCACAATTACAAGAGCGATTGTTAACGCAGAAATCAACGATGACCTTGCTCTGGCTGTGGCAACTTTAATCGGAAAAAGCGTTTCCGTGTATTGCAACGGAACCACAGCAGATGAATTTCTGCGAAGAAAAATGAAAGTTGAAAAACTTGCGGACGGACAGAGCGCTGCAATTCTTAGAAGCCACCTGACGGAGGTTTTTGATGAGGAAACAAAACTTCTCCTTCTGATATGCCCTCTGCCGGATACTGATGATTTCATGGGAAAACGCGTTCTGGAGACGGAAACACTCATCCGTTTCGGGGCCCGCAATTTTGATCGGGTTGTAACCATTACGGATCTCGGGGATCTCAAGGGTCTTATATCTGATATCCTCGCTGATAATATTCATGTTCGCAAACGACAAACCCTTGCGGCAGGCGCTTTCCGGGTGCTTCAAGAGCACGACGCAAAAACAGCTGACTTCATAGATGATCTACTCCGGGAGAAAAAAATCGCACCCCCCGACTCGGAATTAAAACCTGAACCGTTAGTTCCCTCAAATGAAATTGATGTTCCGGATCAACCTGAAGAAAAAGGGAATTCTCAATCCAACCATGACTCTCAAGTAGTTGAATCAACTCCACTTGCTCCATCGAACCCTTCAATAGATCCCGCAGCGACAGCTGCAACTATAATGGCAACAAGTGATTCGATCATGGGGATGTCTGCCCACCATAAAAAGCCCGCTGGTCTTCATGATCGCTCCACAAGTCTCCTTGATATAGATGCCTCCCTTGCCCTCGATGAAGACGGAATGAGTAACTACCGGCGTGAAACGGGGGATGTTCTTTTTCCTGATGCCCTCAGTCGAGAAAAACCTGCACCAGAGGATGATCTCGAAGTGCCCTGGACCGCCGATGAACCACTGGAGGAAAATGACGAATCTAAAAGTGATATTCCCGTAATAGAAAAAAAAGCTCAATCCGTAACAAAAAACCCGTCTAACTCTTTTCCGGAGCCGGACTTCAGTGTGGTTAGCCATAAAAAGCAATATATAATTATCGGGATATTTGTATTTTTAATCGCAGCATCAGTTATCTGGTGGTTTGGAATCCGAAAAAAACCCGATGATTCCATGGAAACTGGCAAAAAAGAAAATGTCACTGAAGTAAAAAACACAACAGCAACGATGGCAGCACCTCAGAAAATTGGAAAAGTGGTGAATAAAAAAACCATTGATCCGAACATGCCGGTAAAGAGCTCTGACGCTGGAAAACCAACGGAAAATCGTCTGGTTTTGAAAGCAATTGAAGACCACAAAGACGACACAATTGAAAATGCCGGCTGTCCCCAGTGTGTAAGGGACGGCATCGAGGCCCTGGGTAAATCAAAAGTCGAAGAAGCTATAAAGATGTTTGCATACAGCATCAGCAAAAAGAAAAATGATCCTCTGACGATGTCATGGCTTTCCCTTGCCTATCATGCAGCAAACCGTGATAAAGAAGCAATTGCCACGGCGGATGAAGCGCTTAAATATGATAATAAGTCACGCCTTGCTCTCCTTGTGGGCGGTTCTACAATGCAACTTATGGGAAAAAATAAAGAGGCTGTACCATATTTCGACCGTTTCCTTGAAACTGCAGATAAAAAAGATACTTTTTACAACGATATAAGAAGAATCCGCCGACGCCTCACCCCTTAATACCCTTCCTCTAATATAGTTCGTGTCCTGTAATTCGCTTCGCGAAGTAATTTATTAAAATTTCTAACAGGCCACTAGTAATATTTTCAACACCTTGCGGTTACTGTCCTGAGCAAAAATTGGGCGAAAAATTTGATTTTCGGTATTTCAGGACAGTAACTACATATCCACTTTTTAAGTTTCCTTGAGCATTTCAATACAATTAAACACTGTATAAATCTTTTTTATCATTTTTTAATTGATTTTTGTAAACAATATTCATATAAGAACTCACTTCGGGAAAGTGGTTTTCCGAAATTTCAAAAGGAGAGTATTTAATGAAAAAGCTATTATTTTCAGTATCTTTTGCTACTATAGCAATTTTTGCATCGTGCAGTGATGACTCAGAACCTGCTGGTTTTTGTTCGGGAGAACCATACGATTGTTCAGATGTAACAACATGTTCAAACCAGGATGGTTGCTACGACGGTCAGGTCTGTACTGGATTTGCTTTTTCATGTGATCTGTATTTTGACACTGAGTGTTTTTCTCAATTCGGTTGTTCATACAATTTCTCCTGTACAGGAACTCCAACATACTGTGAATCCCGTTCCCAATATGATTGCGAAGATCAGCGTGGCTGCTACTGGAGTCTTGCTACAGACTCATGTGGTGGTACACCTACTCCTTGCAACGAGTTATTCACAGAATCAACTTGTGATTCTCAAAATGGTTGTTATTCACATGTTTCATGTGAAGGTTCATCAACAGCATGTTGGGATATGGATACACAAGATTGCCTGATTCAAGATGGATGTAGCCTTGGCAGTGGATGTGAAGGAACCCCTGTAGCATGTGACTCTAAGACCTCAAAATCCTCATGTGAAAACCACCGTGGCTGTATCTGGACCCTTGAATAATTTGTTCGTGTCTGAATAAAATCCTGTGTTACCCTGTTATTACGATGAGGGTTTTGACATCTGAACCCTTTTTCGGGGGATCATGATTAGTCGAAAATTGATTTTCATAAAAGTAACTCTGCTGCTTTTTTTTCTCCGAGTCCTGGATCTTTTTATTACGTGGAGAGTCACACCGGATCTTGAACATGAAGTAAACCCATTAGTTCGCTGGTTCAATGCTGGATGGCCAGCATTTATTACAGTACAATTTTTACTTTTTACTGCTGTAAGTTTCTGTTTTGCATGGTATTTGTGGGGTCGAGACTGGCGGGTTGAAAAAAAAGGCCTTGGATATTTGCAGTTCATTAATCAATACTACTTTAAATGGAAAGAATCATCAAAGGAGGCACATCTGAAAATTTTCTGCTTTGTCCTCCCCGTTGCATCAATCTTTGTCAGCATTGCTGCCATCATTCATAACCTGCTGCTCGTAAATAAAATTGAAACCTATGTGTTTTTTCTTTACCGCTTCCACCGGATTGCAATTCCTGCCGCTGCTCTCGGGATAGTTTTCTTGTCCGCTCACCTCGCTTTCCGCATTGAATTTCGTCGGTACAATGCGCAATTTAACTGATTCGTTATCAGATCAGTTCGTGTGTTCGGTTTTTGCGAAAGTCAGAAAAGCTGTGTCCTGTGCCCCGGCTTTTTTCAGTGCTTTTGAAAAAGCCCTGAGAGTCGTGCCCGTAGTAATTACATCGTCAATTATCAGTATTCTGCCCTGGGGAATGGATTTTCGCTGGATAAATGCAGCCGAAGTAAGTGAAAGCCGCTCAGATTTTGTCAATCCTGCTTGCGGCTGTGAATCTCGTTTTCGAAAACAGTCGTCAAGGAATCTGTTCCTCCGCTGCAGGTTTGCTGCAATTCTTTTTGCCACAATATCCGTGTGCGAAAACCCTCTTTTTCTCCATGCAACATCAGTTACGGGAACACCAATAATATAATCCCACTCAATAATTGACGCGATATCAGCCAGAAAATCACCCATGGATGAAAACACCCATCTTTTCAACCCGTACTTACCGGATGTTATTAGTTTTCTCGCACTTCCTTCATATTCGAAGATTGAAATTCCAGTATAAAACTGTGGTTTTGTAAGACAACTTCCGCATATTTCCCCCCGGGGAATCTTTTCGCCGCACCTGATGCAAAACGGTCCCATTCTAGGGTTCAGTTTCAGGTAGCAATCGGGGCAGAGGAAAGCGCCATGACTCTGAACAGGTTTTGAACATGATGCGCATGCTTTTGTATATAGATATTCCAAAATACTTAGAAATTTCATAGTTTTAACTCCTACTTTAGCACATTGGGCATATTAAATTGTCCCACACGTGGTTATCCTCTGATTTCGCCATCGGTTTCAAAAAAGTCTGTTCCATCCACAATTTATTTTTCCATTTTCTGATATTTTCACGATTCGGAAGATATTTTTTCTTTAGCAGTCATAAAAAATCTGGCACTATAAATCACTACCTGCCTTCTTTCCGGGTGGAACCTTATAAGGATTACACATGAAGCATCTGAAGATTCTGTTTGTATCCAGTGAAGTACGTCCTTTTGCCATGACAGGTGGCCTTGGTGACGTTTCCGGCTCCCTGCCCCGTTTCCTTCAGATGCGGGGGCACGATGTCCGCATTGTCATGCCCGGTTACAGCATCACTCAGTCCTGGAAATACCGCAAAACCGATGTTCCCCTCGGCGTTCCCCTTGGCCATGGAGACGAACGTTGGTGCGGAGTGCGGATTTCCTCCCTGCCCGGAAGCGATGTCCCCATTTTTTTCCTCGAACATGACAGCCTTTATGGTCGCAGTGGCCTTTACGGTGACAGCAGCGGGGAATTCGGCGACAATCTCCTGCGGTTTTCCCTCCTGTCAAGAGGATCACTTCAACTGTGTCATTATCTTGGGTGGTATCCAGATGTGGTTCATGTTAACGACTGGCAAACGGCAATGGTTCCGGGATTCCTGAACTCAGTGGAGGCCCACTCTCCTCTAGGCCGGGCGGCTTCGCTCCTTACTATTCATAATCTGGGATATCAGGGCAGATTCTGGTCCGATCCTTTTGACATCACTGGTCTTCCTTGGGATCTTTTTACTCATCTGGGATTTGAATATTTCAATGGAATCAATTTACTCAAGGGTGGCATTTATCACTCCACGCTCATAAATACCGTATCAAACACTTACGCCCATGAAATTCAGACTCCGGAAATGGGTGAAGGCCTTGACGGCATCCTTCGTGAACGTGGTGCATCCCTTTATGGCATTTTAAACGGTATTGATACAAATGAGTGGGATCCCGCCACAGATCGCTATCTCGAAAATCACTTCAATGCGGACGACCTGCGTGGCAAATCCGCTGCAAAACGCTCCCTTCAGATGGAACTCGGACTTGAACTTCGAGATGATGTGCCAATAATATCAATGGTTACACGCCTTGCCTGGCAAAAAGGTATTGATGTTGTTGCCGGCGCAATTCGACGAATCATGGAGCTGGATGTGCAATTTGTCCTCGTTGGCACCGGAGAAGGCTGGGCTGAACATTTCTTTGGTTCGTTAAATAGTGAATATCCCGGGCGCATACGCTGTGTCATTGACTTCAACACCGGCCTTTCCCACCGTGTTGAAGCAGGCAGCGATCTGTTCCTGATGCCATCCCGATATGAGCCCTGTGGACTTAATCAGATTTACTCTCTTCGATATGGGACACTGCCCATTGTCCGTGCAACGGGCGGACTTGCAGATACGGTTCAGAATTACGATGAAGAAAACGGTAGCGGTACAGGATTTAAATTCTATGATTTGAATGAAGGTAGTCTATTTGATGTAACCGCCTGGGCCGTAAATACCTGGCGCCACCGTCCGGATCACTTCCGCGCTATGATAAAACGCGCCATGAGCGGGGATTACAGTTGGGATAAAGCTGCCGCCCAGTACGAAGAACTTTACCATCGTGCCGTCTGGATCCGCGCCCGCCAGTAAAATAGTTCGTTCAATTCCATTCGCGCTGAGTAATAGACCGCTTGCGGAATAAAAGGATCTAAACGGGAAAAGTACTTGTTTTCATCCTGCCATTTGTAATTATGCTTTGATGTTGAATGTTTATGACCTGATCCTGATCCTGTTTGCCTGACTACCTGAGTCCCTGTTAAAAAATTTTAGGGAAACAGGAAATCAGTAGCAGAAACAGGAAAACAGGGGGCTCATTCCTGAAGCATTTCTTTAAAACGAGTCACAATCGTATTACCTCGAAAGCGGTCTAGTGGTTAATTTTAGAGAAATGCTCAGGGAGAAAACTGAATGTCATGATCCTGCTACTGATTCACTGCGTTCTTGTTTTTCTTAACAGGTAGACAAGTATCTTAAAACCCCTCTATTTGCTTCATTATTACACGTACTCTGCTGGTTCCTACACGTACTCGGCTGGTTTCTACACGTACTCGGCTGGTTTCTACACGTACTCGGCTGGTTTCTACACGTACTCGGCTGGTCTCTATACGTACTCGGCTGGTTCCTACACGTACTCGGCTGGTTTCTACACGTACTCGGCCCTTCATTTACGTCTATGTGATTACCCCGCCACCCACCACGGATCTGCGAGCCTTCCGGCATCGAAGATCCCTTCTAATATGTTGAACCCGCGTTGCAGGTTCTTTTCCGGTGGTTCCTTGAGGGGTCTGCAGATTGCATCCAGAATTGCGTTATCCCGTGTTTTCATGATCCGCGGATTCAACAACGCAATTGGATTCACGGGTTTTGTCATTTACGCTGATGTGATTACTCCGCCACCGTCCCGGCTCTCACGAGCCGGGCTGATAAACTTGCGCCTGTGTGACCACAGGCTTATGATCCGCAGATATACGTCAACCTTCATATCCACACCGACACACTACGTCGATCACAAATTCATTCATCCCGAAACATAATCCTTTATCCTGACTGATCTTAAATTCCCACGCCGGTGCGAAATGCCAACATCGGGTCTGAATGCCCCCACCGGACAAAGAGCCACAACGTGGCTCACACATATTAGCGAAGGGATCAAAGATGCCACCGGCATCGAAGATCCCTGGATCCCACACACCACTTCGCCGGGACACTGAAGGTGTCCCACAAAAACCGCAAATCCAAACACAACCCCGAATCCTCGGATCATATTGTAAACAACTTGTTTGCTATAGAGAAATTAACTCACATTTCAATTTGAAAAGTTTTCAGAGTTGTATCTTCTCTATTAAGAATAAGAAAAAAGTTTGTGATCACTATCAACAATTTCCCCGTTGACACTGTGTTTCTAACGCGCTATGTATTTTCTAACAGTGTTAAATTAATTAACACTAAAGGAGACACATGAGCACTCTTATTCTTTATTCCTCAAAGTACGGCACCGCCCAGCGGTTTGCACAGACAGTCGCGGAAAACATGAAATCATCGGTAACAATATCCGATGTGGAAGTATTTTCGGGAAAACTTGAAGACTTTGAAACCGTTGTCATGGGAAGCTGTATTTATATGGGAAAAATTCGCAAACCCATGAAAAAGTTTATGTCTGCTAACGCTTTAAATCTTAAAAGTAAAAAAATCGTCCTTTTTGCTGCAGGGGGAGTAGAAAAAGAACATGTATCAACAATTATGAAGGAAATCCCGTCTGAGTTAACAGTGTTAAATCCACCCGTTCACTATGCGGGACATGTGTATGACTTCAATAAAATGAACTTTTTTGAACGCCTCGTAGCCCGGGCTCTGAAAATTAAAAAAAGTGAAGATCATTTCCGTGAAGACAATGCACTGAAACTTGCCGCCGAACTGGATGGAAATCCCCATGAGTAAGCAGGAAGCAAGGCGATTAAGGACCATGGGCTACTTTATAAGTGCCTGTAGAGAACTCATTGAAAATGAAGGTATCAAGGGTGTCAGTGCTCGTAAAGTCGCTGAGAAAGCAGGTTACTCCTATGCAACTATCTACAGTTATTTCAAAGATATGGATACACTGATTGCTTATGTAATCCTTGAGTATCTGAATGAAAGTGCCCAATGTGTAAAAAAAGCCATGGAAGGAATTGATGATCCCTTGACTGCCCTCCTCGCCTCAGTATCTGCTTACGCATCTTACTATTGTAAATATCCCGATCGGTTTTCCATGGTTTTTACCCAGCATGACTTCAACCTGAGCCCGGAAAACCTGCCGGAGGAAATGGCTGCAGCACTGTTTTTCCCGGAGATTGCCAGGATTCACGCTCTATATGTTTCAAAAATCCTGAAGCCAAGGGTTGCTTCGGTGGAAAAAATCGAGCTGTTATCTTCCGTTGCTTCCAGCTTCCTGCATGGAGCCATTTCTTTTTTCATTTACCGTGAACCACTTAAGGATACGGATAAACTCATCACTATGATCGTGTCCGGTTACCGACACATTTTAGAAGTTTCTGAGTCAAGCGAAGCAATTCCACCTCCAGTTTTAAAGGATGAAAACAAAGTATGGCTACTGTGAAATTTATTGATATTTCTATAATTCAACCCAATCTTATCAACCAGAAAGCGGTTTTAGTAAAATGAAACGATGGCATAAAATAGTTCTGACAGTTGTGGCAATTTCAGGAACCCTTTTTGGAGGTGGTCGTTTGTGGCTGCATTATATTTCTGTTAAATTCGCATCCAGTGTGAAAGTGGACAACAACAGTTTTCAAACAGCCCTGAAAAAACTTCCTGATGGCCGTTACAAAGCGGATAATTCCCACGGTAAATTCATGGAAATTAACCTTGAAGTGGATGTATCAGGTGGAAAAATAAGCAGTATCAAGATTTTATCCCACGAAACAGGAATGAAAAAGTCAGAAAAAATCATACCCAGAATAATTGAAAAACAGAGTCTTGATGTGGATTCCATCTCCGGCGCAACTGCCAGTTCCAAAATGATCCTTCAAACCGTAGAAAAAGCTATCATTGGACAGGGTCAGGAGTAAAAGAATAGTAACTCGTATTAAAGAAATGCTTCAGGAATGAGCCCCCTGTTTTCCTGTTCCTGCTACCCTGCGTTCCAGCTTCCCTGCTTCCCTGCTTCCCTGCGTTCCATGAAATATATCGAAAAGTTTTTACATTTTATTTCAGTTATATTTCAGCAGGTTGTAAATTTTTTCAAAAAAAAATGCACTGTTTCTGCAACTCCTTGAGTGAGGCGGCGAATATATTTGCGTGCAGAATTTAACGCACTTAACCGCCGCTAAGGCAGAAAGATTTTTATCATGTCAAACACAATTATTTCAGGTAGCACAAACGTTCTCAGAAACATGGCCGAAACAGCAAAAAATGTTGTTAATCACCTTTCGACCCAGGCTGAAGCACAGAAACTGAACACTGCAAAACCCACGGATACTAAAGCAGAGAAAGTTCTGGACAAAATTTCTACAGTTGTAAATTTTGCCGGAACCGAAGGAACCGCCGGAACAGTTTTAGCTCCCCTTTCGATACTCACAGGTCTTTACAGCCTCGGAAGAGCACAGAATGTTAAAGGACGTGAAGCTTCCTTCAAAGCCATGGCAAGCGCCGCCGCCGTCGACTGGGTTGCAACAAATGGTGGTAGAGTTACTCCTCCTTCTGAGTTTCCAACGGAAGTTCAGGCTGCTGTAGGACAAGGCTGTCTTGGGGAAAAAGCTTCCCTGAATGCAGTGTTCCATAATTCAAGAGAGCGCAGCACATTTAACACTCAGTACAAGAAAGCCATCAACACTCTCAGGACCCTTGCAAAGACTCCCGAAGGCCAGAAAGAAATCAAAAAGCTGGTTCAGGAGTACAAACAATTTGTCCGCAATAACCCCAAAACTTCCCCCCACGCAATGTTCATGAAATAGTTAGTTACTGTCCTGAAATACCCAAAATTAAATTTTTCGCCCGATTTTTGCTCAGGACAGTAACCGCAAGGTGTTGAATTTATTGTAGTGGCCTGTTAGAAATTTTAATAAATTTCTTCGCGAAGCGAATTACAGGACACGAAATAGTTAGTTACTGTCCTGAAATACCCAAAATTAAATTTTTCGCCCGATTTTTGCTCAGGACAGTAACTATTTATTGCAAACACCATGGCCAATTACTTTCCACGATCATGCCGCTCTGGCAAGAACACACGAACAGGATTTTGTTCGCTCTCGTCGAGCACGTACAGACGAGAGCAGGATTGGCAGTTGACAACGGTAAGGCTCTTCATAATGAGTTCCTGGACCAACTCCTCGGCAGAGAGTCCCGCGAAGTCCCGATCAAAATCTTCTTCCGCGATCAGGAGTTTAACCTGGTTTCCTGAGAAAAGGTTTTTGTCAATACGCTGCCCGCACTCACACAGGAACCTGGAACTCATTGCAACCAACCTTCACATTTTAGCTCAAAATGCTGTGTTACCATTTTATCAGTGAAACGGCATTACCCGCCGCTTTTATGACAATATTCGCCTATTTTGCCTCTTTTATAAATGACTTAAAACCAACAATCAGTTGTTTAATAGCGTCAGGCTGTACTTGAAACCCGCCACTTAAATAAATTGGCCAGTACCTGGTGCCACTATACTGATACCTGCGTAGTTGCACCTCAATCTCCATATGCCCTGATTTATCAGATGAACGTATTTCAAATATAAATTCACCTGGGCTTATGCTTACAATCCTGGCAATCCCTTGCCTTTCTTCATCAAGAACACTCAAAGAGTCCAAAAAACTTTCCACTTCGGTAAGATCTAACCATATTCCATCATATGAGCCTCGAAATTCCTGAAGACTTAATGAAACTCTAAGTCTTACATCTCCAGCACAAGGAAATCCCTCAAGAATTCGTTCAATTTCCTCTATTTCAATGTATTCGATATCTGAACCAATTCTCATGTACTTATCCGATTATATAACTAACGTCCGCATCAATGGGCAGTCTTACCATAATCGCCACCAGGGTCGACTTCGTCTAGTGGATATCTCCCTGAACCAGTTTACGTCAAACTTGCAGTCCTCTTTCCAACCAGGTGGCAGGGGGGGACTCTTGACACCGAATGGTGGAGTTTCACGATCTTTGTAATAGAGCAGGTCTTCTAATGCTGTGAATCGGCCACAGCAAGTTAGGCCTATTCGAACCTCGCCCTTCTTTGAGACCTCTGCAACGGCGATGTCGATCCACTCCGGCACTCGGCCTTCGCGACACAGGAAATCAACTACCTGTTCAGAAGTCCATGGCCCGTGAACTTTGCCCTCCGGAAGGGAATCATCGGGAAAGACAACCTCGCCTTCACACAAATTTTTATCGTAGGAACAGTTCGGCTCCACAAGGTAAACCCCAGGTCCATCTAAATGGTTAAAAATATAACGACTTGCAAAGTCTATGGCATATTGTGTCGCGAGTTCCAAGTGATTTGCGAATCGCTCCTTATTCATTGCTGCTGTTCCTCTCAACTTCAACGGTAACTGGCGCCGAAGGCATCTGACTGTCATGGTCGGCATATTTACGGAAGTGACTTAAATTATTTTTTATTCTTGAGATCACTTCGCTTACTGATTTTCCTGACCGTGTTTCTGTTTGCCTGTGTTCCTGATTTTTTAGAATGCAGGAAAACCTGATACCCCGGGCGATTATTTTTTTTAGACTAAAATTATTTTAGTAAAGTTTCTATGTCTTTTTCAATTTTTTTGGGATTTTTTGTAGGGGAGTACCTCTTTATTATTGTTCCATCTGCAGAAACTAAAAATTTAGTAAAGTTCCATTTTATTTTTTTCCCGAAAAGACCGCTTTTTGAATTATCCTTTAAATAGGCAAATACTGGATGAGTATTTTCACCATTTACATATATTTTTTCGGATAATAAAAAGGTAACTCCAAAGTTGATTTGACATGTTTCGGCCATTGTTTCATTTGTTTCCGGCTCTTGATTTGCAAATTGATTACATGGAAAACCGATTACAAAAAAATCTTTGTTTTTGTATTTTTGATAAATATCTTCGAGTATTTTGAATTGAGGAGCAAGACCACATTTCGTTGCAGTATTCACAAGTAAAAGGACTTTTCCCTTATACTGACTCATCTCAATTTTATGGCCTTTCGAATCATTAAAACTTAAATCATAAATAGACACTGGATGTTCCTCCTTAGGGGGATTCTAAGTTTGTTAGCACAGCATAAAATTTATTTCCACACGTATATTTCAACTTGGAAAATCCTTACTGATTTCCTGTTTATCTGAAATTTTTTAACAGGGACTCAGGCAGTCAGGCAAGCAGGGAAACAGGTTTTAGGGAGTAACCATTCAATATCGATGGAAAATTAAAAAGAATTGAAGTATTCACTTTTTAGATTTAGATCCTTTTAATCCGCAAGCGGTCTAGAGGACAAAAACTTACTACTTTTCTTTGGCGGTGTGACCTGGCCATGCGGTCCAGGGTTCGAATCGGCCTTTGAGATATTTTGCGAGGAAAACTTCAGTGCGGGCAAGAAAATCCATGCGATTGGGTTCGCGTTTGAATCCGTGTCCCTCATCGGGATAAACTATGTACATTACTTCTTTCTTGTTTTTGCGGATAGCTTGTACCATCTGATCACTTTCAGAAACTTTCACCCGGGGATCATTGGCTCCCTGAAAGATTGCAAGGGGTGTTTTAATGCGATCTGCATAGTGAAGAGGAGAACGTTCCCGAATCATCTTGAGATCTTTTTCGATATCACCAACACGCACAGAAAACAGTGCCATCATGGGTTTCCAGTATGGTGGAACAGTTTTAAGAAGGGTTTCAATTGAACTTGGACCAACAATATCAACGGCAGCGGCATAGAGATCCGGTGTGAAAGTCACCCCGGCTAAAGTCGCATATCCACCGTAGGAACCGCCCATGATACCGACAAATTTCGGATCAATGTTTTCATTCTTAATGGCCCAGGCCACGGCATCTGTGAGATCATGCTGCATATTTCGTCCCCATTCCTTATTGCCGGCGTTGAGGAAATTCTTACCGAAACCAGTAGAACCACGGAAATTAACCTGAAGTACCCAGTAGCCACGGTTTGCAAGCCACTGAGCCATGCCGTCAAATGACCAGCGGTCACGGTGCCACGGCCCCCCGTGAACAAGAAGAATCATGGGACGATGGTTTTTTATCGGGTGAGCTGGAATTGTTAGATATGAAACGAGTTTTAACCCATCTCGTGCTGTAATTTCAACGGGTTTCATTTCATTGAGGGTAAAGTCTTTCAGTTCAGGCCTTGTATCAGCTAAAACATCGAAAGTGCCCTTTGTCCGATCGTAAATATAATATTTTCCGGGTACTTTCGGTCCTGCAGTAGCAACAATCCATTTTTTAAGGTCAGATGTGTGAGAAATAAGACCGAAACGCAGATCTCCAGCCAGTTTTTTCATGGCGTCGAAGTCTTTTTGAAACTCTTTATCAAATATTTTCCATTCTTTTTTAATGTATTCCGTTGTGACTGCCACAACTGTCATTTTATCAGGATGAATCATTACATCACTGATATCCGCTTTTTCGTTAGTGTATATTTCCTTCTTTTTACCTGTAGCAATATCAATTGTATAAAGTCGATATTTATCGGAACCTTTATTTCCCATTATATAAAGACTACGACCATCTTTTGTAAAACCAACGGGGCCACCACTTTCAAGGTAATCCCAGGTAAGAAGGGTTTTCCATTTTCCATTGGGAGTAGTTCTTACAATTAGACTCTTTTTGGCATCTTTGTCCATAACCATGCCTGCACGAATTTTCATATTATAATCCGCAAGCCAGCCTAAAACATTACCCGGGTTTTTAGTATCCAGAACCATTTTTCCCGTTTTAAGATTAAGCCTGTGAATATCAAAAACTTTTTTATCACGAGCATTCATCGAGATAAGTACTTCATTGGGAAAACGTTTATTTGTAGCAACGATTCCTGCCCGCACATCTTTTTCCGGAGTGAGCGCTTTAACAGTCAATTTATCAAGTTTTACCTGATAAATTGTAAAATTTTCATTTCCGCCCTTATCCTGAGCATAAAGAAGTGAAGAAGAGTCCTTTGTCCAGATATAATTTGTAATTCCTCTGTATGTATCTTTAGTTACAGCCTGAGCATCATTTTTACCGATGGTCTCAACCCATACATTCAAAACATTGTTCAAAGGTGCTATATACGCTATCTTTTTTCCATCCGGGGAAATTGAAAAGCCTGTTTTCAGGGGATTTCCAAATATTTTCTTTCTCGGAATGAGATTGGAATACTTTTCCTGTACTTCCTTTTTTTCCGGTGTTTTTTCAGGAACTTTCTCTACTTTTTCCGGTTGTTTTTCCGGTGGGGTATTTTCTTTTCCACCCTTATTGCAGGATATGGCAGCAAAAAGCAGACTTATTGTTATTATTAGTGATTTCATTTTTTCTCCTTTCAAAAGTCGATAATTTCAGTCAGCATATTAGGTCAGATATCTAACAATCGCCACCTTAAAAATCTTCCCGAATGATTTTTTTATTCCATATGTGGCCGTAATCACACTATTTCGTTCGTGTCCTGTAATTCGCTTCGCGAAGAAATTTATTAAAATTTCTAACAGGCCACTATTAATATTTTCAATACCTTGCGGTTACTGTCCTGAGTTAAAAATCCGCGAAAAATTTGATTTTGAGGATTTCAGGACAGTAACTATTTCTCCCCGGTCTAAATCACGCTGAAAACAGGAGAACATCGATTATTCTCATTTGGAATTTTATTTCCGGAATATTTAAGTGAACAGGGTTGTTCTTTCGTGTAGACATGGCCCGCACTTTTATGGTTTTATGAATTCCAATTCAGGAATTTTTTCTGGACTGTAAAATGTTTTAACCACCCGAAAGGAGCTTTTATAAATGGCTGATGTTCTTGACACCGTATTACTCCTCGCCCTTCCGGCATCCGGAAAATCTGAAGTCCGTAAGTATCTTGAAGGCCTGACTCATGAACAGTGCGCTAGAGATTTCCATATGGGCGAAACCCTACAACTCGATGATTACCCCTATGTGCACTTTATGCACCGCATCGACGATGAACTCGCTCTCCGAGGTCAACCTTACATCTTTTATAAAGGCCCGGATCGTCCATTCCAGGATGATTTCACCTGGGGCACTCTCATTGAACTTCTGAATGAAGATTACGATGATCTTCTCGCAGGAAATGTGAGCAAACCTGTAAGTGCTGCTCAGTTATTGTTTGACCGCATCGATAATGCCCGGGTTAAAGCAGGTATGAGTCCAGCTCTTGGAATGGTTCCTTATCGTGTACGTTGCGAAATCGCTGACGCCATGGAAGAAGAGATCTCAAAAGAACTCGATAATAAAAATCGGACATGTGCCGCAGATCGCACTGGTCGTACAATAGTTATTGAAGCTGCCCGCGGAGGCCCGAATGGAGCTGCTTTCCCCCTTACGCCTCCCCATGGATATCAGTATTCTCTGTCCAAATTCTCAAGTAAGATTCTTGACAAAGCAGGTATTCTTTACGTTAAAGTTTCTCCGGAAGAATCCCGTCGTAAGAATATTGAACGGGGAGTTCCAGATGCTCAGGGAAGTATTTTGAACCATTCCGTTCCAATGGAAGTTATGCTTGGCCAGTATGGCTGTGATGACATGAACTTCCTTCTTAGTGTAAGTGATGTTCCAAACACCGTAAAAGTTGAACGTCTAGAAGTAGAGGGAAACCGTTATGTCATGCGTAAATGGAATCTCCCCCTTGGCGTCTTTGACAACACGGCAGATCTCACATCATTCATCCGTAAACCCAGAGATAAATGGGAAGATGGAGAAATCAGCGCTATTCACAACGGCTTGAAAGAAGCATTTGACATCCTCGCAAGCAGAACCTTTAAATAGTTCGTTCGTAATCTAATCCTCCCCGGTCGTAAACATCCAATATCAATGTAAAATTATATAAATATGTAATTTTCAACTTTCCATGTTTCGATTCTTTTACTCTAGAAGTGGTCTACTGTTTTCGAAGGATGGATACAAAGACATCGGAGAGAACTGTTGAAAGGCCATCCACAGAAGATGCATCGACAGTACCAGCAACAATAAGCATTTCTCCAGATGATTCCACCGAAATGTCCTGAGTATTTCCAGAGTAAGGCAACTGAAGTGATTCATAAATAAAAAGGCCCGGATCAGTTATCAGTAAAACTGGCTGGGTGTAGTTTTCCGGGTTTGATGAATAAAGACTGGACGAGGAAGTTCCAGATAAATAAATTTCATCATTTTCTCCTACACTTACCGAGGTAAATTTTTCGTCCCCCAAACTGCCAATCTGAAGTCCGGAAATAAAATTGCCTTCGGGAGACAGAATCGCTGCAATAGCATCAAATGCCCCCTCGTTTTGATTATACAAACTGCCTGTAGTATAACCGACTAGAATAACTCTACCGTCAGATAGTGATGCAATATCAGTAATATAATCCGCACCAGATGATCCGTACTGTTTTGCCCAAATCAATGTTCCATCAGGACTATACTGAGTTGCAATAAAATCATAATCACCATTTGTAATACCAGCGAAGTTTCCTGGAGTATTCCCGCAAGCAGTAATTGAATCATCGGGTCCCACAGTTACTGATTCAATTCTATCAAAATTGCCGGTGCCAAATTGTCTCGTCCACAAAACATCACCGTCTGAATTAAATTTTCTTATAAAGCCATCAAGATACCCCATAGAAGTCTCAAGGCTCCCCATTGTAGTTCCAGCGACAATTACATTATCCAGAGAATCCGTCACCACGCTATAGGCGTTGTCTTCAGCGACAGTTCCGAATTGTTTTGTCCAAATCACATTGCCGTCAGGATCATATTTTCGGAGAAAGGCGTCAGAAACACCTATTCCTATTCCTTCAAGATTTCCTGAAGTTGTTCCTGTTATATAAATATTGCCTACAGAGTCTGTTGTGGATGAGAATACAAAATCGTTGTTGATTGATCCGAATTGTTTTGTCCAGATACTGTTGCCTTCTGCATCAATTTTCCGGACAAAAACATCTTTCATGCCAATGGGTGTTGCATCCATCTGCCCATCCGTTGAACCGGCTACTATTATATTGCCTGAAATGTCCGTACTTATACTGGCATTGCTCTCATTTAAATCGGAACCAACTAATATTGTGGACCGCAGGTAGACACAATCAATATAAGTAGTTGAGGATACTTCAGATTCTTCTAAAACACCGTTATTATCATGATCGTACCCGGTGGAGATCGTTTTCCCCCCTGGAAAGCACATGGGTTCATCAGTCACCGTCGTGAGGACTGGATCATTGCAAACATATTCGAATGAAGTAATCTCATCCACATCGAGTTGTCCATTCTGATTATCATCAAGACCCGTTTGAATCAGACTTCCACCAAATTCGCAATTTTCTCCCGGCTCTTCTATGGTAACTAGAGTCAAAGGCTCACTGCCGTTACAGATGTGTTGCCGGGAAGTGACTTCGCCTTCATCAAGTTGTCCATTCCCGTTGGAATCTATACCGGCAATAACAGTGGTGCCCCCCGTGGGACAGTTCTCTGCAGATGCATCACTGAGGACAGTTAACTGCTGCAGGGCATCCTTTCCGTCATTTCCAGTGCATGAAACAAATAATAAACTGCCTAAAATAAGAAATAACTTGAACATATTATCCTCCGATTGAATTTATATTATCCTCTTTATATTAACGCTATTTTGTAAAAATTCAACATGGATTATCTCGTAGTTCGAGTCCTGAACTAAAAACCGGAGAGAACTTATAAAACCGGCATTTCAGGACTGTGACTATATGGTAAATTATTTTTACAGTTATGCAACTTAACAGTTGCTATCAGGACAACTCTTTTCTAGGATGGTCGAGTTTCAAGGTCGTGAAACGCCTACATCTCAATTTCAGACCCGCTTGTGCGGATGTTTTATGAGGTTCATATGAAGAAAATTCTTGTTACTGGTTCTCTGGGGCAGATTGGAAGCGAACTTGTGTCAGAACTGCGTCGCCGGTACGGCAATGAAAATGTCGTCGCAACGGATATCCGCAGAAATCTAAGGGATAAAAGTGATGAAGGTCCCTATGAGTACCTTGATTGTCTGGATCCCTTTCAAATAATAGATATTGTAAAAAAATACAATATTGACACCGTTTATCACCTTGCAGCACTCCTCAGTGCCGTTGCAGAAGCCAAACCTCAGGACGCTTGGAATGTCAACGTAAGAGGACTTTTCAATATCCTTGAGGCTGCAAGACTTTACAAATTGGCAATCTTCACACCATCCAGTATTGGGGCTTTCGGTCCTTCAACTCCCTCAGTCAATACACCTCAGGACACCATTCAGCGACCCTCTTCCATGTATGGAGTCACCAAAGTTGCCGGGGAACTTCTCTGCGATTACTATCACACGAAATTTGGAGTTGATACCCGCGGAGTTCGCTATCCAGGCATCATTTCTCACGTGGCACCTCCCGGTGGCGGAACTACGGATTATGCCGTTAATATTTTTTATGATGCACTTCAGACGGGTAATTTTAAATGTTTCCTCAAAGAAGGAACCCGGCTGGACATGATGTATATGCCGGATGCTCTTGAAGCAGCCATTGCAGTCATGGAAGCTGACCCAGCTAAACTTCTGCACAGAAATGCTTTTAATGTTACTTCCATGAGTTTTACTCCGGAAATGATTGCCGCAGAAATAAGAAAACATATTCCCTCCTTTGATATGACTTACGAAGTAGATCCTGTTAGACAGGGTATTGCAGATTCCTGGCCTGACAACATGGATGATTCTTCTGCGAGGGAAGAATGGGGCTGGAGTCCCGTGTATAACCTTGAAACAATGACTTCAGATATGCTTGAGAAGCTTCGTATTAAACTCAAACTCTGATATTTTCCACCCTTTGCCTCCAATTTTTTATATTACCTGATATTGTTTTTTAGTCGATGAACGTATAAAATACCACTTTCTTGTGATTTACATTTCCTGAATTTTTCTAAAAGTACACATTTTCCTGATGGGAATTTTTCACTAACGAATTATTGGACAGTTTTTCTGGAGGTTATTATGAAACAGGCACTTTTTATTATTTTGATATTTGCATTTTCATGCAAAGGACAAAACAACAATGAGGAAACTACTCCGGATCTGCCTCCGAGCAGAGCTCAAACCGTCACAAAAGGTGCCACAAGTGCCCCTCCAAAATTGGAAAATCCCGTAACTCCCGATAGTTCGACATTTGACGGCATGGCAACGGGACTCGAGGGTACTGAACAAAGACCGTGGATTGGAGCGGCAAAT
This sequence comes from Myxococcota bacterium, assembly GCA_018821305.1. Classification (GTDB taxonomy): domain Bacteria; phylum Myxococcota_A; class Polyangia; order HGW-17; family HGW-17; genus JAHJMN01. The sequence goes on from JAHJMN010000189.1 coordinate 140,835, forward strand.
CCTCTTGCCACGGTATATGTATTTTCTGACTATCAATGCCCGTACTGCAGTAGAGCAAATAATTCTTTCCGCAGTTTTATTAGAGCACACTCTTCAAAAATCCGCCTTGTCCATGTTCATCTACCTTTAGCTTTTCACAAGTATGCTGCTAATTTTGCGAAGTTTGCAATTTGTGCCGGAAAAAAAGGAAAGTTCTGGTTAGTAAATGACTATATTTATGATAATGCCCGCACTTCCTTAAAAGCTGAAGACATTGCCAAGTACGCCGGGCTTGATACTTATGAGTTTTCAAACTGTGTAAAATCTTCGGAAACAGAGGAACACCTTAAAAAAGACCTCAATTATGCCTCCAGTTTCGGAATTCGAGGAACACCGACTTTTAGATACAATGGCAAAAACTATTATTTAACAACAATAATTACTGAACTTAAATCGCAACTTCAAATAAAGTGAGTTAACCGATGAACTTTTCTTTTATAACTTTATATACAAACAATATTGATATAGCTCATTCTTTTTATACTGAAATAGTCGGGCTTAAGGAAACAAGACGCTTTTCCCCGGGAAACAATATTAGAATCATTTTCCTTTCCGACGGGAATCACTTTAATCTTGAGCTTATTGAAAATGGTGAGAATTGGGGAGGCCTCAGTGACAAGTGGCCTTTTACTATGGCCTTTCATACGGATTCAATTGAAAAAACAGAGAATTTTCTCAAGTCGAAAAACATTTCCTTTGAACCGCCTGTACATATCCCCGGTGGTCCTTCCATGATTTTCATTAAAGATCCCGATGGTGTCCGAATAATGATGACTACTGCTCAGGCACATTAGACCGCTTGTGGAATAAAAAGGATCGAAATTGGGAAATTGAATTAAAAATTACGTTCTTTTTAATTATTATATGATATTGAATGGTTAACCGCTGTTCCTGACCCTGTTTTCCTGCCTACCTGAGTTACTGTTAAAAAATTTCAGATAAACAGGAAATCAGTAGCAGGAACAGGAAATCAGGTAGGCAATTTCGCGCAGCGGAATGCGATGGGCTTTCTCTTGAAGCTTTTCTTTAAATTAAGTTAATATCGTATTAACTCGCAAGCTGTCTAGACCGCTTGAGGAATAAAAATGGGGGAGTTTAGAATAAACGACCTTTTGAACCGGTGCTGTCTTTCTTTTCCGAGGCAAGCTTCTCATAATGCATGAACCAGAAGGACATATCGTGTTCAATATAGTTATAAATTTTAAATTCCATGGTCTTTTTAAATTTTTCTTCCGCAGCTTTCCACCCTTTTTTAGCCCACATATACATTCCACAATAGAAAGTCGCTTCTGCCCTCTGACCATTATTAGCTGCCTTTTTTAATGCGTCTTCACACGAGATTTCACCTGTAACAATTTGTTTCAGATATCTTTGCCAGCGATTTTCTTTATAACTTTTCAGGAAATTTGTTACCGCACTGTATTCATAAGGTTTCAAACCATCTCTCATAGCACTGGGTAAAACTGTAATAGCGCTATAAAGTTTTGATTTATCGTCACAATCTGTCTTGCCTGCCATTGCATTAAAAACATCCACAGCCAGGGCAGTCTTTTTATAAAGCACTAAAGATTTAATAACCGAACGATACAAAAAGCAACTTGAATCAATTGACAAGGCATGCTGAAACAGTTGAACGGCAAAATCCTGTTTACCTAGATCATTATATAATTCTCCTGCTTCAACCAGCATCCCAGCACGAAGAGAGTTTCCACTGATGTTGCCTACAATTTTCCGAAAAAATTCAACCGCCACCATCCGTACCTGATTTGCTCGCTCGGCATCCCCTAAAAATTCCTGCATTACTGAATGAATTCTTGCTAATTGCATGAACAGATAAGATGCATACCCTTTATTTTTCCCCTCGAAATCACTGAATTTCATCATCATTTCAGTAGCTTTTTTATAGTTTTTATCCCAAAATTCCATTTGTATCATCTGGGCAAGGGTATACGGATGTTTATTCTCTTTCCAGGATAATTCCAGTTCTTCTCTGGCTTGTTTCTTATTTCCCTGAATCATATAAATAGAAGATAAACGAGAATGAAGTGTTGATAATGAAAAGAACTTCTCATTTTTCCACAGCGAATTGGCAGCAGAGGTAATTTTTTTGATATATTCGGCCTCAATAAGTGCCTCATCTAAATATTCTCTTTCCACAAGTTCGGCGAATCGTCTGTAACTCAACTTGTACAAATCTTTCATTGCTCCCAGTTCAAGATTATTTTCATTAATATTTTTAACCAGGAAATCACGTATTCGCAGTAGTTCCTCCTGCTTGTTCATGTTAAGTTTAACCAGACAATTGCGATGAGCACTTTTGTTCCCGTTTTTGCCGATAATTTCACAAATTCTGGAACTGAAATCATGACCCAGTTTAGCTGAGGTATAATTTGAAAGATCTTCCCATAAGTTATTTTTCGCTGGAGATTTGGCAATTCGCTTAAGAATATCATCAAGCCATGGGTTTAATTCATCAAGTTTAACTTCTTTAACAAGATTCGAAATGGCACTGGTGTAGTCTTTTTCAAAAAGGATCATTCCGGTAATTCTGTCAGCTATATAGGACTTGAGCTCTTTATTGAGATCGGAATTCAGGATAGAAGCATAACTTTTCCCTGTAAATTTTATATTATGTACTCGTTCAAGATATTTTTTATATATAGCTAGAGAAATGTCGCCCACATCTGGCTTTATTATGCTTCTCAAAATACTGTCTCCACTAAAATTAGCTATACATCTTGACTCTTTGCTTCGTACTTTCATGCAATTTGCCATACGAAGAGAATCAATATCCACAAGCCAATTTATAATTCCAGAAATTTTTGATTCCCAATCCTGACTCTTATCTTTCGAACCCACTAAAACCGTAAGTGCATGAAGGGTTTGCTTTATATTGGCTGTTTTAAGTGAAAACTCAGCAAACTTCAAAGTCGTTGACAGGTAATCAGGCATTTCCTGAGCTGCATTTATTTTTCTGAAAATCATCCATACTTTAAATGCTTTATCTATATCTGTTCCCATTTTTTCGATTATCTGACCGGACACCCACCTGGAAAATTCATTCTTCCTGCTGGAATCAAGTTTATTTCCAGCAATTATCCAGGCAGCATATTCATATATGTTATCGAGAATAAATTCTGAAAAAATGAGTTTATCCACAGGTCCTTTTTCCAGAACAAATCGCATGGGACTTGAGGGCAGAGTATTTTTTTTATTTTCCACATTACATGCTGAAAACAGACTAAAAATTAAAATTACCGATAAGTATTTCATAAAATTCTCCTGCAGCCATAATTTGACTGCCATCTCACGAGGCGTTTTCAGGAAATAAGTTATTATTTCAAAGCCTTCGGTTTACTGTCCTCTGGTAAAATCTGACTACTCGAAAATTTGATATTACAGAACAGTGAGAGTCCAGTGTTAAAATTTGTCTATAACTTAGACCGCATCACAGGACATTAATAAAATATTTCGTGTCCTGTAATTCGCTTCGCGAAGGATTTTATTAAAAATCCTAACAGGCCACTACAATAAATTCAACACCTTGCGGTTACTGTCTAAAACGTATTTCCGAAGGAAATCGTCAAAGACGACAACTGTTTTCATCGAAAACAGTGAGAGTCCTGAGCAAAAATCGGGCGAAAAATTTGATTTTCGGTATTTCAG
>JAHJMN010000001.1 GCA_018821305.1 Myxococcota bacterium
AGGGCTTAAAATAAATGATTGTAAATAACCTGTCAGGCGTTTGTAGCAAAAGGAGCAGAAGAAGCGATAAACATTGTTAAAAATATAATTAAATTAAAAAAAATATGTAAACGGAAAGTGTTTTATCTTGACTATACAGCGGAGTGTTTATCAATTCTAAAAAATAAAGAGAATTATCTTGGGAATTGCAAGGACCGGTCTTCATTTATGTATTACCTGGAGTTCTGCAAAAATTACAGATTTACAAAAACCTATGATGAGCGCCCCCGAAGACAAAACCCGGGTATTTCTAAAAATAAGAGTGTTGTGGGCAAAGGGAGTTGTCCTGCTGAAAATCAGGATATAAATTCAGCAACACAAAGTGAAACTTCCCAAAAGCAAAGAAAGTTTTTTTTAATGGGAAGTTTAAGAATAGTTGACGATAAAATTGATTCCGGGAATTACACATCGCACGACAAGTATTTAGGAATATCAAGTTCAATGGGGTATTTCGCAAATAAGAATTTTGCCCTTTCTTTTCTGGTGTCAATTCAGAAAGATGACAACCGTTCAAGTCAGTTATATGGACTGGGATTTCTTTATTATCTCGAAAACTTTTATATAGGTGCACAGTTTGGGGCTGGAAGAATCGGTTTAGATGATGATCCCAAGGCATTTATGTTTGTCTCCTTCCCTATTGGTGCGCTTGTAAAACTGGTTGAACATGTATATTTTGATATTGGTTTTCGAGTTACCTGGAATTTTGGAGAAGAGGATTTAACAGTTACAACCATGGAAGCGGGGTGGATGGGATTCCAGATTATTTTTTAAGGATGGAAGATGTATCCTGATGTTTTGATCATCAGATGATCCGGCAGGTAAGCTGAAAAAAGTTTCTGGGCGAGATAGACAGGCCCTGTAACGATTTCAGACTTTCCGCCCAAAAGGCCATCAATACCACAGTTTACGACCTGCTTTTCCCGAGACCATAAAAACTTTGTACCGTGAAGCTTAGTCACTCCGGTTTTTTCAAAAAATTCAGTCCTTACAGGGCCCGGACATAAAACGGACACCGACACTCCCGAAGAACGCATTTCCTCACCGGCGGCAAGGGACAGACTTCGCAGATAACTTTTTGTGGCAGCATAAACCGCAAACCATGGAAGGGGAGAATATGCCGCTACTGAGGCTACATTCAGAATATAGCCACTTTTCTTTTCGAGCATTCGTCTGGAAAATGTATGAAAAAGCCCTGTGGCATTAACAAGATTTACCATAAGCATGGAGTTTATTTTATCAGGCTCCATCTGGGCAAATCCGCCGCGGAAACCAAGGCCTGCATTGTTGATGAATATATCCGGAGTTTCTTGTACGGCGGTGGCAAGAAACTGTGCTGCATCCGGTGAATTGAGATCCGCTGTAACGAAGCGGTAGTTGACGCCAAATGCTCTGATTTCATTTCCAAGGGAATCAAGGAGTCCAGATCGTCTTGCCGTTGCGATGATGTCGTATCCTCGTTTTGCAAGTTCCAGAGCAAAACCGCGTCCGAGGCCAGAAGAAGCGCCGGTGATGAGTGCAAGGGGCATGGGAAGTCCTTTCAGCGGGGTCCGAGGGTTTTAACAAGAGTATGAATCCCTCTCAAAACACCGGGTATCCGACGAAAGAGGTTGATTGCGGGAGGTCGTTTTTCATTCAGCGCCAGCGGTATTTCAATAATATTTACGTTGCACCGCTGGGCCCTGATGACCATTTCACTGGCAAAAAGATCTTTGGTGACAACGCATTGTTTAACAACGGATTCCAGACGACTTTTGCGGAAAGCCTTGAGTCCATGGGTATCGGTACCCTTAAAGCCCAGGGAAACCGAGAGAAGAAGGTTCACACTTTTCGTTGCGAGACGACGGATTGCAGGGCGTTCATCATCACTTCCCTTCATGTTTTTGGATCCAATTACCATTGATGCCTGATTGTCTTCAATTAAGGTGACGGCGCGCTGATAAAAATCAATAATTCCCAGATCAATTTCGTCACAGATTATAATCTCGGCATTAGTATTAAGGATTCCAGCTTTGAGAGCAGCTCCGTAATCGGGAGTGTCAAGGTGGAGAACCCGTACTTCTTTGAATTCAGTCGCCAGACCGTCTGCAAGAGATGCCGTGTTGTCCCGGGATCCGTTTTCACAAAGAAGGATCTCAAATTCAGAACCGAAAAGGGATCTGAGATTGTCCACCAGGTCCATTACTGATTGTCTGATAATGTCCTGTTCGTTATAAACAGGAATGATGCTGCAATATTTCAGAGTCATCCGAGTTTCTCCGCGAGAATACGGGCGTTTTCCATATCTGAGCCCATGGAAGAGTAAATGAAGGAACCAAATCTGCCAAGCAAATAAATAGAGTTTTGTTCATAAAATGAGCGGGTAGTTTCAATTGACTGCGGGTATGCTGTTGTAAAGTGAGGATAGGCACCGCGGATCGAACGCAGCCGAAAGTAGGAGATATCTTCTGGAGAATCAATAAGTTCCATTTTAATCATTAACTCAGATGTTGACTCCTGTAGTTCATCTTTCGTCATTTCAGAAGCGCAGGGGGCAAATTCAACATAGCAACTGTGAAGGTCTTCACTGCCAAGATAGGGGACTGCATCACTGTATTTTCCAAGGCGGTATACAGGGCAGGAAATATCGGGAATGTAGGCCCAGTGAAAGGGTTTCTCATATTTCTTTTTACGTTTGAGAACATCAGCAAAAATGAGATTCCGGTAACTGAAGTCGGGCCTTCCCGGGAAGCCCTCGGTCAAGTCAACAAAATCCGGCAGAAAAGACGTGTTAATAAGAATATCATAGGAAAAAGAATCTCCAGCGGCAGTGTAGACTAAATGATTATGCGGCTCGACTTTTATGACCTTTAAGTTAGTTCTTAACGTATCTGCATTGAGTTTCTTCGAAATATTTTTGCCGAGGGATCCTATTCCACCGGAAATCGGGTAAAGAAAGGTCTGATTGTATCCCGTTTGAAGAATCCGATGACTTTTGCTTCCCTCAATTACTTCGGAATCAACGGGAACTGGGACATAGCCCGCAGTGAGTTTTCCAGCGAGGATTTCCGGATCAGCACCCCAGATTTTAAAGTTATACGGTTCAAAGAAAACGCGGTACATCTCATGGCCGAAAGCTGAGATCAGGAGGTCTTTAAAGGTTTTGCTGCCAGGATTTGGCCGATTCCGGTAACTATCCCGGATTTTGTCCGCTTCTTCGAATCCGCAGTAAGCGGTATGAGCCTGAAAAGGGTAGGGTATATAGTTTCCGTCCATGAAAATAACAGCATTTCTGGATATTTCCATAAACTGCCCGGGAAACTCTACTTGAATCATCTCTTTTACAGGGCCGTCTTTTAGATGCAACCAGTGTCCTGTCCAGTCGAACATTCCACCTTGAGAATATTCCGTCCTCGCATGTCCTCCAACGTCTTGATGTTGCTCAATTACCAGGGTTTTTCGGCCTTTGAGTTGTAAAAAAAATGCAGCACTAAGGCCGCTTAGACCTCCTCCGATAATGACAAACTCGTAATGATATTTCAACATTGCCTCCCCGCTGCCTGCGGCAACTTATGTGGACTATAATGCTTTTTTCAGATCAAATAAACAGATTCGAACCACCAAGCCTGGATTAAAATAAAAAAAAAGAATCAATATTTTCAGTGTAAGATGTCGGGAAAACATGGTATAAAGTCTTTTAAGCTCACTGATAATTGCTGGGAGTTGGAATGTTTAAGTCATTTTTTAAATTACTTTTAATTATATATATATTGAATCCTAATCTGGTTTTTGCGCAGGATAAACCGGCGGAAGACGACATCACAATTGAAGATGACGACACGAAGAAAAAGCCTGAGAAAGATAAGGACGTCGTTGATTCTGAAGATGATACGGAAAAAAAGACAAAACCAAAGGAAAAGGAAATCGATGTAGATGCTGTAGTTGGAGACACGGGGCCCAAATTCGATGAAACGGGTAAAGACACGGATCCTGTGGAACTGGATATGTCAAAAATAAGGAAAACGGGCGATTCCAAACGCACCTGGGTATTTACTGTTGAAATGCTTACAGGACCGCGAATCGGCATGATTGAACTTATGAAAAATCATGGGCTTGGCTTTGATGTAAATGCAATCTTTCGCATAAATAATTATTTCGGCATAAACATAAACGGCAATTTTGGTTTTATTTTCGACTCGGATCTGGACCTCTACAATCAACTTGCGATAAATCTTGAGCCTAGAGTATACATTCCTGTAAAGAAAGTAAAAGGCCGGGGCCGCAGTGATGTTTATCTGGGTTTTCGTTTCGGATATCGGGTGCAGGAAGCACTGATTGAGGAATTAAAACGCGAGCTTACTGGTATTGATATGGGTGCTTCCCTTGGTGTTAACTGGTATCTTCAGGAAAAACTTCACTTATCCTGGCAGCTTTCTTATCATTTCCCCGTTTGGCTGAAAAACTGTGACACAGCCGCCGGAGCCCGGCAATGTGACAGTGCCAGGGGTTTAAACGCACACCAACTTTCCGTTCTTTTCGGTATTGGTATCTCTTTCTAAAATATTTTCGTGACGATGTTCGACTTTCGTGACGACTTACGTCGTCGTTCCCTTGAATCTATTCTCTACTTTTAACTCAATGCGTTTATCGTAATAGGTTGAAATCATTTCATAAAAATAACAAAATTAAATCTGGCACGGGGATTGCTTATATGCTCGAAACTCATGGGAACCCTCTGTTCCCGGTTTTGCTTCAGGAGGTATTATGAAACAATTACTTATAATTTCGCTGTTTATTTTAAGTTCGTGCTCGCCGGAAAGGGCCGTTCTTTTTGAGACAACAATAAATAGTGTTGAATCCCGGGGGGATACCGTAAAAGCCGCTATAAAATGCCACGGTAAGTTCAAAGGCAAATACACAAATGATCGAATTTTTGAACTTAAAAATTCGCCGGGAAGTCTCATCGCCTGGTCACTGACATACCAGAAGAAAATCGATAAAATGGAAATTTTTAATGGTGACTTGAACTGTGAAAAAGTAATGAGTTATCGTGGAAGTGCCCACTGTCAGCAGGTTGGAAATGCACAATACCGAAAATTGCTTACCGAAAGCATCGCTTCCTGCAGGAAACTACTAATTAAAAGAAAAGACAATTACTGTGTGGATAAAAAGAGCGATGACTGTGCAAACGCGATTAATGACCTAAATACATTTAATAGTTGGATAAACAAATAGTTAGTTACTGTCCTGAAATACCGAAAATCAAATTTTTCGCCCAATTTTTGCTCAGGACAGTAACAACGAAGACCTTGAAATTATTATAGTGTTCTGAATAGCATGTTTTCGTAAACATGCTCAATTTTGATAAAAATTGAATTTCAGGACACGAACTAAATAGGAGTTACTCATGAAATACATACTTTTGGTAATATTCTTTTCAGTGCCCAGTCTTTCCATGGCCCAATTTAAAATTGACTGTTCAGATCCTGACATGAAGGTTGGGAAGGCATCAAGCAGTTATAGTTGGGGTCAAAACTATTATGATTTGTCAAAAGACCCGGAAAGGACCTGGAAAGAATACGACAAGTTTCCGGTTTATGCCTGCCAGCGGGCAGTTAAATTCTATGTTAGAGCTACTTGCATTGAGCCTTCGAATGCTCTTTACAAAAAGACTGCTCAAACCGTTGTGGCTCAGTGCAATGTCTGGGATGCACGGCAGAAGCTTTATCAGAAAGCGTTCGATAAAAGCGAAATACCACCACCGCAGGCCTTCTCCATGACTCAGCGTCGCAGTTATGCTGAGGCACTTCTTCGGTTTGGTGATTTAGACATCTCTGGCGGAAACAGACAACGGGCAATGAAGTATTTCCGCGCTGCAATAAATATGGCTCCGGATTTACCTGCAGCAAAAACCAAACTTGACTCAATAAATGCGGACTATTACGGAATTACCACAGAAGAATCAAAAAGTTATCGTGAAAAAGGGATGCCCGGAGGCCCGATGAGCGCACTTTCAAAACAGGAACTTTACAAAAAAGCAATAACTGAACTGCTTGGTGGCCACTTTTCCGTATCGTCAGACAGCATTTCCACTTCCATGAAGTATATTGATGTCAATTATCTTCTCCTCAAAGTATATAAGCCTGAATATGAAAATAACATAATAAAATTCCGTGAGGCTGCATGTGCCGACAGACTTGAAAAGTTGAGGAAAAACTTCGATACAGACTCAGTGAAAAAGGCTTTATCTGACGGAACGTGCAGTGAAAACAATACAAAGCCTCCCTTTCGAGCAATAGTCGAAAGTGATCGGGCTAAAGGGGTGATGATTAAAGTCCTTGCTCAAAAGACTGCAACTCCTGATGAAACAGTTGCAACTTCAATCGTTTCCCTTGCTCTTTCCAGTGGTGCTCAGAAGATAAAGTACTGCTGGCTGTATGAGAACCCTTATCCCGAGACTGTAAAAGCTACCTGGGGTAAAAATGCCCACTGCAGTGCCTTTGACAAGGATAGTTTTAACAATATGCGACCAGGTTTTTTTAATTATGCCGTTGTACGGAAAACACCGGAAAAAATGACTCAATTGGAAATAATTAGAGCCCGGGAACTCCTGAAGGGATACGGAGGCGCTGCTGCATCCCTAGATAAGAAATTAGCAAAACTTTATAAAAAAGCCAAAGGATTCAAATGTATGGCTCTAGAAGTTACTCTGCAAAAACCCTGGGTTGGTTACTGGGGTGCTACAGCTTACTACTCAATCGGTGGAAGTTATGATGTTCCCTGCTCACAATTAAGGGCAAATGGCGAAATTAAAAAAGCCATGAAGGGTGCAAACAATTTCTTTGACACAGTATATGGTGGTAAATACACCGGTTCATGGAAAACGATATTCAATGTTTTTGGTAAAAAACTGAGGCAGGTCAGACCCTGTTTGACATACATCAAAAGAAAAATCTGATGGTCACTGGTTGCGGGAAAAGGAGTCTATTACAATGAATTTTCCGGACAATGAAGATTGGAACATTGATTCAGACATAAGCTCCATGAGAGAGATTCCGGAAAACTCCATAGTTTGGGTTCATGTGACACGGTCCGGCGGTGGCTTTGGGTGGATTCTTATCGAAAACCGAACGGGAAAACCAGTTGGTTTTTCTGAGACCGTATTTTGTGATGAACTCGAAGCATTTATTTCCGGTGCAGATAAAGCTGTATGTTTTGGATTCATTCCACGGGATCCAAGATATTTGTAGTTCGCTTTTTTCTATGTATTTCTGTAGGAAGTCCGGGAGATGCTTTTCTGAAATTCCAGTTTATAAAATTACAGAATTTTATATAACATTAGGGGTAGAATGATGAGGTGAACTTACATGAGCAGTTTTGAGTCCCACAAAACTCCTGAGCCTGACATAGAACTTAATCCCGGTGAAATGGTAGATTATTTTAATGTTATCAAACTCATCGGAAAAGGGGGGATGGGAGCAGTGTATCTGGCAAGGGATATGAGGCTGGGGCGAAAAGTCGCGCTTAAACTGATAAAAACCTCTATGATTTCTACTCAGTCTGACCTTGAACGCTTCATGTATGAAGCCCGGATCACCGCCCGGTTCAGCCACCCGAACATTGTTACGCTTCACGCATTCGGCGAGTTTAAAGGTGTTCCCTATTTTGCCATGGAGTACCTTGATGGAGAAAATCTCGCAAGTCGCCTTAAACGGGAAAAGCCCGCTCTATGGGACGCCGTTCGCATTGGAATTTCTATCAGTGAAGCACTTGCGGAAGCTCATAAAAACAACATCTTTCACCGGGATCTGAAGCCTGAGAACATTTTCATTCCCTCCGATGGAAGGCTCAAAATCCTGGATTTCGGTCTTGCCCGATACAAGTCGGAGTTTATTTCCCCAGAAATCAGTAATAAACCAGGACTTATTGTTAATCCTGGTGACGTTTTTTCGGAAATGGTAACCAGTTCCGTTCCATCCATGGAGAATACCGAGGAAGTTTTTGCCCGTCCGCCATCCGGCGAGAAAACAGGAACCACGAGAGGTACTCCGCCTTACATGGCTCCGGAATTGTGGATGGGTGAAGAAGGAGACGACCGAACGGATGTTTTTGCTCTGGGTATTATCATGTATGAGATGCTCGCGGGAAAAAGGCCCTTCATTGCAAATTCTCTCTATGATCTTGCCCTTGAAATAGTAACTCCAGGGCCGGTAAAAAAACCTTCGGAATTCAGCCAGGAGGTGCCTGCTCCGCTTGATGACATCGTTATGAGGTGTCTTGAACGAAAAAAAGAAACCCGGCCTGACAGTGCACAAGTTCTTGGCTTACTGCAGGGAATTTTAGGTTCAAGGGATGGGACATATCAGGGAGAAACAAGCCCTTTTCGAGGACTTTCTCCATTTTATGAAGAAAACAGCAGATTTTTCTTCGGTCGTGAAGATGAAATACTGCAATTTCTCGAACGCATGAGATCTGAAGCGGTATTACCAGTTATCGGACATTCCGGCGCTGGAAAAAGTTCATTTATTCGAGCCGGAGTTATTCCTCGACTCAGGGAAAGAGGCAGTTGGCGTATATTTACCATGCAACCCGGCCGTAATCCCTGGCTTAATCTCAAAGCAGCACTTGGGGGCTTTTCTGCTTCGGAAAATATTCCAGAAACTTCCGAAAAGGAAGTCCCTCTCAGTCCGGTTTTTATGTCAATCCTTCAGAATACCGGTGAGAATATTCTTCTGTTTATTGATCAGTTTGAAGAGCTTTTTACAGGTACTGTCAATTCGTCCCATTCATCTTTCGCGGATTCAGTGCTTTCGATTTCCGATGATCCTTCATTGGGAATTAGGGTGGTTTTCACTATCCGGGACGACTATCTTGGAAAAGCAGCTGAAAGAATCCGAAATACGCGGATATTCAACTCCGTTACTGTTATAAGGTCTCCCGGAATCAAAAGATTACTGGACATCGTCACGCGTCCTTTGAAAGAGACCGGATATACATATGATGATCCACTGTTACCGGCGCTTATGGTTAAGGCCGTTGAAAATGAGGAATCTCCACTTCCCGTGCTTCAATTTGTGACTGGCTGTCTATGGGAACAACGGGATCGCAAGTCGAAACTGCTGCTTCGAAAAGTCTACGATTCAACTGGTGGTGTGGAAGGGGCCCTTGCTTCCCATGCAGATGAAGTTGTAAGCCACTTTCCGGTGGAGTCACTTAAAATAGTGAAAAGCATTTTCCTCATGCTTTTTAACACTGACAGGACGCGCAAAGTTTGTTTGAAAAGTGAAATTACGAGTGGAAATCCTGCGGTCGAAGAGATTGTTGATACCCTTGTGAGTGCCCGTCTTTTATCTGTCAGAACTTCCATCGGTGCTGAGGCGGAGATTGAAACTGTTCATGAAAGCCTTGTGAGGACATGGAAAACTCTGGAAAATTGGTTGAGCGAAAGCCGGTATGATCATATTTTTTATGATGAACTCAATGCCTGGGTAAAACTGTGGACCAAAAACGGAAAAACTGAAGAAGAACTCTGGACTGGGAAGAAACTGGATGATGCTGTAGAATTTATGAAATCATCTACCCTCGTGCTTTCAGATGATATGAATGAATTTATTGAACGATGTAAAGACAAGGGACACAGAGATCGTCGCCGTCGCAAAATGATTTTCGGGTTTTCATTTCTAACGCTCTTTTTAATTGCTCTGATTTCGGTAGTCTTTGCCATGGCGTTTGCCAAACAGAAAAACCTCAGTGAAGAGGCCCGCAAGCGAGAATCAGAACTTCGCGTTCTTTCAGAAAATCAGGAAAAAGCCGTCACCAGTCAATGGGCTCAGGCTCAACTGGAAGGAGCTCAGAGCGCCTTTGAACGTGGCGACATCCTTGAATCCCGTTCTAAACTGCGTATGGCAGCGGAAAAACTTGATGACGCAGCTGCGGCACTCCTTCTGTGGAAACTGAATTCCAACCCACTTCAATGGAAAAAGGATCTCGGAGCCAGTGTTTACGAGACAGTGTTTTCCGCAGATGGCAAACAAGTAGCTGCTGCTTGTCTGAATAAGAATTTATATGTTTTTAATGTTTTTACACGGGCTGCAACATTGCTTCGTGGGCATACGGAGCAGGTTTTAGCAGTCAGTTTTTCACCTGATAAAAAATACATCGCAAGTGGCTCCTACAGTGGGGTGATTATTGTCCATGACCTTCAGACGGGTAAAATAAAATTTTCAGTCAAACCCCACAGTTCACGAATTCGAGCACTTCGTTATATGGGTGATGTTCTTGTTTCTTCCGGAGTAGACGGCCGCATATCTAGAATCAGTGATACGGGGAAGATTCTGAAATCAGTAACTGCTGAAGGAGGCGGATACTGGTCGATGGCAGTTTCAGACGAAGGGAAGCATATTTATGCTGGTCATGAATCCGGTGAAATTCATATTTACAATCCAGAGCTTGAACTCATTAAGAAACTGAAAGTAGCAACATCTCGTATTGCTGGTATTCGAGTTGATTCTGGTGTCATTGTTTCAGTTTCATCCGGTGGATCTATTAATACTCATCAGGTTTCGGATTTAAAACACATTAAAAAATTAAACCATCTTGCAGGACTTCGTACTTTAGCCATTTCAGATGGTCGAATACATGTCTGCGACGACTCCGGAGTACTGACGGTATACACTAAGGATCTTGAATTTATAAGCAGATACAAGACTCATGAAAGTATCTGCCGCAGTGTGGATATTAACCGTGACAAACTTGTTATCACTGGTGGAAGTGATAACTTCGTGCGCTTGTGGAAGTTTGAAAAAATTGAACGTCGTGAAGTTCCCCGGGGCCATCGCACATCCGTCGTCGGCCTTGCCTTCAGTCCCGATGACTCTAAAATTGCCACTGGCGGCGGCGACGGGAATGTTATTATATGGAAAACTCAAACAGGAGCAGAGATTGGTTTCATAAAAGCCCATAAAAAAGCAGTAATGGGAGTCGCATGGAGTCCCGATGGAAAGTACATTGTGTCCGCATCAACTGACAATAGTGTGAAATTATGGAATGCAAATGACTTTACTCCTGCAGGTGTTTTTGAAGAACACCGGAGAGCAGCCACGCAGGTGGAGTTTTCTCCGGATTCCCGCCTTTTATTAAGTGCCGGCTTCGATCGCCGGATTATTCTGCGGGAGATTTCCTCGGGCAAAGTCATTCATGTGCTTGAAGGTCATAAATTCCACGTCTGGACCGCAAGATTTTCTCCCGATGGACGACTCATTGCTTCTGGATCCAATGATAAAACCGTCCGCATTTGGGATGTGTCGACGGGAAAAAACATTAAAACCTTCAACATTAATAAAGACAGCATAAATGGGTTAACTTTCCACAGAAACGGGAAAATCATTTATGCCGGGGATGACTCACGGCATCTTTTCGAAATAGACCTTGAAAAGGATACAATAACAGAAATACTGCGTATGCCATCAAGACTTTACTGGATAGATTATTCACCCAAAACGGACCTGCTGCTCGTTTCCAGTGCAAACGGTTTCTGGCATCAGATTGCGGACCGCAGCATAAAAGCATCCCGTCGCTATCACCGAAGTGAGGTAAATGCCGTTGCATTTTCACGATCAGGGAAATATTTCGCCAGTTCCGGTGATGATTCTCTCGTTCGCGTATACTCAACATTAAGTAACGCACCTCTATGGCGCCTTTGGGCAGTTCTACCTGCACAGGAACGATGGGATCCATGGCCCTCCAAAGATAAAAATACAAAACGACAAATTTTGAAAAAGTTTCCAATATTGTCAAAAGATTACAAATCCTGCGAAATTTCTGATGATCATGGGACATTGTTATGCTGTGACGGTATTAATCTGTATTTTTTTGATTTCAACTCAGGTAAAAAACTGCTGGAAAGAAAATCTTCATGCAACACTATCAGTCCGCTGGGAAACGGTTTCGCTGTGCTTGCAGATAATAAAGTATTTTTTCATTCTCTTGTACACTCTTCACAAATCAAAGATGACATCAGGCATCTAAAAGCTGACGGGCATCACCTGTACCTTTTTTCCGGTGCGGATCTTACCGTTTTAGATACTGGACTTAAGAACACTGGAACATTTAATGTCGGAACATCCTGCACTACGGCAATATTCAGCGATAAATTGCTCATTGCAGGTCACTCGGATGGAACTATCACCTCAACCAAAAAAAATAAGGTAATCAGGTACATGGAGGGAACTGCATCAAGCAGCGTAACGTCTCTTGCAAAAATAAGATCAAACATATTCAGTGCTGGTTTTTCCGACGGTTCTTTTGGTCTGTGGAACATTGAAAATGGAAAGCGACTTTACTCTGACCGAATTCATGGCATTATAGTAAAGCAGATTTATTCGTCTGGATTCCTGCATATTTATACTGATACAGGGTTTTTTGTGAGGTTGGATTTGAGGGTTCTTGAGGGTGACCGATGCAGCCTGCTGTGCGATATCTGGAAAAGAATTCCAGTTATCCGTCGTAATCTTGATTTTGAAATAACGCCCCCGGATAAAACCCACAGTTGCTATTCAAAATGCACAAAGTAGGCCTCTTTCTGAATCAGTTACTGTTAAGTAGTTACTGTCCTGAAATTCAGTTTTTAAATTTTTTCGTCAGTTTTACCCTCAGGACAGTAACCGCAAGGTGTTGAATTTATTGTAGTGGCCTGTTAGGATTTTATTAGAATGAAGTTTTATTACATCTTATTAGTTATTGTCATGTTTTTCACGCTTCCCGTTAAAGCCGAACCTTTCTTTTCATTTTCAAGACCACAGGATCCCGCCGGCATCGGCTACAAGCGTCAGAACTCGTCAATAATTGGCGCCCCTACGGCGGTTTTTGGTACACACACAAATCGAGTGGGTTTATCCCTGACTCTAAATGTGCCACTTTCGGACATCGACAAATCGCTCAATTTTATTACTTTTTACGGGCAAACGGCTTTCACTATGGACAAAAGTCCCCTCGGCATACCTGACGATAATTTCCAACTGTTTGCAATGGGTGGTTTTGTTTTCGGAGACGGAAAACCGGGTTACCGAAAGGCTCCATTTCCTGTAGCAGGCCGGCATAATTTCTTTTATCATTTTGAGTATTTCTATGATACTAACGACACATCCCAATTAAATGGGGCTATGGGCTACATATTTTCGGGCCAAAAGCACGCGGTGCGGGTGATATTTGAAAATGATATTCTCACTTTTCAGGGTTTTGATCGTTATCGCACGGGAGCCCTTGAACTTACTGTTCATTTCTCCAAATGGTCTCAAGTATGGGGTGTTGGTGCTGGATTTCTCGCATGGACCGGGGAAACTCCCCGCCCGAACAACCTGACAAAAGATGATGTTTACGATCTTTCAAACCGTCACGGGGGCAACTACAGTCACGGAATGCTCTATGGAATCCTCATTTATCGCATGCTTAAATTATCCATCGGCTGGGATTCTGAAGCCATCCGCGACAAAGTTCAAAACACCATTCACCACGCCATTGACGACGGCAAAGTTCCACCCATTGACCGCAAAAGCCGCTTCGTCTTCATGATTTCCATAAACCCCACATTCTCGTTGTATTGATATCGACTTTCTTTATACTGTTTTTTCTTCACAAATCCCGTTGTTGACTTGGATAGAATCCAGGGTAAAATTCAGTTAAGAATTTTTTTTTTAAATAGTTCGTGTCCTGAAATTCAATTTTTATCAAAATTGAGCATGTTTAGGAAAATATGCTATTCAGAACACTATAATAATTTCAAGGTCTTCATTCTTAATGTCCTGTGCAGAAATTCGGCTTAAACTTGGTATTACAGGACATTAACTAAATAAAAAAAGAACAGGTAACTGATGGTAATGAAATCTAACGTATTTATTTTATTGTTTGTTTTGGTTTTATTCCCGTTTGGTGGTTGTGATGACGATGCCATCAGGGATGACCTGATTTCCCCGGAAAAGTCTCATGTTGAAACATCGCCAGCGTTTTATAACCCGCAAACTCAACTTTTTCATGCGACTGTCACCGTTACGGTAAACAATGCTTACGGAAACCCGATTAAAGGTGCAATTGTCTCACTCCACCCCGATACAAACAATCTTTCACCCGTTGAAGACCCACCAGAGACAGATGCCCTCGGGAAATCAATATTTGAAGTTACAGGAAATCAGCTTGGGGTTAACAATGCCGGAGTTTCGGCTACCTTGAGCATTGCAAATTATGCTTTAGTTGGCGTAGCAGAAATTACTTTGGAAGTTTTAGCGAGCATTGAACCAGTTGCAGACCCTTCATACATTTGGGATGTTGGGACCTTTCCACTGAAAATGACTATTCAGGATTCGAGGGGTTCTATCGTTTCCGTTGCTGTTACTACTGAAAATATTGAGGTTTCACCCCAGTCTATGACTTCAGATGCTTCCGGACAGTTACTGTTTTCCATTGAAACCCATGAACGGGGAAGTATTGTTTTGACATTCACCATTGCTGGTATTGAGGGAACATTCACCGCTGATGCAGTCCTTCCGGCATTCGGCCATGGAAGCGTCCGCCCAGCATGCCTTTACGACTTGGATCCAAACCGTACAGCGTATTATGACACACCGGTTATAGTTTCACCCGACTGGAGTGAGGCGGTAAAAGTTTCTGCTCCTGTGACCGATAACTGCCCCAATGACGCAATTTCGCTGAGCAATGACGGACAGACTCTCTACATGTACTGGTCTCCCATTGTCGGAGGAAATACTGAACAATCACTTCATATACATACAGGAACATATTACGCTCAATTGACGGGAGAAGGACCGGGTACCTTTTCTGTTCCGCGTTTTTATGACTTGAACGGAGGCACTGGCGGTTCTGTTGACGGTGCACTCAGTTTCACACCTGACGGCTCTGAAGTTATTTTTCATTCCACAAGGAGTGCAAATCTTGGATTTCAGGAAAACCCTCCTGCTGATGACTTTCTCGATATGTATATTGCCCCGATTTCCGGGGGTATTCCCGGGGCGGCAGTTAATCCGGGGTCGTCGCTTAATTCAATCTATCTTGATGGTGAACACGGCTTGAACGCTGATGGTTCAATACTTTATTTTTCGTCAGATCGTCCTGGTGGCCAAGGCGGATTAGACATATGGTTTTCTATTCGAGATGGTTTGAACTGGGAAAGTCCTGTAAATCCCGGGGCACCTCTGAACAGTTCACAGTGGGAAGGACAACCAAATTTTGGTGTTTCCGAGCCCGACACCATTTATTTTTCTTCAAACCGTGACGGTCCATCCGCAATATATCGTAGTGTCTTAGAAAATGGTTCATGGACTGAACCGGAACTTCTTATAACCGGCTATGTTGGTGAACCGACAATTTCCCCTGATGGCAATATCCTTTATTTTGTTCATGTTCTGGTAGATGATGACGGCGTTTTTGGTTCAAACATTTGGTACGTTATTAGAAATTGACTGTAATAACTTAAAAAAATCTGATTGCCGGAGTACTACTTCTGTGCTAAAAATATGTAGTTGTGTCCGGAAATTCGCTTCGCGAAGAATTTTATTAAAAATTCTATCCGGCCACTAGTAATATTTTCAACACCTTGCGGTTACTGTCCTGAGCAAAAAATCGGCGAAAAATTTGATTTTCGGTATTTCAGGACAGTAACTATGTAACAAATGGGAGTGTTGCATGCCACATAATTTGTACATTACTATATTATCTTTGTGTATCCTGGTTCCAACTCTTACCTCCTGCACAGAAAAAAAGCAGGAAAAAGTGCTTCTGGAGGATCCTGTATATACCGACACGATTGACTTTGCAGGTGAGGGCCGGATTCTCTACGAAATCACAGGTCCTGACTATGAGACACCGAATGTCCCGGTAGGTGAAACGACCTTTTTTGCAGGAATACCTTACGTGCTCGGTGAAGAGATGCTTCCGGAATTGAACTACATGCCGGCCTATGCTTCAAGCAGCACGCCACTTGTAAAGTTCACTCCCACCTGGAAAGGCGAGGGCCCACCTCCTGCAGGCACATGGCATCTGCGTGGGGTTCTCCAAGACAGCAGCGGTCTGGAAATTGAACTCTTCGACAAAGAAGGTGCACTTGAGCCGGCGGGAGATGATATGGGTAGTATTGACGAGGGAGATTCCACCTCTGCCGGATACAAAACGATAGAATTTGAAACACAGGCGCTACCTTCAGAAACCGCCAAACTTTACAACCTTCTTATAACTCACACTTACACTGTTAACGGCACCACCTTCTCAAGACTTAGTACCACTGAGTTTGCTCAGGTCTGGAGAGCACCACTTCCCGGAACGATACTCTACTACCAGATCATCCGTTGGGGGGCGGAATGGTTAAACGGTACCTTTTCGGACCTGGGCGAGGTCACCGAAAACGAGTTGGCCGACAAGTTGCTTTTAGGTATGCAGAATCTTGTCCCACTGGGTTATCGTTATGGAAGCCATGGTAAGTTGGATCATTTCACAAACAAAGCTGAAGTTTTCCTTGATCGCAAACAGTCATCCTGTGGGGATTTCTACGGTTTTTTCATGGACCTTGTGGAAACTCAGGGAATTGATGCAAATTACCTTATTTTCTACTTCCCTAACCCTAGCCCTGAGTGGTTTTCAATGTATGAAACCATAGAAATTGCGGCTTTGGGTCGTGAAAAGCGTGTGTGGCGCTATGCTGATCATGGTTTGGTCGAAGTGAATGGCCGCGTTTACGATCCGACCTACGGACTAATCATGGAAAATGCTGATGTCTATGAGGATTTCCTGTTTGCCCGTTTTTGCTACGGTGGAGAAGGCAAATGTGGTGCAGGAAATACCTGGTGTCTTATCCCCGGTGGCCCTCAGGGCATCTGCTCAGACAACGAGCCCGGGTACCATGAGGAACTCGGGTTTATCCGGGTCCGGGGTGAAACCTATTGATAAAGCATCTGGTAAGTCAATTCTGACCTGCAAGCGTTGCCTCGCTCATGAGTGTTTCAATGATTTCCATTTCAAATTCGTAGTAAATGCTTGATTCACCCGCAGGTTTCGTATGCACGGAGCCCATGAGTGGCTGATAGAAGAAGCCACCTGCCATTGAAAGCAGAAAGGTACCCTGGTCCGTTTCCCAGGCGCAGAGCAGATCGCAGGAGCCTTCCGGAGAATTCGCAGTAAGGAGTGCATGGCCAGGACATTTAACTGCAGGGCACCAAGGCAAGGTGTGAGTTGAACCGCGCAGGGGCAGGGCGATTTCGGCGTTTAAAATGAAGTCTACAACGGCTCCAACTTGAAATGAAAAAGGCGAACCATCGGAAGTTGTAAGACCTGCCTCGGGAACAAAATGCTGGAAAAAATCCACAGCGGCTGTGGTGATGCCCGTTGCATCCTGCACAAGCAGCACTTGTCCACCGGAAGCAATGACATCATCAGCTTCAGCGAGCATTGGCGGTTCTACTGGATTCACCGGATCAACGAGCAAAAAAGCGTCTGGTGTCCATGGTAGCGGGCTTCTTGTGGAATGGGCCCTGACATTATTCTGACGACTCAAATTGAAGTAAAAAGATAAGTGGTCATCCGTATCCCAGCTCTGTACCATGGTGAACGCATCAGCCTGGGCATCAAGATGAATGTTGAAACCATCAGGCTTGACGTTTCTGAGGCCGGGTACATCATTCTCGCGTTTACCAAGCCATTCAATTGCATTGAAGGCAATGGTGCTGTTGTTAAGGAAATAAAGAACAGTATTCCCGAAGAGGTTTTGATCCCCTATCACGAATATTCTGCCTTCGCCATATTCCGCTGCAGCTGATAAGGGAAGGGGACCTGAGTCCTCATCTTCATCCTGAACCCAGTTGCCGTATTTTCCGACGGGTTTGTCCGGGTTGTCTGGATTCCAGTGATCTCCGAACCCGTCTTCAGAGTTGAATGCAAGAGGACTGTCCGCATCCATGGTGCCGCCGGTGAGGAACATTATTTCCTTAACATCACGGGTGACTGGGTGTTCCACGAAATCATCGATGAGAATCCACCCAGCTCCTTGCACTGAATGGCTGCCTTTATCAATTGCTGTTTCATAGCGGATGCGAATTCCCGCTGGTTCGAGTATGGGATTCAGGCGCTGGGCATGTTCATAAACATTGGTATGATCAGCAATTACAAAGAGTCCGCCTCCCGAAGCTACAAAATCCAGAATGGCAGTCCGTTCCGCTTCAGTGAAGTCCGGACGTGAATCGTGGACCAGGTTAATGAAGAGGATGTCATAATTTCCGAGTATTTCCGGCGTGAGCGTGCCTCCTGTTATCCGGTCGTGTGGGTATCCGTTAAGGTTTGCATGGCGGAAAAGACGCGAAAAACCGTAAGTGTGAGAGTAATCAAAGTCCTTCTCAGTCAGAAGCAGCGTACTGTTTTGCTTTGTTGAATGGATATTGTCTTCCAGTATACGGGTGACCGGACCATTCCAGCCTTCGGGCACAGTTCCTCCGGTTACGATATTGCTATTCTCACTCTTACCGGTTTCACAGCAGGCAAACAAAAATAAGAAAATAAGTAGTAGGTGTTTCATTTGATTATTCATTTCTGTAAAAGATAAAGTTTCTCCACACAGGACATTAAGTTGGCATACTATATAACTTATTTTACATTCGTCAAGGAGGTTTATTTTTTTATTAAGAAGAATTTAAATGTGGACAGTCAGAAAATGACTGTAATAACTTAAAAAAATATAATTGTCAGATTCATACTTCTGTGCTAAAAATTTAAGGTCAACAGGAGGTTTGAAAATGAAAAAACTTATTACAGTGGTGGCTATTTGTCTTGGGATTATTGCCTGTGACGATGATTCATCTGAAAACAACAATAATACAAATAATACAAATAATAACGGTGAGTGTTCGGCATCAACGGAGCGATGCGACGGGGATACTCCGATGGTATGTAATCCAGAAACTCTCACGTGGGAAGCCATCGGTGAGGCCTGTGACACATCCTGCCGTTTAATTGGCGGGGAAGCTTTGTGCATGACCTGTACCGATCAGTGCAGTGCCGGGGCAACACAATGCTCGGAAAACACACTGCAAACCTGTACTCTCACGGGAAGCGGAACCGACAGTTGCTACGACTGGACAGATTATGACTGCGTTCAGACTTCCCAGCGATGCGTGACTGAAGGCAGCTCATCCTTTTGCGGTGCTCCCATGTGCAGCGCAGATTACCTGAATCTGTGCGTAACAAGTCAGGATTGTGAAGCAGCGGGCGGCTACTGGGCCGATACATTCTGTGCAATAAATGAAGGGCTAGCACAGTTTCCTCCAACGGGAAACCCTGATGGAACATGCCAGATCCCAGCTGATGCACAGGCTGCAGATTCTTCAACTCCAACTACGGTAGTTGGAGACGGAACCCCCGAAAGTTGCACCTCGGAAGCATTTGTGAGTGCTGTTGCTGAAGGTGGCGTTATTACTTTTAACTGTGGTGATGAGCCTGTAATCATCACACTCACTCAAACCGCGAAGATTTTCAACGACTCCACCCCTGAAATCGTCATTGACGGCGGAAACATGGTTACATTAAACGGCGATGGTGTGCGACGAATACTTTACATGAACACCTGTGATCCTGATCAGGTCTGGACAACGCCTCACTGTGATAATCAGGATCATCCACGCCTTACAATTCAGAATCTCACCTTTATGAACGGAAATTCCACTGGTCAGGATTTCGACGGCGGCGGTGGCGGCGCAGTATTTGTGCGTGGTGGCCGTGTTAAAATCGTCAACAGCCGGTTTTTCACAAATCAGTGCGAGGAAACGGGCCCCGATGTCGGTGGGGCTGCGGTCCGCGTGCTTTCCCAGTACGAAAACCTTCCAGCATACATTGTAAACTGCACCTTCGGTGGCCGTGAAGACCTTGGTAATTATTGCTCAAACGGCGGTGGTCTCAGTTCCATCGGCGTTTCCTACACAGTTATTAACAGCCTTTTCAGTTTCAATGAAGCTATCGGCTATGGTGCTAACCCAGCACAATCCGGAACCCCCGGTGGTGGAAGCGGCGGGGCAATTTACAACGACGGCAACACCTTTACTCTTACTGTTTGTGGAACTTCCATAACGGACAACCACGCAAATGAAGGTGGCGGAGCGATTTTCTTCGTTTCAAATGACCTGTCCGGGCATCTAATTATCACGGACTCAACCCTTGCCCGCAATCCATCCGACGGTTTTGAAACCCAGGGCTATCCCGGAATCTTCGTTCTTTCCGCCGACACCACAGTAACAAATTCCACCCTCGAATAAATTGACTGCGTACTGACAAAAAAACCAATTGGTTTTGTTAAGGAGGAATTGGTGTGATTACTGATACTGAAATAAAAACTAGACCGCTTGCGGAGTAAAAGGATCGAAAATGGGAAATTGAATTAAAAATTAAGTTCTTTTTAATTATTAATTGATATTGAATGGTTAACCGCTGGTCCTGCCCCTGTTTACCTGACTTGCTGATTATCTGTTAAAAAAATCAGGAA